>JAVEDB010000191.1 GCA_030841185.1 Actinomycetota bacterium
GGCGCCAACTGGTACGTGTTCGGCGGCACGAGCGTCGCGGCGCCGATCATCGGTGCGGTGTACGCGCTGTCCGGGAACACCGCAGGCACTCCGGCATCGCTCGCGTACGGCGCGCCCGCCGGCTCCCTCTTCGACGTCACCAGCGGTAGCAACGGCCGATGCACCAGGGGCAACCAGACCGCGGGCGCGTACCTCTGCACCGGGGTGGTCGGCTACGACGGCCCCACCGGCAACGGCACGCCGAACGGCACTGGAGCCTTCTAGAGCAGCTCGGCGATCAGGGCGGCAGCGCGGGCCGCCCCGTCGGACTCGACGGGGCGGTAGTCGACCTCCCGTCCGATCTCGTCGGCGATCGCCTGCGCGATCACGCCCGGGTCGGCCGTCTCGAAGTCCATGCACCGGCCCGCTCCGTAGTTGCCGAGTCGATGCCGCACGTGGAAGTTCTGCTCGAAGTGGTGCCGCAACGGGAAGTACAGGAACGGCCGGCCGTTCGCGGCGAGCTCCATCGACGTTGTGAGCCCGCCCTGGACGACGGCCAGGTCGCACGCCGCGAGGTGGCGGTAGAGGTCGGGCACGAAGGCCCTGATCTCCAGTCCCGCCCGCTGCGGCAGCGTGGACGGGTCGATGCGCGGGCCGGCGACCACGATCATCCGCAGCGCGGGGACGCGTGACTTCGCCTCGGGGAACGCCTCGATGACCCGCCGCAGCAGGTGACCGCCGACGCCCGAGCCCCCGACGGTGACCACGCAGACCTGCTCACCCTCGGCGTACCCGAGCTCGGCGCGAAGCGCCGCACGGTCGGACAGCTCGCTGGGGTCGAACCCGGTGACGTAGCCCGTGAAGTCGTAGTGCTGCTCGGTCCAGTCCTTGATCAGCGGCAGGTCGGGACCGAAGGCATCCGGTACGACGTCCTCGGTGTTGCCCACGAAGAGCGCGCGGTCCCGCAGTCGCGGGAACCGGGCGATGTGCTCGATCATCTCCGCGTTGTAGTCGGCGGTGAGGAACAACTCCCGGTCACCACCGTCGGGCATCGGCAGCCAGCCCACGAAGTCGGTGAGCCAGACGTAGGGCGTGCGCTTCTCCTCCGGGTTCTCGTGCAGGTAGTAGTCGAGCTCCCAGGCCTCGTCGCCGATCCACAGGTCGTACGGCTCGTCGCGGACGAGGTCGTGGAACACCATGAAGTTGGCCAGCAAGATCTCGTCCATCCGGCGAATCGCCTGGAAGGCGTGCAGGTCGTGCTCCGCGCTCTCGCTCTCGATGTGGCTGGACTCGTTCGCGAGATGAGCGCTGGCCGGATGGATCAGCTCCCCGTGCGCCTCGAGGACGCGCGTCACCGGGTTCTGCGCCAGCCAGTCGATCTCGAGATCGGGGTGCAGGTTGCGCAGCTCCTGCGCGATCGCCACGTCACGCTGGGCGTGACCGAGCCCGATCGGCGAGGAGATGTAGAGCGCCCGCTTGCGCCGTGACCTGACGCGGGCCCAGGTCGGTGCCGGGGCCGGCGGACAGGCGAAGTCGCGGATCAGGAGGTTGGCCCGCACCGGGTCTCGGACGTGAGGCGCGTGACCCGATCCCTGGAAGATCGCGAGCCGGCCGCCGGTGTGCTCCGCGAGTGCCGCGCCGCGCGTCGCGGGAATGATCGCGTCGGCGTCCCCGTGGATGACCAGCACCGGGCACTGCACCCGCTTGGCGAGGTCACGCACAGCGTTGGGATCGAGGGCCGGTGCCTCGCCGGTCAGCACGAGTGTCGCGCCCGTCGTCTCGAGACCCCAGACCACGCAGTCCTCGATCGCCTTCGTCGAGTGCGGCTCGGTGAACACCTGCGGGAAGAAGAACTCGAGGAAGTCCTTGTAGTCGCGCAGCCAGTGGTGCTTGTTGTACTTCTCCCAGCCCTCGTAGGTCTCGAGCTCCAGCTCCCAGGGATCGACCACCGGCTTCGTGACCGCCTCCTCGCCGCCCGAGTACGCGGGGCCGATGAAGATCGCCCCGTCGACCCGCTCCGGGTGCTCGGCGGCGAGGACGAGACCTCGTTGTGCGCCCATCGAGAAGCCCACGATGATCGCGCTGTCGGTCTCCGTCGCATCGAGCACGGCAAGCGCGTCCGCGGCGTACTCGGCTTCGGCGTACGCCGAGGCGTCGGCCGGCCGGTCCGACTTTCCGTTGCCCCGGCCGTCGAACGTGACGACCCGGCAATGCCTTGCCAGGTAGGGGATCTGCATCTTCCAGCCCCGCGAGTGGATGATCGTCCAGGTCGGGAGCAAGAGGATGGTCGGTGTGCCCCCCTCGCCGTACACCTCGTAGAAGATGCGCACGCCGTCGCGTTCGACGTAGCCCTCGCTGTCTGGGTAGCTGGCCCGCGACTGCTCGCGCGCAGGGATAGTCACGTCGCTAGCCATCGGTCGATCCAATCGAGTAGTTGTTGGTGGCCTTGGGTGATCCCGGACAGGCGGTCGAGCATGATGCCCTCGTTGAACGTCATGACGAGGCAGACCAGTGCGTCGAGTGGCATGTCGATGCCATGGACCTCGCGCGGTCGCGCGAAGGCCTCCATCAGCACGGCCCGCCACTCGGCGAGCACGGGCGCGAGTTTCTCCCGCAGCTCGGGCCGGCTCCAGCCGAGCGCCTGCAGCTCGAACCAGACCTTCTGGTACGCCGTGTCGTCGCTCGTCAAGTGGCGCATCGCGGTGCGCCACTTCTCGATGAACGGCAGGTCCGAGCCGTAGAGGTCGCGTTGCCGGGCGATCAGCCGCTCGGTGAACCGCTCGAGCATCCGGACCAGCAGGTTCTCGACCGAGCCGAAGTAGTAGTGCACGAGGCCGTGGTTGACACCGGCCTCCTCGGCCAGCCGGCGGGTCGTGATGCCCGCATGGCCGGACTCGACCAGCACCCGTTCGGCCGCGTCGAGGAGGGCCTCTTCCGCGGTCGAGCGTGCCGTCGAAACGGTCACGTCCACTCCCAGAGCGTGTTCACGATCTTCCAGCCGTCGCGGGTGTGCGCAAGCTGGACGTACTCGCGGTAGACCGCCGAGCGGACCGTCACGTTCGCGATGGTGCGGTAGACGTCCAGCACCTCGACCTCGATCTGGCGGTCGCCGGAGCCGCGGCCGCGCCCCACCCCACGGGCCGTCGCGTCGATCATCTGCTCGGTGGTCGTCTCGTCCAGGGACCAGCCGTCCTCCAGGAGCTTTCGCTTGGCCAGCTCGGGGTGCAGGGCGCGTTCCATGCGGGCGGCGTCGCCGTCGAACCAGCCCTCGAAGTAGTCGAGGACCGCGCTGGTCACGGCCGCCTCGGCCTCGGTGCGCTCCTGGACGTCCATTGCGGCCCCCTTGACGGTTGACTTAGTCATCTGACTAATGTGCTCGCGCGCTCGTCCCCTGTCAAGACCCCGGTGGTGCAACGATCGACGGGTGGCCGACACCGACGGGCAGGCGCCGATCGAGATAGCGATCGAGGTCGGCGAGGGCGACCGGGCGTTGGCCGACCGCCTCGATGACGAGATCTACGCCTTTAACAGCGAGGCGACCGGGATCACCGACGGGCGGCTGCTGACGATCCGCGCCACCGCGCCGGACGGCCAGCTGGCCGGCGGCGTCTCGGGCTGGACGTGGGGTGGCTGCGGCTATGTCGACGCGCTGTGGGTCGAGGAGGGCCACCGCGGCCAGGGCCTCGGGACCCGGCTGATGGACGCCGCCGAGCAGACGACGCGCGATCGTGGCGGGCGCCGGATGGTGCTGTCCACGCACACCTTCCAGGCGCCGGAGTTCTACCGCCGGCGGGGCTATGTCGAACACGGTCGCATCGACGGCTATCCCGCCGGCCACGCGCAGCTCTATCTCACCAAGGATCTCGAGAGGACGGCCGATGACCGTTGAGCTCAGCGCCGCCGAGCGCGCCTACCTCGGCAGCCAACGACTCGGACGGCTGGCCACCGTCGACGGAGCGGGACAACCGCAGAACAATCCGGTCGGCTTCTTCCTCAATGACGAGCTCGGCGTCATCGACATCGGTGGCAGGGCGATGGGGAACACGAAGAAGTTCCGCAACCTCGCCACCAACCCGTTGGTATCGCTGGTGGTCGACGACCTGGCCAGCGTGCGGCCATGGCGGCCGCGCGGTGTCGAGATCCGCGGGTACGCCGAGGCGCTGACCGACTGGGAACCTCCGCATCCCGGCTACAGCCGCGAAGCGATCCGCGTCCACCCGACGAGGATCATCTCGTGGGGCCTCGACGCCGGCTGACCCTCGGCGTACGCCGTGAGACGGCCCCACCCGCTCCAAGATCGCTAGTTCCGGGCAAAAAGTGGAGCCCGCTCGGAGATTCGCCCGCAACTAGCGATCATGGCCGTCAGGAGGGCGGGTTACGCGTCCGGGGCGTCGTGATCGGCGGGATGGGCGTCAACGCTGGTACGCCGGCGGTCGGCGGCACCCTCGTGAGTCCGCCGGCCCCGCTGCAAGCCGGTCCGCCTGGCCTTGGCCACCGCGAGCCAGTGATCGTGACCCGGGTCGCCGACGGCCACGTCGAGCTGTCCCACCACGTGGCCGGGATCGCCCGTCCTGAGCAGCGCCGCGTGCGCCAGCACCTCGTCGGGCGGTTCCGCAGCCGGTGTGCGTTCCTGTGACGGCCGCAGCGCCCGCTCGGCTCCTTCCTTCAGGGTCACGCTCGTCTGCTCCCACTGGACCCAGGCGTTCTGGACCGAGGTCGGGCGACCCAGGTGATAGCCCTGCGCCGCGTCGACGCCCAGCGCCTCGATGGCGCCGAGCTCGGCCGCGGTCTCGACGCCTTCGGCGATGAGGACGGCGCCAGCCTCCAGCGCGTACATGACGACGGCGGCGACCAGTGCCCGCCCGGCCTCGTCGTGGTCGATCCCGGCGATCAGCTCACGGTCGAGCTTGATGATGTCCGGTGCCAACGCGACGATGTGGCGGAAGGACGCGTACCCCGACCCCGCGTCGTCGACGGCGAGCCGGATCCCGTGCTTGCGCAGGCCCTCTCGAGCCTTGCGCAGCGGCGCGTAGTCAGGGATGGACGTGTGCTCGGTGACCTCGACGACGAGCCGAGCCGGGGCGAGCCCGCTGCCGAGCAGCGTCGCGAGCAGCTGGGGGCTGCCCAGCGTGGCGGGGGAGACGTTCACGGCGACATAGAGGTCGGCCGGCAGCGCCGAGACGTTGCTCATCGCCGTGCGGATCGCCAGCAGCTCCATCTCCAGCCCGTACCCGGCCCGGTCGGCATCCGCGAACCAGACGTCCGGGGTGGTAAACGGCTCGACGGTGAAGCGGGCGAGCGCCTCAGCGCCCACGACCTCGCAGGTGTCGAGGTCGAAGATGGGCTGGAAGGCGGTGGCGATCGACTCCGACCGCAGTACCTCGCGGATCCGCGCGGCGGCACGCTTGTTCGTCCGCATCTCCCGCACCCGACCACCCAGGGCGAACCACAGACAGCCCAGCTCCAACGGTGTCAACGCCGTCGCGGCAAACGCGCAGAGATAGAGCGTCGGGCCGATCGGCGCGCCGGCACCACCACCGCGCACGAGCACCCAGGCCGGACCCAGGATGGTGATCAGCCCATTGACGACCGCCACACCGATCAGGACCCGCAACACCCGGCCATCCGCGGCCCCAGAATCGGGCGCTCTCGGCAGCTTCGTCGGGACGATCACACCGACGCTGCCGATGCGAGCTGCCCGGGCAGCCCGACGTGCGGAAGAGGGATCGACGTGGCAAGCATCACGTCGACGGCCTCCGTCGACAGCGGCCGAGACATCAGGAAGCCCTGTCCGTAGCGACAACCCATTGCGTGCAGCCGGCTGAGCTGGTCGAGCTCCTCGATCCCCTCGGGTACGACGTCGAGGCCGAGACCCCGGGCCATTCCCACGACGGCCTCGAGCAGCGTGCTCCCCGAACCGGCTACCTGACCCGAGGCCAGGAAGGAGCGGTCGATCTTCAGGATGTCCACCGGCAGCCGGCTGAGATAGCCGATGGACGAGTAGCCGGTGCCGAAGTCGTCCAGAGCAACGCGTACGCCGAGCTGGCGCACCGCCGCCAACGAGCTCGGGGCTGCACCGTCAGGATCGGCAAGCACCGACTCGGTGACTTCCAGGACCAGCATGGTCGGATCGAAGCCGACCCTCCCCAACGTGTCGGTGACGCCGTCCGCGAAGCCACCAAGGTCCAGCTGACAGACCGAGACGTTCACCGACAGCCACAGATCGGGCCGCTCATACCGACGCTGCCAGCTCTGCATCTGCCGAGTGGCCGTCTCAAGCACGAAGGCGCCGATGGCAACGATCGCGCCGGTCTCCTCCGCCGCTGCGATGAACTCCGACGGGGGCAGCAGCCCACGGGTCGGGTGCTGCCAACGCACCAGCGCCTCGAGCCCCACCACCTGGCCGGTGCCGAGCTCGACGATCGGCTGGTAGTCGACCACCAGCTCGCCGCGGTCGGCGACGCCCTCCAGCTCGGAGTGCAGCTTGAGTCGGGCTGCTGCCACGGTGTCGAGCTCCAGGTCGAAGGTCTCGACCCGGTTCTTGCCCTTGGCCTTTGCGGCGTACATCGCCACGTCGGCCTCGCGCATGAGGGAGTCCAGCGTCGACTCTCCGTGGCGCACGGCCAGGCCGACGCTGGCCCCGACATGGACCGAGTTCGCCATGATGTCGATCGGTTTCGCCAGGGCCGCGACCACGCGCTCGGCGACGACCAGCGAAAGCCGGGGATCGGCGAGGCCCTCCAGCAGGATGGCGAACTCGTCGCCACCGAGCCGGGCCACCACGTCGCCCGGCCGCACCGTCTCGACCAGCCGGTCGGACACCGTTTGCAGCAGATCGTCTCCGGCCGCGTGGCCGAGGGTGTCGTTGACGTCCTTGAAGTCGTCGAGGTCCACGAAGAGCACCGCCTGGTGGCCCCCGCGCCGGTCCGGATGCTCCAGCGTGGACTCCAACCGAGCCCGGAAGGAGGCCCGGTTGGCGAGCCCGGTCAGCGAGTCGGTGTTGGCCTCCCGGGTCAGGCTTCGCTGGCTCCCGGCAATGGCGTCCGCCATCGCGTTGAAGCTCGTCGAGAGCTCACCGAGCTCGTCGGCGCGGTCGATCACGACGCGATGGTCGAGCTCGCCGTTGGCCAGGTGGTTGGCCGAGTCGCGCAGCAGGCCCACCGGTCGGAGGACCTCGATCGAGAGCCGCCGCGAGAGCCGGAGCACGAGCATCAAGGTGAGCAGTTCCAGCAGTCCGAGGACCGCCAGGGTGGCGCGTTCGGTGCGGTCCGCCTTGACGAGATCGCTGCGATTGGCGGTCCGGCTCAACGTTCCTGCCTGGTCGAGCAGCGACAAGACCTTCGGAGCGTGAACGGACACGGCCTGGCCTCGCACCTGCGCTGCTGAGGGAGCGTCGGCCGATCCCACGGCGGCCAGGACCAGGTTCCACTCGTGCGACGACCTGGTGAAGAGGGCTTTGGCTGCCGCGTTGTCCTGCGTCCGGATCGCCTCGGCGAAGTCGGCCCGGATCCGGCGCTGCGTCGCGGCTACGCCCTTGGCGCCGCCCGGGATGGTCGGACTGGACAGGGCGATGGACTGGGCGACGACATCGGTGCGGAGCCGGGCACCGAGAGTGGCTTCCCGTTCCGACGTCAGGGCGGACGTGCGGAAGTTGTCGACCAGCAGCCGGCTGCCGACCAAGCCGGCCAGCCCGCTCAGGACGATGAGTGCGGTGAGGAGGGCGAAGGCGCGGGTCCAGCGCGACCGCAGGCTCGTCTTCCCGGGGCGCCGGCCCTCGGTCGGCCCGGCAATTTCCGCGTACCCGTCGTCGACGTGCGACATCGCTGCACCTGTGGCTCTCCTGGTCAGGTCCTCACTGTCGACGCCCCGACATGGCAGCAAGAGGGTCAAAGGTCCCGACCTTGAGTTGCCCGGTTACCGAGCGTGTTGGTCCCACCCAGGGTGTTGACTTCCAACATAATCGGGAGTAAAAACAGCGAAACAAAGAGACGAACGGAGGGAAATCAAGCCTTGTACGCCGAGGAGCGCCAGCAACGCATCGTCAGCCTCGCCCGGGCTGACGGCCGGGTCGACGTCGCCGAGCTGGCCGCCGAGCTGTCCGTCACCAGCGAGACGGTCCGCCGCGACCTGACCGTCCTTGAGCGCCAGGGAGTCCTGCGCCGGGTGCACGGCGGGGCCATCCCGGTGGAGCGGCTGGGCTTCGAGCCGGGCCTGGCTGCCCGCAACTCGGTGATGACCACCGAGAAGGAGCGCATCGCGAAGGCGGCCCTCGCCGAGCTGCCCGACGAGGGCGCCATCCTGCTCGACGCCGGCTCGACCACGTCCCGGCTCGCCGACCTCATCCCGATGGACCGCCAGCTCACCGTGGTGACCAACGCCCTGCCGGTCGCCTTGCTGCTGGCCGGCCGCACCAACCTCACCGTCCTGCTGCTCGGCGGTCGGGTCCGCGGCCGGACGCTGGCCGCGGTCGACGCCTGGGCCCAGGACGCCCTCGCCCAGACCTACGTCGACGTCGCGTTCGTCGCGACCAACGGCATCTCGGCGCAGCGCGGCCTGACCACACCCGACCACGCCGAGGCAGTGGTCAAGCGGGCAATGATCCACAGCGCCCGGCGCGCCGTCCTGTTGGCCGACCACACCAAGGTCGGCGCCGACCACCTGGCCCGGTTCGGCGACCTCACCGACATCGACACGTTCATCACCGACACCGGCCTCGACGACCGCACCGCCAACGAGCTGGAGTCCCTCGGACCGAGGGTGGTGCGCGCGTGATCATCACCGTCACCCTCAACCCCAGCCTGGACCGCACCCTCGAGGTGGCCAACCTCCCGCGCGGTGCCCTCACCCGGGCCACCGGCACCCGCCTCGACCCGGGCGGCAAGGGGGTCAACGTTGCGCGCGCCCTGGCCGAGCACCAGAACAAGGCGCGCGCCGTGCTGCCGCTCGGAGGTCCCGACGGCGAGCAGCTCATGGCGTTGCTGATCGCCGACGGCATCGACGTGGTGGCCGTCCCGGTCGCCGCCCGAACCCGGTCCAACGTCAGCATCGTGGAGCCCGACGGCACGGTGACCAAGGTCAACGAGCCCGGCGGCGTCCTCACCGGCTCCGAGGTCGACGCGCTCTGCGAGGCCGTGCTCACCGCGGCGGGCGGCGCCGACTGGGTCGTGCTCTGCGGGAGCCTGCCCCCCGGCGTACCGGACGACGTCTACGTCCGCCTCTCCGCGTTGCTCGGTCGCACCCGCACCGCCGTCGCCGTCGACACCTCGGGGTCGGCGCTGCGTTCGACGCTCGCCGCCCGCCCGGCGCTGGTCAAGCCCAACCGCGAGGAGCTGGCCGAGAGCGTCGGCCGGCCGGTGCAGACCCTCGGCGACGTGGTCGAGGCCGCCGACATCGTGCGCAAGGCCGGTGCCCGGGCGGTGCTCGCGAGCCTCGGCGCCGACGGGGCGATGCTCGTCGACGACGACGGCGTCATCTACGGCCGCGCAGCCGTCCCCAGCCCCCGCAGCACGGTCGGAGCAGGCGACGCGATGCTCGCCGGCTTCCTCGCCGCCGGCGCGCACGGCGCGGCGGCCCTCACCGAAGCCCTGGCCTGGGGGGCAGCCGCGGTCGGTCTGCCCGGCAGCCGGATGCCCGGGATTGACGACCTCAGACGGGAGGACGTCCGCATCGAGACCGAGATCGACCCGCACCAACCCCTGCAACAACGGCACTGAACCCTGCGGCGGCCGTGCACCCGCACCCCGCCGACCGACACCTCGGAAACGGAGCACGACCTCATGGCAACAGTGGCTGATCCCAAGCATCTCGAAGGAGATTCATTCCGCGCTCGGGTGCAACGCATCGGCGGCTACATGGCCGGCATGATCATGCCGAACATCGCCGCGTTCATCGCGTGGGGCCTCATCACCGCGCTGTTCATCCCCAAGGGATGGCTGCCGAACGCCGAGCTGGCAAAGCTCGTCGGTCCGATGATCACCATGCTGCTGCCGATCCTCATCGGCTACACCGGTGGTCGGCTGGTGCACGGCCAGCGTGGTGCCGTCGTCGGCGCGATCGCGACCGTCGGCGTCGTGGTCGGCACGGACGTGCCGATGTTCCTCGGTGCGATGATCATCGGGCCGCTGACGGCTCTCATCCTCAGGGTCTTCGACGGCTACGTGCAGGAGCGCGTCAAGGCCGGCTTCGAGATGCTCGTCGACAACTTCTCGGCCGGCATCATCGGCGGCGGCATGGCAGTGGCCGGCCTCAAGGGCATCGGCCCGGTCGTCGAGCAGCTCACCAAGGCCGCCGGTCACGGCGTCGACTGGCTGGTCAGCCACCACGTGCTGCCGCTGGTCTCGATCATCGTCGAGCCGGCCAAGGTGCTCTTCCTCAACAACGCGATCAACCACGGTGTCCTCGCCCCGCTCGCGGTCCAAGAGGCCACCCAAAAGGGCAAGTCGGTCCTGTTCATGATCGAGACGAACCCCGGGCCGGGACTGGGCATCCTCACGGCGTACCTGCTCTTCGGCCCGCGCACCCTGCGCGCGACCGTGCCCGGCGCCATGATCATCCACTTCCTCGGCGGCATCCACGAGATCTACTTCCCCTACATCCTCATGAAGCCGAAGCTGATCCTCGCCGCGATCGCCGGCGGCATGGCAGGTGTCGGCACCGCAATGGTCACCGGCGCCGGACTGATCGCCACCCCCGCACCGGGCAGCATCTTCGCCTACCTCGCGGAGACCCCCAAGGGTGGTTACGTCCCCGTCCTGCTCGCCGTCATCGTCGCCGCGGGCGTCTCGTTCGTGGTGGGCTCGCTGCTGCTGGGCTTCGGCCGCGGAGAGCCGGAAGAGGTCGAAGCCGACGAGGCGGCTGCAGGCACGGCCGTCCCCGCCGCACGTCCCGCGAGTACGACGCCGGCAACCCCCGTCGCGCACCGCACCACGTCGGAGGCGTGAGCCGTGCCCACCATCGCGGGGGCGGACATCCGCAAGGTCGTGGTCGCGTGCGACGCGGGGATGGGCAGCAGCGTCATGCTGGCCAGCCAGATGCGCAAACGCCTGAAGAAGTACGACGTCGCCGTCGAGCACGTCGCGGTCAACTCGATCCCGTCGGACGCCCAGGTCGTGCTCACCCAGAGCAGCCTGGCCGCCCGGGCGCAGGGGATCGCCCCCGACGCGGTGGTCGTGCCGTTCCAGATGTTCATGGGCGACCCGGCCTTCGACAAGGTGGAAGCAGCGATCCGCGACGGGGGAACCCTCGGTGCCTGATCGTGGCGGTCAGCCCCAGCGCGCCGCCTCCGGAGTCCTCTCCCCGGAGGCGGTGCGGCTGGGCTGCAAGGCCACTGACAAGTGGGACGTGGTCCGGCAGGCGGGCGCGCTGCTCGTCGAGATCGGGGCGGTCAGCCCGGAGTACGCCGAGGCGATGCTGGAACGGGAACGCTCGATCTCGACGTACGTCGGTGAAGGTGTTGCCATCCCGCATGGCACCGACGACAGCCGTCGTTACGTGACGCGCACCGCGTTGGGCTTCCTGCAGCTGCCCGACGGGGTCGACTGGGACGGCAACGACGTACGCGTCGCCGTGGCCATCGCCTCCAGCGGCGACGAGCACGTGGCGGTGCTCTCGGCGCTGGCCCAGATCCTGATGGAACCCGAGCAGGCCGAGCGGCTGCGCACCACCACAGATGTCGAGGACGTGCTCGCGTTGCTCGCGGACATCTCCACCGAGGAGGACTGATGAGAGTCGCCCGCTTCTACGAGCCCGGGGACGTCCGGCTCGAGGACATGCCCGAGCCGGAGGTCGGACCGGGCCAGGTGAAGATCCGGGTGCGGGCCTGCTCGACGTGCGGCACCGACGTCAAGATCTTCAACTACGGCCACCAGCACATCGACCCGCCGCGGGTGATGGGTCACGAGATCGCCGGGGAGGTCGTCGATGTCGGCGCCGGGGTGTCCGGCTGGGCGGCCGGCGACCGCGTGCAGGTGATCGCCGCCGTGCCGTGCGGGAAGTGCGAGGAGTGCCTGCGCGGCCGGATGACGATCTGCCCGAACCAGACGTCGGTCGGCTATCACTACGAGGGCGGCTTCGCGGAGTTTCTCGTCGTCCCGGAGCAGGTGCTCGCCGTCGACGGGCTCAACCGGATCCCCGATGGGGTCGGGTACGACGAGGCGTCGGTGGCCGAGCCGCTGGCCTGCGTGCTCAACGGCCAGGAGCTGGCCGGCGTCGGCCACGGCGACACGGTCGTCGTGGTCGGTGCCGGGCCGATCGGCTGCCTTCACGTGCGGCTGGCCCGGGCGCGCGGGGCGACGCAGGTCTTCCTCGTCGAGCTCAACCGGTCGCGGCTGGATCTCTCGGCCGCTGTCGTCTCGCCGGACGCCGCCATCTGCGGGGCGGAGGTCGACGCCGTCGACGAGGTGCTGAAGCTCACGAACGGCCGCGGCGTCGACGTGGTCATCACGGCCGCGGCCTCGGGCAAAGCGCAGGAGGACGCGTTGCTGATGGTGGCCCGCGGTGGGCGCATCAGCTTCTTCGGAGGGCTGCCCAAGGACAAGCCGACGATCACCCTGGACTCCAACCTCGTGCACTACCGGGAGCTGACGATCGTCGGGGCCAACGGTTCGAGTCCGGCCCACAACAAGAAGGCGCTCGAGCTGATCGCGTCGGGGTCGGTGCCGGTGGCTGACCTCATCACCCACCGGCTGCCGCTGGAGGGCGTGCTCGACGCGTTCGGCATCGTCGCCCGCGGAGAAGCGATCAAGGTGACGATCGAGCCGTGACATCCGCGTCGGGTCAGGGCACGATCGAGGGCTACGAGGGAGGCGGGCATGGCCGTACGTGAGGTGACCATCGGCTCGCGGGTCGGGCTGCATGCCCGGCCGGCGGCGCTGTTCGTGCAGGCGGCGACGGCGGCGGGGGTACCCGTGAAGATCAGCAAGGGCGACAAGGGGCCCGTCGACGCGCGCAGCATGCTCGGCGTACTCGGCCTCGGCGCGCGCAACGGGGACTCGGTCACGCTCGAGGTCGAGGGCGAGACCGCCGACGCGGTCCTCGACTCGCTGGTGGCCCTGCTCGAGCAGGACCTCGACGAGCCGGCGGCCGCCGATGCCTGAGCCCCTGCGGGGGCTCGGGGTCTCGCCGGGAGTCGGCGCCGGACCGGTCTTCCGGGTAGCCGCGCCACCCGCGCTGCCGGAGCAGCAGCCGACGGTCGACGACGCGGCGGGCGAGGCCCGCCGTGCGACGGAGGCTCTGGAGCAGGTCGGGGCCGAGCTGGAGGCGCGGGCCGCAACGGCGACCGCCACCGCGGCCGAGGTGCTCGGCGCGCAGGCGATGATCGCCCGCGACCCGACGCTCGCTGAGACGGTGGCCGGCAAGG
>JAVEDB010000195.1 GCA_030841185.1 Actinomycetota bacterium
TCGCCGCCGTGACGACGGCGAGCAGCAGGTTCAAGGCGAGCACGGGAAGGCCCGACGCACCGGCGTACTCCTCGTCGTTGCTCACCGCGAAGATGTAGCGGCCGAGCCCGAGGGTCACGACCAGGACCGCTGCGGTCAGCGCGCCGAACACCGCGAGGTCGCTGCCGCTCGTCGTCGTGATCGCGCCGAACAGATACGAGTTGAGATTGGCCGGCGTGCCTCCGGGTGCCCGTGAGATGAGTACGACGCCACCGGCGATGCCCCCGTAGAAGAGGATCGCGAGCGCGACGTCGCCGCTTGTCCGGCCGAAGACGCGGATGAGCTCGATGCCGACCGCGCCGGCCACGGCCAGGGCCAGCGCCGTCCAGACCGGGTTCTGGCTCGTGAGCACTCCGGCCGCCACGCCGGTGAGCGCGATGTGCCCCATGCCGTCGCCGATCAGCGACAGCCGTCGTTGCACCAGGTAGACCCCGACGGTCGGCGCCGTGAGCCCGATCAGGACGGCCGCGAGCAAGGCCCGCAGCATGAAGTCGTACTGGAGGAGCTGCATCGACTCAGCCTTCCAGTCCGAAGGGCGAGGTCGCATCGTTCTGGCCGTGCGGGTGGTCGTGCTCGCTTCCCTCGGAGGGGTGACCGCGCGGCTCGCCGTCGTAGACCACGGCTCCGTCACGGACGACGACGATGCGGCTGACCAGCGAGGCGACCGGGCCGAGCTCATGGGCGACCAGCAGCACCGTCGTGCCGCGCCGGACCAGGTCGGCGAGCGTTGCGGCGAGCGACTCCTGGCTGGCGGCGTCGACCCCGGCCGTGGGCTCATCCATCACGAGCACCTCCGGCCGGGCGGCGAGCGCACGAGCGATCAACACCCGCCGCTGCTGACCGCCCGAGAGGGTGGCGAGATTGTGGCGCTCCAGACCCGCCAGCCCGACGGTGGCGATCGCATCGGCGACGGCGGAGCGGTCCTCGCCGGTGAAGCGCCGCCACGGCCGGGTCCGGGCCAGCCGGCCCGACGACACGACCTCGGTCACGGTGACGGGGATGCCGCCACCCACGGCCTGCCGCTGCGGCACGTAGCCGATCCGCCACCACTGGTGGAACCGCCCGGCCGGTGTCCCGAAGACCTCGAGGTCCCCGCGGGTCAGCCGGGCCTGCCGCAGCAGACCCTTGACCAGGGTGGACTTGCCGGACCCGTTCGAGCCGAGCACAGCGACGACCTCGCCCTGGCGCAGCACGAAGTCGACGCCGTTGAGCACCGGTCGACCGCCGTAGCCGATCACGCCACCCGTGAGGCGAAGGATCTCCTGGGCCTGCTCGCCGGCGAGCCGCAGCGGCATGGTCATCGACATGGCTGCCCCTCGCGGAGGGTGGCGAGATCGGCCCGCATCACCGAGAGGTAGTCCGGGCCGGCGCTCTTCGCATCGAGGCCTTCGATCGGGTCGAGGACGGCGGTGCGAGTGCCCGTCTCGCGGGCCAGGGTCCTCGCCACGGCGGGGCTGACCAGCGTCTCGTAGTAGACGGTCCGGACGTGGCGGGTGCGGACGAGGGTCGCCACCGCGGCGAGCTCCCGCGCGCGCGGCTCGTCCTCCGGCGTCAGGCCGGTGATGCCGTGCTGCGTGAGCCCGTAGCGCCGGGCCAGGTAGCCGAAGGCGCTGTGGCTGGTGACCAGCAAGGTGTTCGAGCATGAGGCGAGCCCGGTCGTGAACTCGCGGTCCAGCGCGGCCAGGTCAGCGTCCAGGACCCCGAGATTCTTCGCGAACAGGTCGCGGTGGGCGGGATCGACAGCCGTCAGCCGGCCGGCGATCACGGCGGCCACGGCGGACAGCCGGGTCGGGTCGAGCCAGAAATGCGGGTCGGGACGGGGGCCGCTCGCGGCAGCCCCCTCGCCGGTGCCCGTCAGATCGAGGTGCGCCGCTGCGGCGACGTCGAGTGCGTGCGGCGATCCGAGCCGGACCGCCTGGTCGACCGCCGGCTGGAAACCACCCAGATAGACGACCAGATCGGCGTCCTGGATCGAGGCCACGTCGCGCGGAGAGAGCTCGAGGTCGTGCGGCTCCGCACCCGGCTTGGTGAGGTTGCTGACCCGCACCGCCGACCCACCGATCCGGGAGACCGCGAACTGCAGCGGATAGAAAGAGGTGACAACGTCCAGACGACGGGTCGCGGCGCCCGGGGTCGCGGTCGCCGCCGCACAGCCCGAAACGACGGCCCCGGTGAGAACGACGGCCAGTACCAGGCGGGCAGTAGTGAAAACGGTTCTCATGCATGAAGTGAACACCAAACGGTAACGATTCTCAAACTCGAACAGGCCGCCGCCCCCCGCGCCCGGCGCGCCCTGGCAGCGGTGGGCCGGTCGAACGGCAGGCTGGCGCCGTGGACCGCTATCCCCGAGACGTGCTCGCCGAGGGCCGGCCCCAGCCGCGACCGCCTGCATCGGTCGAGCTGGCCCGGGACCTGGTCGTGGAGGACGCCGAGACCGGGTGGTGTGGGGCGGTCGTGCGCTGGGAGAAGACGGCCGAGGGACACACCGTCACGCTGGAGGACCGGCAGGGCCGGCACCGGGTCTTCCCGCTCGGCCCCGGCTTCCTGCTCGACGGGGCACCGGTCCTGCTGGTTCGCCCTGGGACACCGACCGGATCCGCGGCGCCCCGGCGTACGGCCTCCGGGTCCGTGGCCGTCGCGCACCGGCGGGCGCGCACCGCCCGAGCCGCCCGGATCTACGTCGAGGGGCGGCAGGACGCCGAGCTCGTCGAGCGGGTCTGGGGCGACGACCTCCGGCACGAGGGGGTCGTCGTCGAACACCTCGGGGGCATCGACGACCTGGCCGGAGCGGTGCGCGGGTTCGGTCCGGGGCCGGACCGGCGGCTCGGCGTGCTCGTGGACCATCTGGTTCCCCACAGCAAGGAGTCCCGGATCGCCGCCGAGGTGGCCTCGCCGCATGTCCAGGTGCTCGGCCACCCCTACGTGGATGTCTGGCAGGCGATCCGCCCCCAGGCGGTCGGCATCAGCGGGTGGCCCGTCGTGCCGCCGGGGACACCGTGGAAGGACGGCGTCTGCGCCGCCCTCGGCTGGCCGGCCGACACCGGTGCGGCGTGGCGGCGGCTGCTCGCCGCGGTGCACTCGTACGCCGACCTGGAGCCCGGCCTGCTCGGACCGGTCGAGGAACTCATCGATTTCGTCACCGCCGGCGACCACGGGCCCTACGGTGAGCGCGCGTCATAGAGGAGGACCCAGATGACTGAGTCACCGATGCCCCCGCCCTCGGACCCGGGCGGTTACGGCGCTCCCCCGCCGCCCGGCTATGGCTACGGCGCTCCCCCGCCGCCCGGTTACGGCTACGGCGGATACGGCCCGGCGCCGCAGCTGAGCCCGCAGGACGAGCGACTCTGGGCGATGCTGGCCCACCTCGGTGGGCTCGTGCTGGGGTTCCTCGCGTCACTGATCGTGCTGCTCGTGCAGGGCGAGAAGTCCGCTTTCGTCCGTCGCCAGGCCGTTGAGGCGCTGAACTTCCAGATCACCCTGCTCATCGCGTCGATCGTGAGCTTCGTCCTGCTCTTCGTGCTGATCGGGTTCATCCTGCTGCCGGTCGTCCTGATCGGCGGCCTGGTCCTGATGATCGTCGCCGGTGTGAAGGCGAACGCCGGAGAGGACTACCGCTACCCCGTCAACCTGCGCCTGGTGAAGTAGCGCCGAGGCGGGAGGCGTGGCGCGCGAAGAACTGATCGATTTCGTGACCACCGGCGACCCTTGGCTCTACCCTGGGCGCGCCTTCTGAAGGAGGACCCACATGACGCAGCCACCACTGCCGCCGTCCTCGGACCCCGACGGTCCGTCGAACACGCCCTCCGGCGCGCCGCCCGGCGGCTCGGAGCCACCGCCGGCACCGGGGGGTTACCCACCGCCGACGCCCCCGTCCAGCGGCTACGGCACTCCCGTGCCGCCGCCTCCGGCAGCGGACTACGGTGCCCAGCCGGCCTATGGGGCGCCGGCGCCCGTCGGCGCGTACGCGTCGTGGCCCCTACGGGTGCAGTCGGCGTTCGTCGACTCCGTGGGACCGACGATCGTCGCCTACATCATCTACTTCATCAACAAGCCCATCGGCTCCATCTTCTTGTTGGCTGCGATCGTGTGGGGGCTTTACCAGGCCTACCAGGGCGGCCAGACCGGGCAGTCGATGGGCAAGAAGATGGCCGGCACCCGGCTGCTGTCCGAGCAGACCGGCCAGCCCATCGGCGGCGGCCTCGGGATCGGCCGCTACTTCGTGCACATCATCGACAGCATCCCCTGCATCCCGGTCGGGTACCTCTGGCCGTTGTGGGACGCGAAGCGGCAGACCTTCGCCGACAAGATCCTGAAGACCGTCGTCATCAAGGAGTAGTCGTCAGTCGACGAGGTCTCTGACCACGGCATCGGCCAACAGACGGCCGCGCAGCGTCAGCGCTGCGCGGCCGTCTGCATGCGCGCCGGGATCGAGCAACCCGGTCGCGACGGCGTCTGCCGCGGCAGCGAGGCCAGCGGGCCGCAGCTCGTCGAGAGGGACACCGTCCGCGACACGGATCCCGAGCAGGACCCGCTCCACCCGCCGCTGCTCGTCGGTGAGCACCTCGCGCGCCTGCGCAGGACTGGTGCCGGCGGCCACGCGTCCGGCGTACGCCGCGGGGTGCCGGACGTTCCACCACCGGGTGCCACCCACATGACCGTGGGCGCCCGGTCCGATCCCCCACCAGTCCCACCCACGCCAGTAGCCGAGGTTGTGGCTGCACCGCTGTTCGGACCCGCGAGCCCAGTTGCTGACCTCGTACCAGTCGTAACCGGCGGACCGCAGCAGCTCGTCGGCGAGCAGGTACTTGTCGGCCAGGTCGTCGTCGTCGGGAGCCGCGATGTCGCCGCGGCGCACCGACGCCGCGAGCCGGGTGCCCTCCTCGACGACGAGGGCGTAGGCACTGACGTGGTCGGGCCCGATCGCGATGGCCGCCTCGAGACTGGTGCGCCAGTCGGCCAGGCTCTCGCCGGGCGTGCCGTAGATGAGGTCGAGGCTGACCCCGTCGAAGCCGGCGCGGCGGGCGCAGCCGGCGACGAGCGGCACCCGTTCCGGGTCGTGCGTGCGGTCCAGGGTCGCAAGCACGTGGGGGACGGCCGACTGCATCCCGAAGGAGATGCGGGTGAAGCCCGCCTGCCGCAGCTCTCCCAGCGCTGCCTCGTCGACGCTGTCGGGATTTGCCTCGGTGGTGACTTCGGCGCTCGCTGCCAACGTGAACTCCTGGCGGATCGCGTCGAGCACCGTGGCGAGGTCGCGCGGCGGGAGCAACGTCGGAGTACCGCCGCCGAAGAAGACGGTGTGCACCGGGAGGTCGGTCGGCCCGAGCACCGTGCGTGCAAGGCGCACCTCCCGGCACGCGAGGTCGGCGTAGGACGCCGCGTCGCCTCCGCCACCGAGCTCGGCTGCGGTGTAGGTGTTGAAGTCGCAGTAACCACACCGGGTCGCGCAGAACGGCACGTGCACGTAGACCCCGAACGGGCTGCGCCCGACCTCGGCGTACGACGACTCCGGGAGAGCGCCGTCGGAAGGTACCGGCTCCCCGGGCGGCGGACGGGACGCCATCAATCCGCCGCGAGACCGACAAGCACGCTCGGAGTCATCGTGCGCGGGCGGCCAGGTCCCGCCGGGCGCTCTCGGCCAGGTCGACATGCAGCCCCGGCATCTCGAGCATGCGCAGCAGCCCCTCCGCGGGCGCGCGCCGAATCACGAACACGTCGCCGATCGTCATGCCGTGCTCCGGTCGGTCGACCACATCGACTGCGTCGCCGGCCCCGACCGTGCCCGGGGTCAGGATCCGCAGGTAGGCACCCGGGGCGCCGTGCGCGGTGAACTGCTTGACCCAGTGCGGCTCGTCCATCCAGCCCTGGAAGGTGCGGCACGGGATGCGTGGGGCAGTGACCTCGAGGACGAGACCGTCCGCACCGATCTGCCAGCGCTCACCGATGACGGCGCCGGTCAC
>JAVEDB010000197.1 GCA_030841185.1 Actinomycetota bacterium
AGTGCGAGATGCTCTCCCACCGCGGCGTCGGCCAGCTCCTCGACACGGTCCACGACGTACAGCGCATCCTCAACCCGAAGCTGCGTGTCCTGGGGGTGCTGCCGACGATGTTCGACGGCCGCACCAACCACGCCCGCGCGGTTCTCGCCGACGTCACCGACCGCTACGGGCTGCAGGTCCTGGAGCCGTCGATCCCGAAGTCCGTCCGGTTCGCTGAGGCCCCGGCAGCCGGGCGGTCGGTGCTCGCGACGGCGGGGCGCACCCGCGGGGCGGACGCCTACCGGGCCGTCGCGGAGGTGCTGTTCGCGTGAGTGAGGACGGCTTCGACCGGCTCCGCCGCAGGTCGGCGGACGTCCCCGTCGACCGGCCGCGCGACCCCCAGGGCCGGCGCTCGCTGTTCAGCGTCAGCGAGCAGCCGGCGGCCGTTGGCGCGGTCACCGTGTCGTGCTCGTCCTGCGGGCTGACCAGCGTCGCGACACCGCGGCAGGCGCTCCGCCTGGCCGTCCCGTCGCTGCACCTGCCGCTGGTCAAGCGCGGCCACCCGTCCTGGATGCGCTGCCCTGCCTGCGGCGCCCGGACGTGGGTCCGGCTCGGCCTGCGTCTCTAGTTCTCGCGGGTGTCCGGGCCGGTGGCGGCGCCCGGTGCCGGGGCGTCCCCGGCGGGCCGGCCACCACGCGTGCGGCTGCGGCTGCGCTTGCGGCGCGGCCGGTCCTCACCCGACGTCTTCGGCTCGGCCACGTCCCGGCTCGGCGCTCGGTCGCGTGCGGGGGCACGGTCGCGACCCCCGGCGGACTCGCGGCCGCCGCCGCTGCGGTCCCGTGACGAGCGGTCGCGGCCGCGTGGCCCGTCCCGGTCGCCGGTGCGCGCGCCGCCGCCGCGTCCGCGGCCGGTCTCGCCGAGGTCCTCGACCTGCTCGGCGCTCAGACCGGCCCGGGTGCGCTGGGCCCGCGGCAGGACGCCGGTCACTCCTGCGGGGATCTCCAGCTCCTCGTAGAGGTGCGGCGAGCTCGAGTAGGTCTCCTCCGGCTCACCGAAGCCGAGGTCGAGCGCCTTGTCGATGAGGCTCCAGCGCGGCAGGTCGTCCCAGTCGACGAAGGTCACCGCGACACCGGATGCGCCGGCGCGCGCGGTGCGGCCGATCCGGTGCAGGTAGGTCTTCTCGTCCTCGGGGCACTGGAAGTTCACGACGTGGGTGATGTCCTGTACGTCGATGCCGCGAGCGGCCACGTCCGTCGCCACCAGCACGTCGACCTTGCCGCTGCGGAACGCCCGCAGCGCCTGCTCGCGGGCGCCCTGCCCCAGGTCACCGTGCACGGCGCCCGCCGCGAAGCCCCGGTCGACGAGGTCGTCCGCGACCCTCGCCGCGGTGCGCTTGGTCCGGCAGAAGACCAGGGTCAGGCCCCGCCCGTCGGCCTGCAGGATGCGCGCCAGCATCTCCACCTTGTCCATGGCGTGCGCCCGGAACGCGTGCTGCTCGACGGCCTTGACGGTCTGGCCGTCGTCGTCGGGGTCGACCGCCCGGATGTGCGTCGGGTGGTGCATGTAGGCACGGGCCAGGGTGATGATCTGCCCGGGCATGGTCGCCGAGAACAGCATCGTCTGGCGGCCGGCCGGCACCTGCCGGACGATCTTCTCGACGTCGGGCAGGAAGCCGAGGTCCAGCATCTCGTCGGCCTCGTCGAGCACCAGGACCCGGACGTGGCCGAGGCTCAGGAGGCCCTGCTGGGCGAGATCGATGAGCCGGCCGGGGGTCCCGACGACCACCTCGACGCCCCTGCGCAGCGCCTCGGTCTGCGGCTCGTAGGCCCGGCCGCCGTAGATCGCGAGGATCCGCACGTCCCGGGTGCTCGCGGCCTTCTGCAGGTCGGCCGCAACCTGCACGCACAGCTCCCGGGTCGGCACCACGACCAGCGCCTGGGGTTTGCCGGCGGCCAGCTCCGCGTAGCCGTCCTCGTCGCGGGCCACCACCTGCTGGAGCAGCGGGATCCCGAATCCGAGCGTCTTGCCGGTGCCGGTCTTGGCCTGGCCGATGATGTCGTGCCCGTGCAGGGCCACCGGGAGGGTGAGGGACTGGATGGGGAACGGGGAGGTGATGCCGACTGCCTCGAGCGCCGCGACCGTGGCCGGCAGCACCCCCAGGTCGGCGAAGCTGGGTGTGTTCTCGCTCGTACTCAGAACTGCCTCTTTCGGTTGTACGCCGGCACGTCGGGGGCCGCACGCCAGGAATGGCGGGCCGCGCGGGAGGCGCAGGAGATCCGGTCGGAGCCGATCGGTCCTCCGACCGGGCATCCGTTCTGTGCCGTCATGTTACCGCGATCGTTACGCTGCGGGCGTGACCGAGACCGGGGACCACGCCGAGGCACCGGCCGTGGACGCGGTCCCGGCGCCCGATCCGATGGCCGATCCCGAGTACCGCGCCGCGGTGATCGACCTGCTCGGTGCGCTGGCCTACGGCGAGCTGACGGCGTTCGAGCGGCTCGCCGACGATGCGTCGTTCGCCCCGACCATCGGGGACAAGGCGGCGCTGGCCGCGATGGCGGTCGCCGAGTACCACCACTTCGCGATGCTGACTCAGCGTCTCGAGGCGCTGGGCGCGCATCCCGACGTGGCCATGGAGCCGTTCGTCGCGGCGCTGGAGGCCTTCCACGAGCGGACCGCGCCGGGGGACTGGCTGGAGGGCCTGGTGAAGGCCTACGTGGGCGACGGCATCGCCGAGGACTTCTACCGGGAGGTTGCGGCGTACCTCGACCCGTCCAGCCGGGCGCTGGTCGTCGAGGTGTTGGAGGACACCGGGCACTCCGCCTTCGCGGTGGACCGGGTGCGGGCCGCGATCGCGCTGGAGCCGAAGCTGGCCGGCCGGCTCGCGCTGTGGGGCCGCCGCCTCGTGGGGGAGGCCCTGAGCCAGGCGCAACGGGTCGCGGCCGAACGCGACGCGCTGGCGTCCCTGCTGGTCGGCGGGGTGGACCGGCCGGGGGCGGACCTGGCCGAGGTCGGCCGGATGTTCGCCCGGCTGACCGAGAACCACACCCGCCGGATGGCGGCGCTCGGCCTGTCGGCTTGAGCCAGCGCTGGGTGCGCTGCGGTCAGAGGGCGCCGAAGCCGACCCGGCGCGTCTCGGGCTCACCGATCTCGACGTAGGCGAGCTTGTCTGCTGGGACGACGATCATCCGGCCGCTCTGGTCGGCGAGGGACAGCACCTGCTTGTCGCCGCGCAGCGCCGCGGACACCGCCTTGGTGATCTCCTCGGTCGTCTGGTCACTGTCCAGCACCAGCTCGCGCGCGGCGTTCTGGACTCCGATCTTGACCTCCACCAGTGACCTCCGGGGAACCCGCCGCGCGACCGTCGCGCGATGGCGCTGTCCAGGCTAGTCGAGGAACAGCCGGGTCAGTGCGGCTCGCCGGTGCGGGGGAACGCACCGATGCCCCGCCAGGACAGGCTGGCCAGCAGCCTGGCCGCCGCGTCCCGGGGGATCGACCCCTCGGTGGCCAGCCAGTAGCGGGCCGCCACCTGGGCCATCCCGGTGAGCCCGACGGCCAGCAGCATGGCCTCCTCGGGGGGCATGCCCGCGTCCTCCCGGATCACCTCGCTGATGGCATCGGCGCACAGGGCCGTCACCCCGTCGACCCGGTCCCGGACGGCTGACTGGTTGGTGAGGTCGGACTCGAACACGAGGCGGAACGCGCCGCCGTCCTCGTCGACGAAGCGGAAGTAGGCGGCGATCGTGGCGGCGACCCGCTGCTTGTTGTCGGTCGTGGAGGCCAGAGCGGCCCGGACCGCGGCAACCATCGCGTCGGCGTGCTGGTCGAGCAGTGCGAGGTAGAGCTCGAGCTTGCTCGGAAAGTGCTGGTAGAGGACGGGCTTGCTCACCCCGGCGCGCTCGGCGATGTCGTCCATGACGGCGGCGTGGTAGCCCTGGGCGACGAAGACCTCCTGGGCCGCGCCCAGGAGCTGACGCCGCCGCGCCGACCGGGGCAGCCGTGCGCTGCGGGTCCGGGCTTCGGGGGCGGCCGGCACGGATGCTCCTCGGGTCGAGGGAGGCGAACGCATCGATCCTACGGGCCAGGGTGTCGTGCCTCCGGTCCCTGACGCGCCTGGGAGACTCTCGGGGTGACCGTCAACGACCACCGGGACCTCGTCTCGGCCCTCCTCGGCGTTGCCGGTGTGTCGGCTGCGGCCGTCGAGCACGGCGAGGGCGACGGGGAACTGGGGTCTCTGCGCCTGCAGCTGGTCCCCGGTGCCGACGAGGTCGCCGTCGCCGGAGCGGTCAACCAGCTGCTCCGGGCCAGGTTCGGGCTCGCGGTGGACACCGACCGGGTGCGGGTGCTGGACGAGCCCGCTCCCCCGCCCGCCGCCCCGGCGGAGGCCGTTCCGGCCGCGACCCAGGAGGCTGGGTCGTCGACGGCTAGGTCGTCGACGGCTGAGGCGCCGGCGGTGCCCGAGGCGGCTGCGGTGCCCGAGGCGCCCGCGGATCCCGGCGCGCAGGTGGTCGGTGGGTCGCCGCTCCCCGACTCCCCGGCCGCCCCACGGGCCGCCACCATCCCCACCGTGCACATCGCCCGGCCGGGTCGCCTCACCATCCAGCGCGTGCAGATGGTCTCGGCCGGTCTCGGGGTGGTCGCCACCGTCCAGCTCGGCCTGGAGGGTGAGTTCTTCGACGGCAAGGCGGAGGGCGCCGCCACCGCCACCGGCGTACAACGGTCCGTCGCAGCAGCGACCCTGCGCGCCGTCGAGGCGGTCGTCGCGGGGCGCGCGCGGTTCGAGGTGGAGCACCTCGAGGTCGCCGTCGCCGGGCAGGACCGCACCGCGCTGGTGGTCATCACGATGCTGACCGGCCGCGGCAGCGAACGGCTCTCCGGAGCGTCGGTCGTCCGTGAGGACGTGCGGCAGGCCGTCATCCGGTCCGTGCTCGCGGCGGTCAACCGGCGGCTCGAGCCGATGCTGGACGAGCGGTGAGCTCGACAGTTCTCCCGGTCTGGCCCGGCGAGCAGGTCGCGGTCGGCGGGTCAACGCTGCACGTCCGCCGGGCGCCGGCTAAGTCGGCCGCGGCCGAGCCCGCCGTGCTGGTGCACGGACTGGGTGGCTCGTCGACCAACTGGACCGACGTCATGGGGCTGCTTCAGGACCGGCTCGACGCGATAGCGCCGGACCTGCCCGGCTTCGGCTGGTCGCCCCCGCCGGCGCACGACGACTACTCGCTCGAAGGTCACGTGCGGGCCATCACCACGTTGACCGAGCAGCAGTTCGACCGGCCCGTCCACCTGATGGGCAACTCGCTCGGCGGTGCTGTCGCGACTCTCGTCGCCGCCCGCCGCCCCGACCTGGTGCGCACCCTCACGCTTGTGTCGCCGGCGCTGCCGGTCTACCGGCCGCGCGCCACGAACGCGCACCTGCCCGCCCTGGCCCTGCCGTTCATCGGGCAGCGACTGGCGCGCCGGCTCGGCAGGTTCCCGGTGGAGGCTCGGGTCCGGGCAACCATCGCGCTGTGCTTCGCCGACCCGGCCCGGGTGCCCCCGCGGCGCTTCGAGGAGGCCGTCGCCGAGGCTTCCCGGCGGGCCTCGCTCGACCACGAGGGCGACGCCCTGTTGGCGTCGCTGCGCGGGTTGCTCTCGGCGTACGTCCGAAATCGCCCGGCCATCTGGCGCGAGGCCGCAGGTGTGCAGGCGCCGACACTCCTCGTCTACGGCCAACGCGACAAGCTCGTCGACCCGCGTACGTCGCTGCGCGCGGCCAGGACGTTCCCCGACTCGCGGCTGGTGATGCTGCCGGACAGCGGTCACGTCGCGCAGATGGAACACCCGCGGTTCGTGGCCGCGACGGTGCGGAAGTTTTTGGAGCAGAGCGCCGCAAAGGGAACCAAACAGTCATCGTGATCCGTGCGGTGCCGCGACGCGCGACGCCCTAGGGTCCAGTCCAGACCGTTAGCCATCCTGCTGGGGAGGATTGTCGCCGTGACCGGACCAGATGGCCTGCTGACCGTCGAGCAGCTGCGTGCCGACGTCGACTCCGGTGCGGTCGACACGGTCCTCATCGCGTTCACCGACATGCAGGGGCGGCTGCAGGGCAAGCGCCTGCACGCCAAGCACTTCATGGAGGACGTGCTCGAGCACGGCACCGAGGGCTGCAATTACCTGCTGGCCGTCGACGTCGACATGAACACCGTCGAGGGCTACGCGATGTCGTCGTGGTCGCGCGGCTACGGCGACTTCATGTTCGTGCCGGACCTCACGACGCTGCGGCGGGTGCCGTGGCAGGAGGGCAGTGTGCTGCTGCTCGCCGACCTCGTCTGGGACGACGGTAGTGACGTCGTCGCCTCGCCGCGGCAGATCCTGAAGCGGCAGACCGCGCGGCTCGCCGACGCCGGCATGAAGGCGCTGGTCGGCACCGAGCTGGAGTTCATCGTGTTCCGCGACACCTACGAGGACGCCTGGCGGTCGGCGTACCGCGACCTGGACCCGGCCAACCTCTACAACGTCGACTACTCGATGCTCGGCACCGCTCGCGTCGAGCCCCTGCTGCGCAGCATCCGGAACGCCATGTCGGGCGCCGGCATGAAGGTGGAGTCCGCGAAGGGGGAGTGCAACCTCGGGCAGCACGAGATCGCCTTCAAGTACGACGAGGCGGTGCGGTCCTGCGACAACCACGTCATCTACAAGCTCGGTGCCAAGGAGATCGCCGCCCAGCAGCAGATGGCGTTGACGTTCATGGCCAAGTTCAACGAGAAGGAAGGCAACTCCTGCCACATCCACCTCTCCTTCCGCGGGCTCGAGGACGACAAGCTGGTGATGGCGTCGGGACGGGGCCTGTCACCGCTCGGCAAGGCGTTCATCGCCGGGCAGCAGGCGTGCCTGCGCGAGCTGACGCTGCTGTTCGCCCCGAACATCAACTCCTACAAGCGCTACGTCCCCGGGTCCTTCGCCCCGACAGCGGTGAAGTGGGGGCGGGACAACCGGAGCTGCGCGCTGCGCCTGGTGGGACACGGACCGTCGCTGCGGCTGGAGAACCGGGTTCCCGGCGGTGACGTCAACCCCTACCTGGCCGTCGCAGCGTTGATCGCGTCCGGGCTGCACGGCATCGAGAACAAGCTGAAGCTGGAGCCTGCGTTCGAGGGCAACGCCTACGAGGCCGACGCCGAGCACGTCCCGCACACGCTGCGGGACGCGCTCGAGCTGTGGGAGGGCAGTGCGCTCGCGCGGGAGGTCTTCGGCGAGGAGGTCGTCGCGCACTACGCCAACATGGCGCGCGTCGAGCTGACTGCGTTCGACGCGGCCGTCACCGACTGGGAGCGCTTCCGGTGCTTCGAACGGATGTGACCGGATGACCGCGACGTACGACGTCGTCAACCCCGCCACCGAGGGCGTCGTCGAGACGGTCACCCTCACGTCGGCGGAGGAGACCGATGCCGCGATCGGCCGGGCGCACTCGGCGTACGCGTCATGGCGTGCGGTGGCGCCCGCGGACCGGGCGCGGCTGCTGAGGCGCTTCGCGGCCGCGGTGGACGCCGACATCGAGAACCTCGCGGCACTCGAGGTGGCCAGCGCCGGGCACACGATCAGCAACGCGCGGTGGGAGGCGGGGAACGTCCGCGACGTGCTGCAGTACTACTCGGCTGCGCCCGAACGGCTGTTCGGGCGGCAGATCCCGGTGGCCGGCGGCGTGGACATCACCTTCAAGGAGCCGCTCGGCGTCGTCGGCGTCATCGTCCCGTGGAACTTCCCGATGCCGATCGCGGGATGGGGGTTCGCGCCGGCGCTGGCCGCTGGCAACACCGTCGTGCTCAAGCCTGCGGAGGTCACGCCGCTGACGGCGATCCGGCTGGGGGAGCTCGCGCGGGAGGCCGGCATCCCGGCGGACGTGTTCCAGGTGCTGCCGGGCAAGGGCTCGGTCGTGGGGCAGCGGTTCGTGGACAACCCCGACGTGCACAAGGTGGTGTTCACCGGGTCGACCGAGGTGGGCAAGGCGATCATGGCCGGCTGCGCGGCGCAGGTGAAGCCGGTGACGTTGGAGCTGGGCGGCAAGAGCGCGAACGTCGTGTTCGCCGATGCCGACCTCGAGAGGGCGGCCGCGGGCGCGCCGTACGCCGTCTTCGACAACGCCGGCCAGGACTGCTGCGCGCGCTCACGCATCCTCGTGCAGCGCAGCGTGTTCGACCGGTTCATGGAGCTGCTCGAGCCGGCGGTGCAGGGGGTCCGCGTCGAGGACCCGTCCCTCGACAGTGCGGAGATGGGGCCGCTGATCTCGGCCGCGCACCGCGAGAAGGTAGCGTCCTACGTGCCGGACGGCGCGCCGGTGGCGATCCGAGGGGACGCCCCGACGGGCGCGGGCTACTGGTTCCCGCCGACCGTGCTGGCGCCGGTCGACCCGGCGGACCGGTCGGCGACCGAGGAGATCTTCGGCCCGGTCGTGGTGGTGATCCCGTTCGACGACGAGGCCGACGCCGTCCGGATCGCGAACGACTCGCCGTACGGGCTCTCCGGCTCGTTGTGGACTGCCGACGTCGGACGGGCGCTGCGGGTGGCGCGGGCGCTCGAGACGGGCGCGTTGTCGGTCAACTCCAACTCGTCGGTGCGCTACTCGACGCCGTTCGGCGGTTTCAAGCAGTCGGGTCTGGGCCGTGAGCTGGGGCCGGACGCGCTGGACTCGTTCACCGAGGTCAAGAACGTCTTCATCAACACGGAGGTCACGTGACCAAGCGTTTGCAGGACCGCGTCGCCGTCATCACCGGAGGGGCCGGCGGCATCGGGCTGGCCACCGGGCAGCGGTTCGCCGAGGAGGGCGCGCGCGTGGTCCTGGTCGACACGAACGAGGAGGCCGGTACGGCGGCGGCGGCCAGCGTCGACGGGATGTTCGTCCGGGCGGACGTGACGAGCGAGTCGGACGTCGCGGCGATGTTCGAGGCGGCGCACTCGGCGTACGGGAGCGTTGACATCGCCTTCAACAACGCGGGCATCTCACCGCCGGACGACGATTCCATCCTGACGACGGGACTCGACGCGTGGCGCCGGGTGCAGGAGGTGAACCTGACGTCGGTGTTCCTGTGCTGCAAGGCGGTCCTCCCGTACATGCAGCGGCAGGGGAAGGGGTCGATCATCAACACGGCGTCGTTCGTCGCGGTGATGGGCGCGGCGACCTCTCAGATCTCCTACACCGCGTCGAAGGGCGGGGTGCTGTCGATGACGCGTGAGTTGGGGGTGCAGTTCGCCCGCGAGGGCATCCGCGTCAACGCGCTGTGCCCCGGACCAGTGAACACGCCGCTGCTTCAGGAGCTGTTCGCCAAGGACCCGGAACGTGCCGCGCGGCGGCTGGTGCACATCCCGATGGGCCGGTTCGCGGAGGCGAGCGAGATCGCGGCGGCAGTGGCGTTCCTGGCCAGCGACGACTCGTCGTTCATCACCGGCTCGCAGTTCCTCGTCGATGGCGGCATCTCCGGCGCCTACGTCACCCCCGAGTAGCCCCGCCGCCCCGCCTGACCCCGCCGACCGCCCCTTCCGCCACGCCACCTGCCCCCGTCCATGATCAGTAGTTGGGGGCAAAAACCGGAGCCGGCTCGAGGATTTGCCCGCAACTAGCGATCACGCGGCGAGACGCATGAGGGCCGACCGCACCTGTCGGACGAACGAGGGGCCGTTGAGGCAGACGTCCTCCCAGGTGAACCGCAGAACCGTCCAGCCAGCTGCAACTAGCCTGTTCTGTTTCGTGCGATCGGACTGGAACCGGTCGCGGTCCACATGCCATGCGCGCCCGTCGATCTCGATGGCCAGCTTGACCTGGCTGAACGCGATGTCGACCTGTCCGATGATTCCCAGCGCGTCGGTCACTGCCACGTTGCAGCGCCATCCGCCAATCTGCGCTGAACTCAGCAGTCGCACCGCCGTTCGTTCTGCGTCGCTCTGAGCGCCCGATCCGAGCGCACGCATGATCCGGACCGCCTTGGCGATATCGCGTCGGCCGGTGGCCGAAATGATGCGGAGGCGAAGCTCCTCGAAGGAGATCCACCTCCGTTGGAGGGATCGCTCCGCGAAAGCGAGCGCCTGCTCCTCAGCGAACAGGAACACGCAGTCGGTCACGGCGCGGACCCGGCAGGTCAGCAGGAGCCCGTCCAAGAACAGGATGTCGTGGTCCGGAACTGCGGCTCGGAGGACCGTAACGTCGGGTAACCGAAGGTGGCGGGACGGCGGTACGACGATGCATGGGCGGCTCACGGGCGGTTGCATCCCGAGGTGCCTGGCGGCGGAAGGGCCAGCCAACATCGCGCCGGGGCCGCCAGAGAGCAGGGCCTCCCATTCCCGCGCGTCGTCGGAGGCTGGGCTCGACGCGAGTGCGAGCACCCAGCCGCGCACTGCCCGCCACTCACCGCTCTCAAGTCGGCGCGAGATGCGGTACGTCGAAAAGCCGCCGCGAGGGCCTGTCCACGGGTGAAGCGGCCGGCTTGCGACGCGATCAACTCACCGAAGTCCACCAGCCAAGCCTGGTTGTTTCGGCGGAGGAGGCGGCCGACCTATCCACACGTCCGGCTCGGTGAGTTGCCCATTCGACCGGCTCTGGCAGGGAAGATCGCTAGTTGCGGGCAAAAACCCGAGCCCGCTTCGGTATTTGCCCGCAACTAGCGATCTTGGGGGGTGGCGGGGGGGGTGGGGAGGGGCGGCGTGAACGGGGGAGGTCGGGCGGGGGTCAGGTGGCGCGGGCGGCGGTGACGAGGGCTTCGAAGAGGCGGGGGTCCTCGCCGGCCTCGGGGTGCCAGAGGACCCCCATCGTGAACCGCCGGTCGGGATCCTCGACGACCTCGGGCGACTCGTCGTCCGCCCACCCGCTCACGGTCAGTGAACCCGGCGAGTCCAGGCCCTGGTGGTGGTACGACGGGACGCTGACCTTGTCGCCCAGCAGGGCGTGCACACGACTGCCCGGCTGCAAGCGCACGTCGTGCAGCCCGTAGACACCGGGCGACGGCCGGTGCGCCTCGTGCCCCACCACGTCCGGCAGATGCTGCACCAAGGTCCCCCCGGACACCACGGACAGCAGCTGCATGCCGCGGCAGATGCCGAGCAGGGGCAGATCGCGGTCCAGCGCCGCACGCATCAGCTCGACCTCTCCGGCGTCACGCTCCGGTCTCGTTCCGGCCGTCTCGGGGTGCGGCTCGGCGCCGTACGACGCGGGCTCGAGGTCGGCCCCGCCAGCGAAGACGATGGCGTCCAGGCGCTCGACGAGCTCCTCCGCGCCCTCGGACGACGGCGGCACGACGACGGCTCTCGCCCCGGCGGCCTCGACCTGCTCGACGTACCGGAACGGCAGCAGCACCGCCGGCAGGTCCCAGACGCCCCACTTCGCCTGCTCGACGTACGACGTGATCCCGATCACCGGCCTGGCTGCCATGTCCGTATCGTGGCACGCGGGAATCGCCGCACGGCGCGCCCGGTTGACTCCGGTGTCACGCGGAGAACGCCCGGCCGACGACCCCCGTCCGTGCAGGAGGAAACAAGTGTCACTGCCCCCGCTCGTGGAGCCCGCAGCCGAGCTCACCATCGAGGAGGTCCGGCGCTACTCCCGGCACTTGATCATCCCCGACGTCGGCATGGCCGGCCAGAAACGGCTGAAGAACGCCAAGGTGCTCGTCGTGGGCGCCGGCGGGCTCGGCTCCCCAGCCCTGCTCTACCTGGCCGCGGCCGGCGTCGGCACGCTGGGGATCATCGACTTCGACGTGGTGGACGAGTCCAACCTGCAGCGCCAGATCATCCACGGCCAGTCCGACATCGGGAAGCCGAAGGCGGTCTCGGCCAAGGAGTCGATCGAGGAGACGAACCCGTTCGTCACCGTGG
>JAVEDB010000202.1 GCA_030841185.1 Actinomycetota bacterium
ATGACCGGCAGGGACCGACCGAGGAACAGCGCGACCCGGGGCGCCGGAGTCGAGAGCAGGATGCCGAGGGTCTGCTGGTTGCGCTCGTCGGCGATCGTGTTGGCCATGGCGAACAGGCAGGGGATCGAGGCGTACTGGAGAGCGTTGCCGATCACGAAGAACTCGTCGGACTGCAGGTGGGCGTTCCGGCCGATGTAGGCGAACAGCAGGATCTGGAACAACGGTGCGACGAGGAAGCTGGGGATCAGGATCCAGGGCGAGATCCAGTTGAACAGCGCGCGGTAGCTCGTGAGACCGCCGACGAAGAAGATGCGCAGCCACTGGAGCGGCGTCATGAGGGCCGCCGACCCGTCACGTGAGCGCCAGCGTGGCGCGGGACCGGGCCGAGTGCAGCACCGTGTTGGTGAAGGCAACGCCGACCGCGGCGTAGACCCCTGCGAGGCCGGCACACAGGGCAAGGTCGGGCCAGGGGTTGCCGCCGAGCGCCGACTCGCGGATCGCGTTGATGCCCCACGTCGGCGCGAGCAGCCACGAGATCGGTCGGACCCAGTCGGGCAGCACCTGCAGGGGGACGAGGAAGCCGCACACCAGCCAGACGGGGTACTCCAGCGCGTTGCCCAGCGCCCAGGCGGTGCGGTAGCGGACAACGGTGACGGACAGCAGAAAGCCGAGCATGCCCACCGACACGACGGTGATCGGCACGGCCAGTGCGAAGGCCGGGAGGCTGGCGATCGTGACGTGGATGCCGAACAGGAAGCGGCCCCACAGCAGCGTGGCCACCATGCTGTAGAGCCCGATCGTGGACATCGCCACCGTGATGGGCAGGAGCACGAGCGAGAAGTGACGCGGCGCCGCCACCAGCAGCTCCAGCGTCCCCTGGCGGCGCTGCCGCTGGATCGCCGAGCTGGCGCTGGTGCTGGTTGCGGACCAGACCCCCATCACGCTGGCCCCCAGGGAGGCGGACAGAAGGGTGGTGTCGCTGCTCCCCTGGCCGTACATGAAGAACGCGATGGTGGCGAAGAAGAGCGGCCACACCACGCCGAGGACACCGTCGAAGGCCGACCGGGCGAGGATCTTCAGGTTGAGCCACCAGCCAAGGACGAGCACCCGCGCGATGCTCACGCGCTGCGTACCAGCTCGACGTAGGCGTCCTCGAGGGTCGGCTCCCGCGACGACACGCGCCCGACCGTGACACCGGACAGGCAGCTGAGCACGGGCTGGGTCACCTCGGCATCACTCGCGACGGAGACCAGCAGGACCTGGGCGTGGCCGCGCTCCTCCACGACGACCGAGCGCACGCCGTCGATCCGGCGTACGACGGCCACCGTCTCGTCGTCGACGCCGAACACCTCGACCTCCAGGACGCGGCTGCCCGGCACCTGGGCCTTGAGCTCGCGAGGGGTCCCGGCCGCGATGATCTGTCCCGCGGCGATGACCGCGATGCGGTCGCAGAGCTCGTCGGCCTCGAACATGTAGTGCGTGGTGAGGAGCACCGTCTTGCCGACGGCGAGGAGCGAGCCGATCGTCGTGCGCAGCTCGCGAGCTCCGACCGGGTCGATGCCGATAGTGGGCTCGTCGAGGAAGAGCACGTCCGGGTCGTGCAGCAGGCCACGCGCGATGTGCAGTCGCTGCCGCATCCCGCGCGAGTAGCCCTCGACGCGTTCCTTCTCGCGGCCGTCCAGGCCGACCATCTCCAGCAGCTGGGCGATCCTCGGCTTCTGCTCGCGCGGGGACACGCCGTACAGCTCGGCGAAGTAGCGCAGGTTGTCGAGGGCCGACAGCCGCTCGTAGAGACCGCGGTCACCACCGAACACGTAGCCGATGCGGCGTCGCACCTCGCGCGCCTCGGTCACCACGTCGCGGCCGAGGACCCGCGCGGAGCCGCTCGTCGGCAACAGCAGGGTGATCAGCATCTTGATGGTGGTCGTCTTGCCGGCGCCGTTCGGCCCGAGGAGGCCGAAGAGCTCACCGGCCTCGACCGAGAAGCTCACCCCGCGCACGGCCTCGACATCGGTCTTGGTGCGGTGAAAGACGCCGGAGCGCTGCGTGTAGCTCCGACGCAGGTCTGCTACCTCGATCACGGACACGGGGCCCGACCCTACCGACGGAGATCCGGAGCCGAGACCGCGGCGGGCACCGCGTGGATCAGGGACAGCAGCTCGTCGTGCCCAAGGAGATCGGCCGGACTGACCGTGCGGTTGACGCCGACGTAGTGGAAGGCGGCCCGGATGCTCTCGAGGGGCGTAGCGGTGAGGTGGTGCCAGGCCAGCCGGTAGACGGCGAGCTGGACGGCCGCAACCGCGGCATCTTCGCCCGTCTTCGGCGCGCCGGTCTTCCAGTCGACGACGTCGACGTTGCCGTCCGCGGCGTCGGTGAAGACGGCGTCGATGCGGCCGCGCAGAACGAGGTTGTCGAGCTTGAGGTCGAACGGCACCTCCAGCTCGTTCGGAGTCCGGTCCCACCAGGGACTGTCGCGGAAGGCTTGTTGCAGCGCGAGGAGGTCCTCGTCGTCAGGTGCCGTCTCGTCGGCCGCGCCCGGGAGCTCGTCGATGTCGAGCAACCGCTGCTGTCCCCAGGTCTGCTCGAGCCAGAGGTGGAACCGGGTCCCGCGGCGGGCTTGCGGTCGCGGCGCTTGCGGGACCGGCCGGCGAAGGGAGCGCGCCAGCTCGTCGGGGTTGCCGCGAAGCTCCACGAGCTGTGAGACGGACAGCGTGCTCGGGAGCACCACCGGCTGCGCGTCACCGGCGGAACGGCGGCCGGCCTGTTCGTGCTCCGCGAGGAGCAGCTCAACCTCGTCGTCCCAACGCGTGGTGTGCGTCGACGCTTCGTCATCAGTGCCGGCGACTGCCGCCCGCACGAGCGCAGCGCCCGCCTCCACGGCGGCCCGCCGGCCGCCGAGCGGGTCGAGCGGCCAGGCCGCGCGCGCCGGGTCGGCGACGGCCGGGTTGACCGCGTCGTCCGCGGGCTCGGGGACCCAGCTGAGGAGCTGCCCACCAGCGGACGGGAGGGCGGCGCGGACCAGCTCGAGCAGCAGCGAGGGGCCCCGCGGCGTCTTGGTCTCGTCCCACCAGTAGCCGGTGCAGAGGAGCCGCTCCTGCGGCCGGGTCACCGCGACGTAGGCGAGGCGGAGCTCCTCGACCAGGGCACGCGCCTTGCAAGCAGCGTCGAACCGCTCGAGCTCCGCCACCAACGCCTTGCCGTCGGACGCACCGGCCCAGTCCAGTACCGGCAACGCCGTGACGTCACCGCGCAGCTCGAACGGCAGCGTCTGCGCCTGCTTGGCCCAGTTGGTCACCGCCTGACCCTCGGTCGGGAACACCTTCTTGCACATCCCCGTGACGGCGACGACCCGCCACTCGAGCCCCTTCGCTGCGTGCACGGTCATCACCCTGACCCGCTCGCCGGGTGCCCCGGGCTGGTCCACCTCCAACCCGTCCTCCTGCTCGCGGGCCGCCTCGAGGTAGGCCAGGAACTCGACCAGCCCGGGGTTGTCACCCTGCTGGACGAAGTCGTCAGCCTCCTCCACGAGTCGGTCGAGGTCGGCCAGTGCATCGATGTCGTCGGCCGCCCGCGCCGCGAGCTCCACGTCGAGCCCGGTGGAGCGGGCCACGTGGGCGACCAGGTCGGGCAACGGCTGCCAGGTCCAGCGCCGCAGCTCGCGCAGCTCGTCGCGCGCGGCCACCAACCGGGTGAAGCCCTCGGCGCTGTAGGCCGTCGGTGGCCCCAGGTCGTCCAGCGCGTCGACGACGCTGCGCTCGTCGACCACGTCGTACTCCGCGACCAGCGGATCGGCGTCGCGGGGCGCGACCGCCTCAGTGGGCTCGGCGGGGTCCGCGGCATCGGTGCGGACGGAGCGGCGAGCCAGCAGCGCAGCACGCTCGCCGAGCCGCGCGAGGTCGCGGGGCCCGAGCCGCCACCGGGGGCCGCCCAGGAGGCGCAGCAGCGCCGAGCCGGCGGTCGGGTCACCGAGGACCTCCAGGGTTGCCACGACGTCGGCCACCTCCGGGCGCACCAGCAGGCCGCCGAGACCGACCACCTCGACGGGCACGCCGCGCTCGCTCAACGCCTGCTCGAGGCGCGGGAAGGCGGATCGCTTGCGGCTCAGGACCGCCATCTCGCCCCATGGGACGCCGCTGTCGTGTGCGGTGACCAGCCGATCGGCGACCAGCATCGCCTCGTCGCTCGCGGTCTCGACGAGGGCGCACTCGACTGCACCGGTGCCGGCCCGGCCGGGTCCGGGAACGAGCGGGCGCTCGGCGAGCCCGTCGACGGGCAGCTCGGCAGCCACGGCATTCGCGATGGTCAGGATGGCCTCGCCGTTGCGGAACGACCGGGTCAAGCCACTCTCCGTCGTACCTCCGAAGTCGGCACCGAACCGCTGCAGGTTGCCGGCGCTCGCACCGCGCCAACCGTAGATCGACTGGCGGGGGTCACCGACGGCCGTCACGCAACGGCCGCCGCCGAACAGCGCCGTGAGCAGGACGCGTTGTGACTCGCCGGTGTCCTGGTATTCGTCGAGCAGCACCGCGCCCCAACGCGCCTGCTCCACCGCCACGACCTCGTCGCTGTCGCGGGCCAGCTGCGCGGCGAGTGCGACCTGGTCGCTGTAGTCGATGACGCCGCGTTCGCGCTTCAGTGCCGTGTAGGCCTCGACGACAGGGAGCAGCTCGGCCCGGGCCCGCTGCGTCTCGGCAAACAGCTTGGCGGGCGCGCGGGACAACACTGCCTGGGCCGCGTCGACTCGGGCGCACACCCGTGTCCCGTGTTCGGCCAGGTCAGTCGTCGTGTGCAGGTGCTCGGCCAGGTCGCCGGAGAGTCCGAGGACGTATTGCACGAGCGTCGACGCCATCTTTCCCACGCTCTCGAGCGGTCCGTCGTAGGCGTCCACGACCCGCCAGGCGAGCTGCCACGCCATCGCTTCGCCGATCACCTGCGTCGCGGGCTCGAGGCCGAGCCGTAGCGCGTGCTCGTCGATCAGTGCCGAGGCATAGGAGTGGTACGTCGACACCCGGGGCTCACCGGTCCGCAGCGCTGTCGCGACGTCATCCCGCAAGAACGGGTCCCGCTCGTGTGCGATGACCACGCGCCGGAGCATGCCGCGCACCCGCAACCCCAGCTCGCCGGCAGCCTTGCGGGTGAAGGTCAGGCCGAGCACCCGATGGGGCGGCACGAGGCCGTTGGCCACCAGCCACAGCACCCGCAGTGCCATCGTCTGGGTCTTGCCCGAACCGGCGCCGGCCACGACGGCCAGCGGCGCGAGCGGGGCCTCGATCGCGGCCACCTGCTCGTCGGTCGGCGGGTTGTCCCGCAACCAGACCGCCAGCTGGCGCGCCGAGAGATACGGCTGCTCGTCGCTGCGACTCTGGGCCACCTCGTCGAAGGGCAGCAGCAGCTCGCTCACGGGGTCGGCCCGTCGTCGGCAGACCGGTCGGCCGCGTGCGTCACCAGACGACCGTCCTCGACCAGCGGACAGCTGCTGCGCACCGGGCAGTGCTTGCAGTGCTTGTTCTCGGCGGCGACGAAGGCCGAGCCGGCCATCCGCTCCGCCGCAGTGACGACCATCTGCTCGGCCCACTGCGGGTCGTCGTAGGTCGTGAGGGGTGCCTGCTCCTGCTCGCGGGCGTCCTTCGTTTTGGCACCCTTGCCCAGCTGCACCAGCATCGCGCCGCCGCTGCCGGTGAGGCCCAGGTCAGCGAAGGCGCCGGCGGCGGCCGCCACCTGGTAGGCCGCGAGCTGTCCGTGCTCGGCCAGCTCGTTGGTGTCGGTGGGCGTTGCACCTGTCTTGTAGTCGACGACGCGGGCGCGTCCCTCGTCGTCGCGCTCCACGCGGTCGACCTGGCCACGCAGCCGAGCGCGCCCGAGCTGCACCTCGAAGTTCCTCTCGACGGCAGCCGGCGCATCGCGGGCGACCAGCCAGCGCGCGAGCCGCCCGACCATCTGGCGGGCGAGCTCGGTCTGCTGCCGCCGCACCCAGCCGCGTCCGAGGTCGACGGCGGCAAGCCGCTGGTGCAGGACCGCCTCGAGAGTGGCCGGGTCGGCGCCGGGCGGTGCCAGCTCGGCGACCTTGTGCACGGCGCTGCCAACGCCCTGGCTCATGGCGGCCGAGGAACTGCCGCCGCACGACTCGAGGAACCAGCGCAGCTCGCACCGGCGGAACGTCTCGAGCCGGGAGGGGCTCACCGGCACCAGCTCACCGTCGTCGCGGACCGGTCGCTCGTCGGAGAGCGGTGCCAGCCCCCACCAGGACGACGGGTCGGCCGAGGCGACACCGGCCGCGGCCAACCGCGCAAGCTGCGTGCCTGCCGCAGTGGCGTCTGGGTGCCCGGGGGTCGTGACGATGCGCCGGAGCTCACCGACCAGGGGGCCAAGGCTCATCGCCCTCGCCGGCGTCGTCAACTCCCGCTCCGGCACGTCGGTGGCGTCGGGGGCGGCGACCAGCGGGTCGATCTCGTCGAGGAACCGCGAGGGCACCAGGCCTTCGCGTTCACTGGCGACGGCGGTCACCAGCAGGGACCGCCGCGCCCGGGTGACCGCGACGTAGAAGAGCCGGCGCTCCTCGTCCAGCAGCCGGCTCAGGGTGGCCACCGTGGCGGCTGCCTGACCGAGATCCTCGTGCGAGCGGTCGGCGAGGTCGACGAGCCGTTCGCTGCCGAGGAACGACCCGCGGGCGCGCAGGTCGGGCCAGCTGCCTTCCTGCGCAGCCGCGACCACGACGACGTCCCACTCCAGGCCCTTGGCCGCATGCGCCGTGAGCAGGGTGACCGCCTCGCGGTCGGGAGACCGGGCGGCCAGCGACTCCGTGGGCAGCTCCTGGTCAAGGACCACGTCGAGGAACACCTCGACGCCCGCGCCGGGCAACCGGTCGACGAACCGGGCAACCGCCTCGAACAGCGCGACCACCCCGTCAAGGTCACGGTCGGCGTTGCTGCCCGTCGTACCACCGCGAACGGCGAGCGACTGCCACCGGCGGGAGAGGCCGCTGGCGTCCCACACCGCCCAGAGCACGGTCTCCGCCGTTGCGCCCGGTGCCGCGACCGCCGTGCGGGCGACCTCGAGGAGCCGGGCCACCTCGCGGGCCGGTCGGGACACCCGGTCGGGGATGACGGCGAGGTCGCGAGGGTCCTGCAGCACGTCGACCAGCAGCGCATCAGAGGCGCGTACGCCGCCACCAGCGAGCTCGAGCTGCCGCAGGGCCCGGCGCAACCTGCGCAGGGTCAGGACATCGGCGCCACCGAGCGGCGACACCAGCAGCTCGTGCGCGACGCCCTCATCGGTCAACCGGTCGGGCCGCACCGCGCACTCGACCAGCCGCAACAGCGGCCGCACCGCCGGGTGCCCGGCCAACGGCAGCTCGTCGGGCGGCAGGGCGACGGGGACGCCGGCGGCAGCGAGCGCACGACGCAGCGGAGGACCGGACAGCGCGGTGGACCGGACGAGCACCGCCATCTGCGACCAGGGCACGCCGTCGCGCAGATGTGCCTCCCGCAGCTGAGCCGCAACGTGAGCGGCCTCCTGCCCGACCGAGCGCAGCACGGCGACGCGCAGGTCGCCGGCCGGCAGCGCCTCGGCCGGCTTCAGGTCGCGGTGGCCGGCGCCGCCGCCGACGACGGGGCCGAGCCGGCCGGACACCCGTCGGCTACCTGCCAGCAGCTCGCTGCCCGACCGGCGGCTCGTGCGCAGGGCGACGACCTCAGCGGCTCGGCCGTCGGCGTGCCGGAACCGATCAGGGAACTGCGCCACCGCCCGCGGGTCGGCACCGCGGAAACCGTAGATCGACTGGTCGGGGTCCCCTACCGCGACGATGTCGCCGCCGCCGGCACAGAGCATCGACAGCAGCTCGATCTGGGCCGGGTCGGTGTCCTGCAGCTCGTCGACGAAGACGGCGGTCCGCGCGGCGCGCTCGACGGCTAGGGCGTCGGGCTCGGCCCGCCACATGTCGACGACGGCGCGAATGAGCTCGGCCGGGTCGTAGGCCGACGGGTCACCGAGCGCTGTGACTTCGGCGTACTCGGCCATGAACTCCCCCGCGGCCACCCACTCCGGTCGGGCATGATCGCGCCCCAGCCGGCGCAGGTCGTGGGGAGTCAGCCCTCGCTCGTAGGCCCGCAGCACCAGGTCGCGCAGCTCACGCGCGAAGCCCGACGTCTCGACCGCCGCGCGCATCGACTCGGGCCAGCGGTCGGTGCGGCCGGCCAGCAGCTCGCGCACCCGGACCGTCTGCTCCGCGCCGGTGAGCAGCCGCGGCGCCGGCTGCCCGCGGCGGGCGGCGTCACGGCGCAGGAGTCCGAACGCGTAGGAGTGGAAGGTGCGCGCCAGCGGCTCGCGGGTGACGACGGACAGCCGGGCGGTCACCCGCTCGCGAACCTCTGCCGACGCCTTGCGGCCGAACGTCAGGACCAGGACGTTCTCCGGGTCCAGCCCTCGCTCGATGCGAGCCGCCACCGCTTCGACGATCGTCGTGGTCTTCCCGGTGCCCGGCCCGGCGAGCACGAGCAGCGGTCCCGAGCCGTGGTCGACGACCGCCTGTTGCGACGCGTCGAGCACCAGTCGCCGCGCCGGTGCGGCCGACGGCCGGACCAACACGTAAGGCGATCGGGCGGCTGACATGGGGCCAATCCCACCACGAGGGTGTGACATCGGCTGGCCGGTCAGCGGGGCGCGACGGGTCCTTCCCAGCGAGCCGCGCGCATATCGATGCGCTGGCCTCCCGGGCGCAGCGGCGCGCCTTCCGCGCGCAGCCGCTGGAGCCCCTCGCCCTCGTGGCTCGGCGGTGGCGACCCGTCCGTGCGGATCACCCGCCACCACGGGACGCCGCCGCCGAACTCGCTCATCACCCGACCGACCTGGCGCGGCCCGCCCTCCCCGACGTACTCGGCGATGTCGCCGTAGGACATCACCCGCCCGGGCGGGATCGCCTCGACCACGGCGAGCACCTGCTCGACGTAAGCCGTGTGCTCCACGCGCCCCAGCATCGCGTACGCCGCGACAGAGCGGCAGAATCGCGGGATGACCGACCATCGACAGGCCATTGCCGGCGTCTTCGACCGCGCGGCCCCGACCTACGACTCGGTCGGCGTCGAGTTCTTCGGGGCCGTGGGGCGCCGGGTCGTCGAGCTGGCGGAGTTGCGGCGCGGCGAGCGCGTCCTCGACGTGGGGAGCGGGCGCGGTGCGTCACTGTTTCCCGCGGCCGAGGCGGTCGGGCCGGTCGGCGGGGTCACGGGCATCGACTTCGCCCCGGCGATGGTCGCGCTGACCCTGGAAGAGGTACGCCGGCGCGGGCTCGCCCACGTCGAGGTCGAGGTGATGGATGCGCAGGAGCCGCGGCTACCGCAGGCGTCGTACGACGTGGTGCTGGCCTCGCTCGTGGCATTCTTCCTGCCGGACCCGGTAGCCGGACTGCGGGCGTGGCGCGCCGCGACACGACCCGACGGCCGCCTCGTCCTCACCACGTTCAGCGCCCGCGACGACGACCGGTGGGCGTGGCTGGAAGAGGTCTTGCCGATGCGGGACAGACGGGCGAGCCAGCCGGACGAGGAGGAGTCGAGCCCGTTCGACACCGCAGAGGGTGTGCATGCGCTGCTGCTGGACGCCGGGTGGGTCGATGCCTCGTCGGCCGACCAGCGGCACGAAGTGACGTACGACGACCCGGACCAGTGGCTGCGGTGGTCGTGGTCGCACGGGATGCGGATGTTCTGGGAGCGCGTCCCTGCGGACCACGTCGACGCGGCCCGGGAGCTCGCGGTCGCGCGGCTGCAGGAGATGGTGGCGAGGGACGGCAGGCTCTCGAACCAGATGGACGTGCGCTACACGACGGCGAGCGCCGGGCCGTTGCTCACGTGAGGTCGAAGCGCCCCCGCGTGTCGGGGGGCACCAACGACCACAGGTCCTGGTGCCGCTTGAGGTAGGCCCTGACGAACGGGCAGTACGGCAGGACGTGTACGCCGCGCTCGCGCACCGTCGCCAGAGTCTCGGCGACGAGCCGGGAGCCGAGGCCCTGGCCTTCGTACGCGTCGTCGACCTCCGTGTGGAGGAGAGCGACCGCACCGTCCTCGTCGCGGTAGGTGACCTTGCCGGCCTCGGCGCCGTCGACCAGCAGCACGAAGCGGTGCTTGTCGGGCTCGTCCTGCACGACAACGTCCTGAGCAGCGGCCATCAGTACGTCGGCAGCGAGGGGTCGATCTGGTTGGCCCACGCGATGACGCCGCCGCCGACGTGCACCGCGTCGGAGAACCCGGCCCCCTTGAGGACCGCGAGGGTCTCCGCGGAGCGCTGGCCGGTCTTGCAGTACAGCGTCACCGGCTTGTCCTGCGGCAGCTCGCCGAGCGCCTCGCCGGAGAGGATCCGGTCCTTGGGGATCAGCGTCGAGCCGGGTATCGACACGATCTCGGCCTCGTTCGGCTCGCGGACGTCGACGAGGTAGAAGTCCTTGCCCGCGTCGATCATCTCCTTGAGGTCCTTCACCGAGATCGTCGACCCGCGAGCCGCGTCGGCGGCCTCGGTGCTGATGGTCCCGCAGAACTCCTCGTAGTCGATGAGCCCGGACTCCAGGGTGATCTCCGGGTTCTTCCCGCAGACCACGCACTCGGGGTCCTTGCGGATCTTGACGTTGCGGTATTCCATCTCGAGCGCGTCGTAGACGGTCAGCCGGCCCACCAGCGGGTTGCCGATGCCGGTGAGCAGCTTGATGGCCTCGTTCACCTGGATCGAGCCGATGCTCGCGCAGAGCACGCCGAGGACGCCGCCCTCGGCGCAGGACGGCACCATGCCGGGAGGCGGGGGCTCCGGGTAGAGGCAGCGGTAGCAGGGGCCGTGCTCGGCCCAGAACACGCTGGCCTGACCGTCGAAGCGGTAGATCGAGCCCCACACATAAGGCTTGCCCAGCAGCACGGCCGCGTCGTTGACGAGGTAGCGGGTCGCGAAGTTGTCGGTGCCGTCGACGATGAGGTCGTAGGGGCCGAAGATGTCGAGCACGTTGGTCGAGTCGAGGCGCTCCTCGTGCAGGACCACGGTGACGAACGGGTTCGTCTCCTCGATCGACTCCTTGGCCGAGACCGCCTTCGGCTTCCCGATGTCGGACTGGCCGTGGATGATCTGGCGCTGCAGGTTGGACTCGTCCACCACGTCGAAGTC
>JAVEDB010000222.1 GCA_030841185.1 Actinomycetota bacterium
GCCGCGACGGCCGGGCTCACCGGGCGGCTACCGCGCAAGGCCGCCATCGTGACGACCATCATCTCGGCGGGCAACACCGCCCTCGCGGTGATGGCGACCCGGGAGCCCTGACCGCCTTCCCCGGCTCCACGATCGCCGTTTGCGTGCCTCATTGAGCAGTCCACTGCCGTTTCGAGCACCGAAACGGCGATCATGGCGGGGTCGGGGAGGGCCGCGCCGAGGGAAGTCAGGACTGGGCCGTGGTCACCTCGGTCTGGGCAGTCTGAGCGGTCTGGGCCGGCACCCGGCGCCCGGGCCGGACGTCGGTGGACTTCGGGCGGGCCTGCTCGGCCTTCTCGGTGGCGAACAGCTTCAGCGCCTCGGACGCCGCCAGCTCGCCCAGCGCCCGGTATGCCTCGAACTCGCGGTCGCCGTAGAGCTGCTGGCTGGTCGAGTCGTTGGGGAAGGCCGGGTGGCCCTTGGCCCAGGCCATCACGTCCCACGACGCCACCTCGGGCAGCGCGAGCTTGCAGAGCCACAGGTCCGCGCGTACGCCGTTGGGGTAGGTCGCAGTCCCCTGTACGACGAGGGTCGGCGCGCCCGCTCCGTCGGACTTCGGCCGCATCTTGGTCGGGTCGAGGTCGATCTCGACCCCGAGGTCCGCGCGTGCGGTCTGCATCGCCAGGCCGAACGCCTCCCAGCTGCCGGGGGTGTCGCCGCTGGCGTCGAGGACGACGACCTCCGTCGCACCGCGCCGCAGTGCCTCGACCAGGCCGGTGTTCTCGTAGTGACCGCCGTCGGTGACGTAGACCCAGTTCCTCGTGAGGCTGGTCCGGCCGAGCATCTCCCGCAGCAGCGCGATCGGGCCCGGCTGGCGAGACTGCCACCTCATCAGCTGCCAGACGCCGGTGCCGGGATGGCGCGGCGTGTCCAGCAGCGGGTTGGGCAGCCACAGCCCGAGGCGGACATTGGCCAGCCCGAGCAGAATGCGGATGGGGGCACGCGTCATCCGGCCCATCGCCGGGGACACCGCGGCGCCGCTGACCGCCACCGCACCCGGCACCGTGACCAGGCGGCGACCGGCGCGCTGCACGTACTCGGCCGTCGCCACCATCCCGTGCGGCGCGGGCTGGCCGGCGGTGCTGTCATCGATCAGACCCGGCTCGCCGCCGAACATCGTGCCACTGGTGATGCCGGTGTAGGCGCGGCTGAACGTCCACGGCGCACACCCCCGTCCGGACGGCACACGTCCTGCCTCGTCGGTGTTCACCGCGGCGCAGATGACGAGCGCGGGCTTGCCGGTGAGGCCTTCCAGCGGCACCGGCTCGCTGTACGGGCGCTGCATCGCTTGGGTGCCCGTCTCGTCGCGCTTGACCGCGAACGCCGAGGCCAGCCGGGCCCGGTAGAACGAGTGGATCGAGTTGCGGTTGACGTCGGTGACCACCTTCCACGCGACGACGATCAGCGCAGCGCCGACGGCGTACCAGGCTTCCTTCCAGCGGAAGCCGTTGTAGGCGGCACTCGAGGTCCACGCGAGCATGGCGACGAGGAGCAGCCCGAGACCGACCGCGGAGCCGGCCCACGGGGCGAGGGCGCGCAGCCCCTTCCCGGCCAGACCGGCGATTCCGCGCTTCGTCGGCTCGGTGGTCGTCGTCAGCTTCGTCGTGAACCGGCCGAGGGTGCCCTTGACCAGGCCGACGATCGCGAGCGACGTAGCAACGAAGCCGGTGGCCTGGTCACCGAACGGCAGGCCACCGGGATTGATGCTCGTCGTGCTCGCCGCGCGCAGCACCAGCGGTACGCCGAGCAGGAGTGCCGCCGCCCACGCCGCGAGGGCAAGCACCCGGATCGTCCAGGCGTCGAGGAAGCGGGTGAGCCCGTCCTTGGGGGACTGATAGACGTCGTGCAACCGCTCGATGCTGAACAGGACGACACCCAGGGCCACCAGCCCGAGCACGACGACGATCATCGCGCCGACGTGTCCCAGCTTCCAGGTCTGCGGATCGCTCGGTGTCGGTGTCAGGACGTGCCACGCATGCAGGCTCCACCCGAGCAGCTTCGCCACGACGTACAGCGACGCGAGCAACGGCAGCAGGTTGAGCAACAGCCCGTACAGGATGCTGACGATGCCGACCGCCGCCACCCGCGGGTCCTCGACGAGGTAGCGCGTGTGCGCCCGCAGCCGGTGCTCCTCCGGGGAGCCGGGGGCGTATGGCGGCAGCTCACCGGTGAGGTCGTGGTTGAGCATCGCGAAGGACGAGGCCATGTAGGACCCGCCCGACACCGCGGTGACGAAGTCGGCCTCGGAGTACCACGACGGCTTGCCGTTCTCGGGACGGCCCAGGCGCTGCAGCCCACCGAGGACGTACGCGGCCGCGCGGATGCCGCCGCCGGAACAGCAGACCGCGCGCACCCGGCGAGCAGCATGCGTCGGGTCCCGGGGGTCTGCTGCCGGGCCGGCGTCGGGTGCCGGCGGCGGGCGGCCGGGCAGCAGGTCCACGGCAGGCGGACGCGCAACGACCCAGCGGCTGAACCACTCGGTCAACGACTCTCGGAACATCGCTCGACACCCCCAAGCACGGCGCCATGGCCCCCCGGGCGCTCTCGACCTCAGGTTGACACCGCGACCAGCGCTGCGCCAGCCCATCAATGGTCAAGAGTTTCTTTGGCGGCGCGGGCGGCACCGATGACTTCCTGGCCGGGACGAGGTCTACAGGACGAATATGGGTCCATACCGGCCCGACCCGCTTGCTCACGAAGGGACGAGACGCCATGCAGAAGATCACCCCGTGGCTGTGGTTCGACACCGAGAGCGAAGAGGCGGCCAGCTTCTACACCTCGGTCTTCAAGAACTCGCGCATCCTGTCGACGTCGCACTACGGCGACGCGGGACCGCGTCCGGCCGGCTCTGTCATGACCGTGGCCTTCGAGCTCGACGGCCAGGAGTTCGTCGCCCTCAACGGCGGCCCGGAGTTCAAGCCCAACGAGGCCATCTCGTTCATGGTGAGCTGCGAGTCGCAGGATGAGGTCGACGAGTACTGGGACCTGCTCACCAGTGACGGTGGCGAGGCGAGCCAGTGCGGCTGGCTGAAGGACAAGTTCGGTATCTCGTGGCAGATCATCCCGACCGAGCTGGAGAAGCTCATCGCCGATCCCGACCCCGAGCGGTCGCAGCGGGCGATGGCCGCGATGCTGACGATGGGCAAGATCGACATCGAGGCGATCCGGAAGGCAGCCGCCGGGGCCTGACGGCTTTGCCTGCCGGCGTGTATCAGTCGGCGCCTCGACCTGCTCCCCCCTAAGTCGAGCCGGCCCACACGTGCTCGTGCGCCGGGTCGCGCCGGCTCAGCTGGAGACGAGCAACGCCTGACGCGGCCTAAGTGTCAGAGCCGGCGGTCGGCGAGCACGGGGAACGTGCGACGGGTCTCGGCGACGGTTGCCAGGTCGATGTCGGCGACGACGACCTCTTCGCCGTCACCTGCCTCGGCCAGCACCTGTCCCCACGGGTCGACGACGATCGAGTGACCGCCCATCGGCACCCCCGAGTGCTCGCCCCCGGTGTTGCACGCCACGACGTACATCTGGTCCTCGACCGCGCGCGCCTGGGCGAGCAGCCGCCAGTGCGCGATCCGCTTCGCCGGCCACGCCGACGCCATCACCAGCGCCTCCGCGCCGCCGTCGAGCAACGCGCGGAACAGCTCGGGGAAGCGCAGGTCGTAGCACGTCGCGATGCCGAGCCGGTCGTGCACCACGACGTCGGAGCCGGGCGTCATCAGCTTGGGCTCACCCTCGCCGAACCCGAACAGGTGGATCTTCCGGTACGTCGCGAGCTGGGCCCCGTCGGAACCGATCAGCACCGAGGTGTTGAACATCCGACCGGCTTCGTCGCGCTCGACGTACGAGCCCATGTGGACCATCGCACCGAGGTCGCGAGCGGCGGCGCGCAGCGCCTGCACGGTGGCGCCGTCGGTCGGCTCGGCCAGGTCCTCCCAGCGGTCGTAGGCGAAGCCGCCCTGCGGCCACAGCTCGGGGAGGACGACGAGGTCGGCACCGGTCTGGGCGCGCACGAGGGCCGCCACCCGGTCGCGACGGTCCTCGATCGACTCGTCGTCCCCGTAGGCCAGCTGGATCAGGTGAACGCGCACGCCATCAGTCTCTCAGCGGGCGGACCGGCACACAGAAGGGCCCTCCGCAGCAGCCGACGGTGCCCCAGGGTCAGGCATTGTGTGCCGGTCCGCCCGTCCGGGTCACGCGACCAGGGCGGGTCGGGCCCGTCCGCGCTACCAGAGCAGGGCGGTGGCCGGGTCCTCGAGGACGCGGGCCACGTCGGCGAGGAACTGCGAGCCGAGCGCCCCGTCGATGAGCCGGTGGTCGAAGGACATCGCGAGCTGGGTCACCTTGCGGATCGCGATCTCGCCCTCGTGGACCCACGGCATGTCTCGCACGGCGCCGAAGCACAGGATCGCCGACTCGCCGGGGTTGATGATCGGCGTCCCGCTGTCGACGCCAAAGACGCCGACGTTGGTGATCGTGATCGTGCCGCCGGCCATCTCGGCAGGCTGGGTACGCCCCTCGCGGGCCGTCGCCGTCAGTTCGCCCAGCGCCTCGGCAAGCTCGAGCAGCGTCATCGAGTCGGCGTCCTTGATGTTCGGGACGACCAGCCCACGAGGGGTCGCCGCCGCGATGCCGAGGTTGACGTAGTGCTTGACGACGATCTCCTGGGCGGCCTCGTCCCATGACGCGTTCACGTCGGGATGACGGCGTACGCCGAGGAGCAGCGCCTTCGCGAGGATCAGCAGCGGGCTGACCTTCACGTCGGCGAACTCGCGGTTGGTCCGCAACCGGTCGACCAGCTCCATCGTGCGGGTGACGTCGACGGTCACCCACTCCGTGACGTGCGGCGCGGTGAACGCACTGGAGACCATCGCCTGCGCCGTCATCTTGCGGACGCCCTTGACGGGGATCCGGGTCTCGCGCTGACCGCTCGGGCGCTGTTGCCCGCCCGAGCGCGCACTGCCGTTGGCGGCAGCCTCGACGTCGGCCCGGGTGACCACGCCGCCCTCACCACTCGGGGTGAGGCTGGCCAGGTCGACGCCGAGCTCCTTGGCCATCTTGCGCACCGGCGGCTTGGCGAGCACGCCGGACCGGCCGTCACCACCCGAGGCCGGGGCGTCTGCTCTCGCCGCGGGCACTGCCGGCTCGGCCTCCTCGACCTCGGGCTCGGTCAGCGGAGTCGGCGTCGTCATCATCGAGGTCTGCACGGCCTGCCGCGCGGTGGCCGCTGAGGCAGAGCTCGGGCTCGCGCCGGTCTCCTTGCGGGGGCGGCGCTTGGCCGACGTCGTACGTGGCCCGTAACCGACCAGCACCGACGTGCGGCCGCCCGGCGCCGGCCCGCCGATCAGGCCCGGCTCCACCGCGGTGTCTTCCCCTGGGGTCCCGATCTCGTCCTCGGCCGGCGCTGCGGCGGCCTCGGCTTCCGGCGCTGCGGCGGCCTCGGCCCCCGGCGCGGCCCCGCCGACTGTGACGGTGATGATCGGCGTACCGACATCGACGGTGGTGCCCTCGTCCACGAGCAGGTCGCCGACCACGCCCGCGAACGGGCTCGGCAGCTCGACCAGGGACTTGGCCGTCTCGATCTCGACGATGACCTCGTTGACCTTGATGGTGTCGCCGGGCTTGACCTTCCACGACACGATCTCGGCCTCGGTCAGGCCCTCGCCCACGTCGGGGAGCCGGAACTGCTTCACATCAGCCACGGTGGCGCACTCCTAGTAGGCGAGGGACCGGTCGACGGCGTCGAGGATGCGGTCGAGGTCGGGGAGGTAGTCCTCCTCGACGCGGCTGGGCGGGTAAGGCGTGTCGAACCCGCCGACCCGCATGACGGGGGCTTCGAGGGAGTAGAAGCACGACTCGGTGATGCGGGCCGCGATCTCCGAGCCCATGCCGAGGAACACCGGAGCCTCGTGCACGACGACGAGCCGCCCGGTCTTCTGCACCGAGCCGGCAAGAGTGGGCATGTCCAGCGGCGACAACGACCGCACGTCGACGACCTCGACCTGCTTGCCCTCCTCGGCGGCGGCGGTCGCGGCCTCCATCGCGGTCTTGACCATCGGGCCGTAGGCCGCGACGGTCACGTCGGTGCCCTCGCGCAGCACCCGGGCCTGGTG
>JAVEDB010000258.1 GCA_030841185.1 Actinomycetota bacterium
GTGTCGACGACCCCGCTGACGAGGGCCGACGGCGGCTCCCGGAGGAGGCGCTGGATGTGGGCGATCCCGATGAACCTGCCCGTCGGGGTCTCCATCGGCGGCCGGCAGATGTAGACCTGCGCCGCGAGGGCCGGCGACACCTCGGGCTGCCGCACCCGGGCCAGTGCGTCGGCGACCGTCGCGTCGGGCGGCAGCACGATCGGCTCGGTCGTCATCATGCCGCCGGCCGTGTCGTCGGAGTACTCGAGCAGCCGCCGCAGGGGAGCCGCGTCGTCGGGCTCCATCAGTCCGAGCAGCTTCTCCGCCTCGGCGTGCGGCAGCTCGGAGAGCAGGTCCGCGGCATCGTCGGGCTGCATGGCCTCGAGGACGTCGGCGGCCCGCTCGCCCTCGAGCTGGCCCAGGATCTCGACCTGGTCGTCCTCGGGGAGCTCTTCGAGGACGTCGGCGAGCCGCTCGTCGTCGAGGGCCGCGGCCACCTCGACGCGGCGTTTCGGCGACAGCTCGTGCAGCACGGTCGCCAGGTCGGCGACATTGAGCTTCTCGAAGGTGGCGAGCAGGTTCGCGGCGCCCTGGCCCTCCTCGACCAGGGAGAACCCGGTCACGGCGTCCCAGTCCACCGTCAGGGCCTCGCCGCGGCGGCGCAGCCCCTTGCCGCTGCGCCGCACGAACAGGCGGGTGATGGCCCAGTCGCGGGTGCGCTGCTGCTCCATCGCGACGTCCTCGACGGTCACCTGCAGGCCGGCCTCGTTGTCGAGCAGCGTCACGGTGCGGTCGAGCATCTCGCCCAGGACGAGGGTCTCGGTCGAGCGCTGCTGGAACCGGCGCATGTTCACCAGGCCGGTCGTGATGACCTGGCCGGAGTCGATCGAGGTCACTCGCGTCATCGGCAGGAAGATCCGGCGACGGCCGGGCACCTCCACGACCAGGCCGAGAACCCGGGGCGGCTCGCGACCGATGCGCAGGGTCACGACGACGTCGCGCACCCGGCCGACCTGGTCGCCGATGGGGTCGAATACGGCGGTACCTGCCAGCCGGGCGATGAAGACCCTCGTCGCACCGCTCACGATTGGCCAGGCTACCTGCGCCGACGTGCTCTCCGGCCGACCATGAACGGGAGCGCACCGCGCGTCGTGGCCGTGGAGTCCGGGGGCGCGGCGGCATGCGAGCGGGCGGACATCCGGCCGGGGCCTTCACTCACCACGCCTGAGGGGGACAGCCGGGTGACCGTCGACTGCGCGGCCCAGCGCGCCGGCTGGCCCTCGCCGTCGGGCGAGTTGAGCCGCTTGGCGTGCAGCTCGGGGACGACGGCGTCCCACTCCGGCGTACCCGGTTCGACCCGATCGGCGACGGCGACCCAGGTGACGAGGCGGGCGCCCTTGTCCTTGCTGCGCACGATGACGGTCACCGGCTGCCCGTCCGGCATTGCGGGCAGCGGCTGTTCGAGCCCGCCGCTCACGACGTACATCGCGCCGTTCACCCAGACGTGCCAGGCGGCGACCGGGCGGGTCTGGCCCGCGGGTTGCAGCCAGGACATCGCCGACTTGCGACAGGCCTCCTCGACCAGCGCCGCGTCCCGGGTCTCGCTCACGCGACCGAGCGTGCCACAACCGTCGTCCCGGGATGCCCGACAATGACAGCGTGGACCAGCCGAGCAACCGTGTCGGCGGCCCCGAGCCCCGCAGCGCAGTCGCCCGGCCCCCCAGGGCCGACCTCCTGCTGATGCCGATCGGCGTCCTGGCGGTGTCGACGTCCGGACCGCTCCAGGCGGCCGCGATGGCGCCCGCGGTCGCGATCGCGTTCTGGCGCAACGCCATGGCCGTCGGGGCCATCGCGCCGTTCGCCCTGGTTCGGCACCGGGCCGAGCTGCGGGGGCTGACCCGGCGCGAGTGGCGCTGGGCGGTCGGCGCCGGGGTGCTGCTGGCTGTGCACTTCGGGCTGTGGGTCCCGAGCCTGAAGTTCACCTCCGTCGCGTCGGCGACCGCGATCGTGTGCGCCCAGCCCGTGTGGGTGGCGCTGCTCGCCCGGTGGATGGGGTTCGAGGTGCCCCGCCGGGCCTGGTTCGGCATCGCGATCGCGCTGACGGCGGTTGTTCTGCTGACCGGGGTGGACTTCTCGCTCGACTCCCGGGCGCTGATCGGGGACCTGCTCGCACTCGTGGGCGGGATGTTCTCCGCCCTCTACACGGTGGCCGGCGCGGAGGTTCGCCGAACGGTCAGCACCACGGCGTACACCTTCGTCTGTTACGGCGTGTGCGCGGTGCTGCTGCTCCTGGCCTGCGTCCTGTGGCGGCTGCAGCTGGGTGGGTACGACGGGCGCACCTGGCTGCAGCTGCTGGCGCTCACGGCCGGCGCCCAGCTGCTGGGCCACTCGCTGTTCAACCGGGTGCTGCGCACGACCAGCCCGACCGTCGTCTCGCTGGCGATCCTGTTCGAGGTGCCCGGTGCCGCGGCCATCGCGGCGGTCGCGCTCGGGCAGACCCCGCCGTGGCAGGCGATCCCGGCGGCCGCCCTGCTGCTGCTCGGGCTGGCGCTGGTCATCTCGTCGCGGCCGGCCGGTGCCCAGGGGGCCGTCCCCGCCGAGTGAGTGATCGCTAGGCTCCCGCCACCGCGACCGGAGAGAGGTGCACCGATGGCCCAGAGCCGCAGCCTGCGCGCCCGCCGCTCCTGCCTCGCCGTTCCCGGGAGCAACCCCAAGATGCTCGGGAAGGCACAGGGGCTGCCTGCCGACCAGGTGTTCCTCGACCTTGAGGACTCGGTGGCGCCGATGGCCAAGGAGTCGGCGCGGGGCAACGTGACGGCCGCCCTCAACGAGGGCGACTGGGGCGAGAAGACCCGGGTCGTGCGGGTGAACGACTGGACGACGCAGTGGACCTACGGCGACGTCATCGCCGTCGTGGAGGGGGCCGGGGCCAACCTCGACGCCCTGATGCTGCCGAAGGTGCAGAGCGCGGAGCAGGTGGTGGCCTTCGACCTGCTGCTGACCCAGGTCGAGAAGTCGGTCGGCCTCGAGGTGGGCCGGATCGGGATCGAGGCGCAGATCGAGAACGCACGTGGTCTGGTCGAGGTCGACGCGATCGCGGGGGCGTCGCCGCGCATCGAGACGATCATCTTCGGGCCTGCGGACTTCATGGCGTCGATCAACATGCGGTCGCTGGTGGTCGGCGAGCAGCCGCCCGGCTACGACGTCGGCGACGCCTACCACTACATCCTGATGCGCATCCTGATGGCGGCGCGCATGCACGACCTGCAGGCGATCGACGGCCCGTACCTGCAGATCAAGGACCTCGACGGGTTCCGGCGGGTCGCCGGGCGCTCGGCAGCCCTGGGCTTCGACGGGAAGTGGGTGCTGCACCCCGGCCAGATCGACGCCGCCAACGAGGTCTACTCGCCGAGCCAGGTCGACTACGACCACTCCGAGCTGATCCTCGACGCCTACGAGCACGCCACCTCCGAGGCGGGCGGCATGCGCGGTGCGGTGATGCTGGGGGACGAGATGATCGACGAGGCCTCGCGGAAGATGGCACTCGTCGTAGCCGCCAAGGGTCGCGCCGCCGGGCTGACGCGCACGTCATCGTTCGAACCACCATCGCAGTGAGCGGTCTCGAGGGACGTACGGCTCTGGTCACGGGAGCGGGAAGCGCGACCGGCATCGGTTTCGCGTGCGCCCGCGCGCTGCGGGCGCTCGGCGCGGTCGTCCACGTCACGGCCACCACCGACCGCATCCACGAGCGCGCGTCAGAGCTGGGTGGAGGCTCGCAGGGTGTCGCGGCCGACCTGACGACGGAGGCCGGGGTCGACGCCGTCTACTCGGTGACCGGTCCGGTGCAGGTGCTGGTCAACAACGCGGGAATGGTCTCAGTGGGTTCCGAGGAGGTGCTCGGCCTGCTGCCCGACCTCTCGCTGGCGGACTGGCGCCGTGACGTTGCACGCAACCTGGACACCGCATTCCTGGTCACCCGCCGCTTCCTCCCCGACATGCTCACCGCCGGGTGGGGACGGGTGGTCAACGTGGCGTCGACGACAGGCCCGGTGAACGCGATGCCGGCGCAGGCGTCGTACGCCGCGGCTAAGGCCGGCATGGTGGGGCTCACCAAGGCCGTCGCGATCGAGGCAGCCGGGCGGGGTGTCACCTGCAACGCGGTGGCGCCGGGATGGATCGAGACGGGTTCGCAGTCCGCGGCCGAAGCCGAGTACGGCGCGCGCACGCCGGCCGGCAGGTCCGGTACGCCGGACGAGGTCGCCGCCGCTGTCGCGTTCCTCGCGTCTGAGGGCGCGTCCTACCTCACCGGTCAGTGCCTGGTGGTCGACGGCGGCAACAGCGTGCTGGAGTCGCGCTAGCGCCGTAGCGCGGCCTACCTGAGCGCAGTCGGCGCAGTTTCAGCTCTGAGAAACGGACCGACAGGTACGCCGATTTGCCGAGCGTCACACCGCTCATATGGTGACTCGCCACTCCTCGAGGGAGGGAAGTCGTGACAAACATCAGGCAGTTCGACCACGTCGGAATCACCGTCGCCGACCTCGACTCGGTGACGGCGTTCTTCGCCGACCTGGGTCTCGAAGTCGAGGGCCGCACGGTCGTCTGGCGGATGGCCCATGTGCGCGGGCCGGAGGGAATCGTCGTCGCGCTGACCGAGCGGATCGGCTGACGGTCTTTCATTTCCGGACAACCGTGTCGGATCCGCCTGTCGCCGTTCGTGGGGTAGGTGAACGCGGACGACTGGGTCCGCCAGACGAGAAGGAGCGATCATGACCGCGTACCTCATCTACTTCAACCAACAGTGGGTGGGCGACCACACCGAGGAGTGGTTCCGGGGGCGCGGACCGCTCGCAATGGCGGTGGTGGCCGAGATGAAGGCCGCCGGCGTGTACGTCTTCGCCGGGGGGCTGGAGGAGGACGGCCCGGTCTACAACGCCGATGCCACCACTGGCACCTTGGTGGTCACGGACGGTCCTTACGTCGAAACCAAGGAATTTCTGGGCGGGTTCACCGTGGTCGAGGTGGCCGATGATGAGGCCGCCACAACGTGGGCGGGAAAGCTCGCGGAGGCATGCGGCTGGCCGCAGGAGGTTCGCCGCTTCGGGCGGCAGCCTCAGACCGAGTAACGCCATCGGTCGCGGCACTGCGGTGGCGCCTCTCGTGCTGCCTCTGTCGAATCGGGCCGCCGCCGTTCGTAGAGAAGGTGGCTGCAGGGGCCACCTGGCAAAGGAGGAGACATGACCGAGTACCTCATCGCCTTCAACGACGAGTGGGTGCCCGACCACACGGTCGAGGAACTGCGCGCGAAGTCCAGGGCTCTGAGGCCGTTGGTGGCCGAGATGACGGCTGCGGGGGTCCTGATCTTCACAGGCGGCCTGGCCGACGGCCCGGTGTTCAGTGTCGATGCGTCGAGCGGCACGCCGCTGTTCACCGACGGTCCGTTCCTCGAGACCAAGGAGCACCTCGGTGGCTTCGCCGTCGTGGATGTCGCCGATGAGGAGGCAGCGCGGCTATGGGCGGGTAAGATCGCGGTGGCCTGCGGTTGGCCGCAAGAGGTGCGACGCTTCCAGGTCCCTATGCAACTGCCAGAGACTTCCTGACAGAGTCGGTGGGGTGCGCCGCCCGTGGCAGTCCTGATCCAGAACACGACCGCGGCATCACCGCACCACAAATGCGCTTGTGGTCGGGCGCCCTGTCGGCCACGCTGACGGGGGCGGCCGTCGGTCGCCGGAGCGAGAGAGGAGGTCCGACATGCGTGCAGCCTGCTTCGCCGTGCCTTGTGCCCTGTCCTCCCCTCTCTTCCGGAGCCATCCCCGCCATGTCGTACACCTCCGCCGTACCTCTGCCTGAACCCGCCGAGGGCCAGTCCGCAGTTCCCCCACACACGATCGACTCGTCATTCGTCTTTGACTTCTCCGCGGCCGACGACCCCGGTGAGGGGCAGCGTTGGTCCACCTGGCTCGATGTCGAGGCGCTCTGCCGGGGCCCCGAGCCACGGCCGCACTGGGTCGTGACCAGCGCGGCGGCGGTGGACACCGAGCTCGGGATCCTCAAGACGGGCAAGGAAGCCGACGTCTTCCTCCTCGAACGTTCCGTGCCCGACGAACCCGCCCAGGGGGTCGTGCTCGCCGCGAAGCGCTACCGCGACGCAGAGCACCGCAGCTTCCACCGCAGCAGCATCTACACAGAGGGCCGCCGGACCCGCAACACCCGAGACGCCCGCGCCCTTTCGAAGAAGACAGCCCACGGCAGGGCGGTGGCAGCGGGTCAGTGGGCGCGGGCCGAGTGGGAGGCGCTGGTGCGCCTCTGGTGCGCCGGTGTGCCCGTGCCGTACCCGGTGCAGCTCGATGGCACGGAGATCCTGATGGAGCTCGTATGCGTGGACGGGAGCGCGGCGCCGCGTCTCGCGCAGCTCCGGCCGAAGGGCGACCTGCTCCGGTCGTATTTCGACCAGGTGCGAGACGCCATGACGGTCCTCGCTCGCATGGGTCTGACGCACGGTGACCTCTCGCCGTACAACCTGTTGGCTGCGGGCGACCGCCTCGTGATCATCGACCTGCCGCAGGCGGTCGACATCGTCGCGAACCCGACGGGCATGGACCTGCTGATGCGCGACTGCCATAATGTGTGCACCTGGTTCGTCGCCCGCGGCCTGGACGCGGACGAGCAGGAGCTGTTCGCGGCGCTGCTCACCTCAGCCCTGCCCCTGGGCTGACCTGCCGCGCAGATGTTCCGCTACCCCTCGGTTCAGTCACTTGGGCACGGCAGCGCGCAGTTGAGGCACGAGCCACGGAGCGATCCAGCTCCGCACGCCCGAAGGCGTCAGATGCACTCCATCTGTGCGGACCCTGATACCGCCCGCAGTGGAGGTGAACCGGCCAAGCGGAGACACGCGCGAGCCGAAGTCGATAACCCTTGTCCCCGGGTGCGCAGCCGCGACGCCACGCAGGAGTCGGTTCCAGTCGGTCACCCGCTGCGGCTGATCCTCGGGAAACAGGCTCCCGTCCAGCTGCTCGCCCCGCCGGTTGTACGGCTCGGTTGCGAGCACCACTTGTGCTCCCCGCGCTCCCGCTACCAAGATCGCCGTGTTCAGCTGCGCTCGGAGGTAGGTATCGAACTGCGGGTCGCCGACGTGTGTCCATCGGCCTTGGAACTGCCGATCCATCGTCTCCCATCGGCCGACGAGGATGAAGGCTACGTGAGGGTTGTCGCGCTGGACTGCCCGTTGCCACAGCTCTTGCCAGTGCTGGCACTTCGACTTCACGGTCGGGTACGTGCGGCCGAAGTATCGGTAGGGCGCATTCGCGGCCACCCCACAACCCAGACTAGTGCGGTCGCGGACCTCGAGACCCTTGTATCTAGGCAGATAGGCGACCAGGCTCCACGCGATGGAATCGCCGAACACGTCAACGATCGCCGGCTCTTGACCGTTCCAATGGCGCGTGGGCAGCGGTTCACTGGAAGCGGAGGGGTTGACCACGTCGCCCGACGTAGCCGGCTTGGGGTCGACGCGGTCGATGCCGTCTGTCGTCGGATCGGCTGCATCCCGTTGCGGCGCGGACGGCACCCTCGTAGCTGCAAAGACGATCGCAATAACCGCCATCACCGTAGCGACCGCACCAACGACCAGGACCGATCTGCGTCGCAACAGTGCACGGGAGCGGATCGGACGTTCGATGAACACGTACGACAGGCTAGCGATGGCGAAGGTAACAAGGCAGCGAAGAGTGAACAGCGGCGCGCCGTGTTGACCCGTTCGTTGGGCATCGATGGCGATGAACACTGGCCAGTGCCACAGGTATACCCCGTACGAGATTCGGCCTAGCCCTGGGAGCGGTGGCAGCGAAAGAGTTCGGGCGGACAAGCCGTCAGGCACCAGTGCGATGTGCGCGATGACGGCTGCTACCGCGACAGCGGCCGCAGCCATCCCGCCGTGGTACAGCAGGCTTGCTTCACCGGACGAGTGCGTCCAGGCCCATGCCGTGGCCGCGGCGGACACCACGGCGACCCCGGCGACAACAGACCGACGCCCGCCCGGTTCGATGCTTCCGGCGTGACGACCGCGGGTAGCGAGCATCGCCGCCAGCCCGGCGCCGATCAGCAGACTTGCCGCACGTGTGTCGCTCCCGTAGTAGGCGCGGACCGGACCGAAGGCCTCGTACACAAGCGCCAACGCAACGGCCGAGACGACCGCACCAACCACGCACACGACCAACAGTCGTCGCCGAGGTTCCCGAGTGGCGATGACAGCGAGCAGCAGCAGCGGCCACAGGAGATAGAACTGCTCCTCGATCCCCAGCGACCACGTGTGTTGGAGCGGTGAAGGCGCGGCGGTTTCCGCGAAGTAGTCCCCGCCGTTGAAGATCATCCGCCAGTTGGCGACATAGAACAACGCAGCCAACCCGTCGCCACGCAGGATCCGAACCTCGTCAGGAGGTAGGAAGCTGGTAGCACAGATCGCCACCACGATGATCATCAGGAGCAGGGCGGGTAGCAGCCGGCGCGCGCGGCGACCCCAGAATTCGGCAAGCGAGATGCCGCCGGTTTGTCGCCACTCGGCCAGGAGCAGCGTGGTGATCAGATATCCGGAGAGAACGAAGAACGCGTCCACACCAAGGAAGCCGCCCCGGCCCCAGGAGACGCCGCCGTGGAAGACCAGGACAGCAGCTACGGCGAGGGCCCGAATCCCGTCGAGTGCCGGCACGTATCGCGAGTCCGATCGCGAGCCGACGCCCAAGCCCACGCGCGCATCCCAACGGTTGCGTCGAGCCGAAAATGCTGGCCTGACGAAGGTAGAGCGACAGGCCCCGTTGGGGCCAGACATTCGGCCTGAACTTCAGGCCGACCGGACAATGAGGGCATGGTGCACGGTTCCGAGGACACCGTCGCGTTCCGGCTCTGGCCGCCGGTCGCGATCGGCGGGCCCCTGCTGGTCGGCTGGCTGGGCACGCTGCTCTGGGGTGACCCGGTCGACCTCGGCGGGTGGCGGGTCCCGCTCGGCTGGGCGCTGGTGCTGCTTTTCGTCGGGTGGAACGGCTGGTCGCTGTGGCTGTTCGCCCGGCACCGGACCGGACTGCTGCCGGGGCAGGCGACGCACGCGATTATCGAGGAGGGGCCGTATCGACTCTCCCGCAACCCGTTGTACGTCGGTCTGCTCGCGCTCTACCTCGGGCTGGCGTTGCTGGCACCCACGTTCTGGGGGCTCGTGCTGGTCCCAGCCGCGGTACTGCTCGTCCTCTGGGGCGCGATCCAGCCCGAGGAGCGGTTCCTGCACCAGCGGCTCGGTGCGCCGTACGACGAGTACAGGCGGCGGGTTCGTCGCTGGATGTGAGCAGACCGGTTCAGTGCCGTCGGAGCAGCGAGCGTCGAATCGTCTCCTCGACACGCTCGGGCATGCCGGCCAGGTCGACGTGCGCTCGGCCGGCGACCTGAGTAGGGATGAAGTCCTGCCAACTCGGTTTCCAACACATCAGCGCTCGCAAGTCGGCGCGGGGATCCACGACGACGCCCGACACCTGTTCATATCGATCCAGGTACGTCTCGGCGGCCTCGGCGGAGAACAGGACGGCGAGGTTGAGGCGGCAGTGTCCGACGTCGGTTCCGCGCGCGCCGGTACCTGCTTCCGTCCAGTCCACCACGCCGCTGAGATCTTCCCCCGTCCACAGGATGTTGAAATGCTGGTAGTCCCCATGCGCGAAAACCGCCTGGCCGCCGCCCACGTCCTCACTCGCGGTGGCGGCGGCGGCACGGCGCAGTCCGGCATCGCTGATCCAACTGAAGTCGGCACCCAGGTCGAACCGACCCACGGATCTCGGCGCGGGGGAGGGCGACACCTCGTGGATCCGAGCCTGGGTGACCGCCAAGCGGTCGAGCCACTGGCCGAGATCTGCTGGTGCAAGAACAACCCTTCCCGGGACCTCGGTCATCAGCACACAACGCACACCCGCGAGATCACCTGTCGGATCCGAGCCAAGGAATTCCGGCGCGCCGACGCCCTGACCGGCCAGCGCACGCAGTGCCAGGCCCTCGCGATCGACCAGTCCATCGGTCCACGGTTCGAGATTCGTCCACCGTCGTAGGACGACGGGACGATCCCGACCGTCCCGGCCCCGCACCACGATCCGGTCAACGTCTGCCGTGATCCCGCCGACGAGCCGCTCGATCGTCACGACGCTGGCACCGACGCCGCAGACAGCCGCTACCCAGCGCAGCGTCGTCCGCGAGGGTGGCAGATAGCCCGGCACGCACCTAGTTTCTCGCACGTAGGACCAACTGAATGATCTGCGGCGTTGTGGGTTCTACCCGGGGAGACCCGTCGCCGGCATGATGCGCACCACGTGATCAGGCCCTGCCTTGACGGCGAGGCGACAGCGACCGTCGGACAGCCGACAGGTGATGATGTCGGCCGGCTCGTTGAGCTCTGGCATGAGCGCAAAGGTGTTGTCGTCGAGCCACTCGAAGATGCTGTAGCTCGATCCCTTGGGGGGGTGGTAACCGGGCGGGAGTCGCAGCTGGACGGCTCGGTGCGTGGCGGTATCGAAGACCGTCGCCGGGGACTCGCCGTTGGCCTCGCCCGCGAAAGCCGTGAGTCGGGTGCCGACGGCGCGGAAGACCAGGCTCTCTACCTTCCCGCCCGATCCTGCGGGGGTGGCCGTTGCCCAGGTGCTGCCGACCACCAGGCGGCGGGGGTTGCTCCGGACGTCGTCGGCGAAGGAGCTTGTGGTCGCAGGGATCTGGCGGCCGGTGGTCACGTCGTAGGAGAATTGGCGCGGGCTAGACGCCTCCGTGTCGCGGGTCGAGGTGAAGTAGATGTGCTCACCGATGATCGCGTCTAGGTTGCATCCGAACCCGGTGTCGCAGAGGGGCATCGGTTGACGGACCACCTCGCGGCCGGAGCCGGTGTCGTACACGATGAGGGTCGTGGACTTCGGGTCTGCGCACTCGAACCATGCGACCAAGGAGCCGGCGGTGCCGGTGATGACTGCAGCATCGGCCATATGAGCAATCCCGCCGTCTCGAAGCGCACGAAGCGCACAGATACGCGAGCCGATCTGCCGGGGGTTGTCGCCGTCGCTGAACCACGCCTCGTCCTTCGTGGTGTAGACGAACCCGTCGTCGGTCACGTCCAGGTGCACGAATGCGTTGCCGGACTCGATAGCGCGCTCGCCGAAGTGGATGGTGCCTTTCCGGGGGAGTGGCCAGGTGCCGGTGGTGGGCACCGGCACGTCGCTGTAGAGCAGTTGGCGTACTGGTGGCGCAGGCGGTTCGGTCGGCGACGGGCTAGGGCGATTTACCGGCGGCGCGTCGCCGCGCTTGATCGCGCCGTGCAGCGCCGCACCGAGCACGAGCGTGACCACCACGACGGCCACGACGGCCGCGCTTCCGGCGGCTGTCACGATCCGGCGCCGGCGCAGCCGGCTCTCGCCGAGGCCGACCAGCTCGTCGATGTCCAGGCTCGGCGGGCCGGCCTCGCTCGCCTGCCGGGCCAGCATCTCGCGCAACGTGGTAGTCATCGGGTCACCGCCTCGTCGTCGGGCAGCAGCACACCGGAGTCCGGACGCACCTGCTTGCGGAGCCTGCCCAGAGCCGCGGACACCTGACTCTTCACCGTGCCCACCGAACAGCCCAACAGCGACGCCGTCTCCGCTTCGGACAGATCCTCGTAGTAGCGCAGCACGAGCGCCGCTCGCTGCCGCGTCGGAAGGCTGCGCACCTGTTCCCAGAGCACGTCGTGTGTTGCCAGCCGCTCGGTCTGGTCGGCGTTCCTCGCGTCCGGGACGAGTGCGACCGGGTGTTCGTGAAACGAACGGCGCCGCCGCCACGAGATCGCCGTGGTCACGATGGTACGTCGGACGTATGCCTCCGCCTTGGTCGTGTCCCGAAGCCGAGGCCACGCGACGTAGGCCTTGACCAAGGCCTCCTGCAACAGGTCCTGCGCCAGCTGGTGGTCGCCGACGACAACGAAGGCGGTGCGGAACAGGGCGCCCGACCGGGCCGCGACAAGCTCAGAGAAGTCTGAGATGTCCTCTTGGCGCCGTATCGCCATGGCTGCTCCTCGGGCCGTCACCCCATCGTCTACCTCTATGACGCATCCATCACCCCGTTAGGTTGGATCGCGGACCGACACCCAGCGAGTGCAGGAAGCGCATGACTACTGAGAAGAAGGTATGGCTGGTCACGGGCGCGAGTCGTGGCATGGGGGTCGACATCGCCAAGGCTGCGCTCAATGCCGGTCACGCCGTGGTGGGGACCGCCCGCAATTCCGACACGGTCGCAGCGGCGGTCGGCCAACGCGACGATCTGCTTGCGGTGAATCTCGACGTGACTGATCCTTCCGCCGCGGAAGCGGCCGTACAGGCATCCGTCCAACGGTTCGGCCGCATCGATGTGCTCGTCAACAACGCGGGGAACTTCTACGCCGGGTTCTTCGAGGAGATCAGCCCCGTTGACTTCCGTGCGCAGATCGAGACCACCCTCTTCGGTCCGATCAACGTCACCCGCGCCGCGCTGCCGGTCATGCGCGGGCAGCGTTCCGGCCTGGTCATCACGATCTCCTCGACCGCTGGCCTCGTCGGCCAGGAGTTCTGCACTGCCTACGCCGCCTCCAAGTTCGGTGTCGAAGGCTGGATGGAATCGTTGACCCCCGAGATCGCGCCGTTCGGTATCCGGACGATGCTGGTCGAGCCCGGCTTCTTCCGCACCGAGCTGCTCACACCGGAGTCCACTCGATATGCAGAGGCGACCATCGACGACTACGCGGAGCGCACGCAGCAGACCGTCACCGCCTGGCAGGGCATGAACGGCCAGCAGGGCGGAGATCCCGCCAAACTCGCCAACGCACTGGTCATGCTCGGGTCCCAGGCAGAGCCGCCCCTGCGCTGGCTCGCGGGCGCTGACGCCGTCGTCGCCGCGGAGCAGAAGGGCAGAGACCTCCTCGCCCAGGCTGATGCCTACCGGGACCTGTCGTCTTCCCTGGGCCACGACAACGCTGGCTGAGTGCCTTTGAGTTCGGTGGATCCATCGATACGGGCCAGTCGAGCCGGCGGGTCTCCTGCGATCAGGCGGTCGGGTCGGGCAGGAGTTCCCGTACCTCTTGCGCACATCGGCCGGCGCTGAAAAGCCACACGCCGGCGTCCCGGGCCTCCCGGGCCACCTCTTGCGCGGCCTTGGCCACGTCGGGCAAATCCCCGGGCAACCTTATTGGCTGGCGGCGCGTCCGTCGGTTGTGGAGAGCATGGGGCCGCTGCGCGCATCGTGGATCGTGGTCGTGTCGGGCCTGCTTCTCGCATCGCCTGCCTGTGCCACTGCAGGGCCGCGCGACAACCTCCTAGGCGACACCTGCGGTGGATCCAAACTGCGGCTGGAGCTCGGGAAGCCCATCGATGAGGTCACCGGCCAGGGAACCCTGCTGGTAGCAGTGATCAATAGCTCCCCTCAGTCGTGCCGTCTCAAGGGCTACCCAGTCATCGAGCTGCTGGATCGCCGCAATCAGCGCCTCGCCTTCGTTTACCGCAACCGCGGCGACATGATGCTCACGGACGTGGCCCCTCGCCTGGTCACCATCCGACCCGGCATGCACGCATACTTCGCCATCAACAAGTACCGGTGCGACCTGGCCGGTGAGGTGCCGGTGTCCCGGATGCGGGTTCGCCTTCCCGGACTGAGCTCCCGATTGGTTCTCGACCTTCCTCAGGGCACTCGCTTCTCCGGCTATTGCGGGCCAGGCGATCCTGGATCGATCGTCCATATATCACCGGTTGCCATCGTCGCCGCAACACTCCACAGATGATGTGGCGAGTTGATCCGGCTGGCGTCTTCGGGACTGCTCAGCGCTGAGGCCACTCGTCCTCGAGGAGGGCGAACACCAGCCCGTCCGTCCATTCGCCCTTCACGTACTCGTTGCGGACGAACTCCGCCTCACGACGCATTCCGAGCGACGTCATCAACTTGGCTGACGCGGCGTTGCGGGCGTCACACTGACCGACCACCCGATGCAGGCCGACGGGGCCGAACGCGAGGTCCAGCAATGCCCTGGTGGCCTCCCGCCCGTAGCCGTGCCCGTGGTGGTCCGGGTGCAGGACGAAGCCCACCTCCGCGCCGCGGTTGGGGCCATCGGTGACCCATAACGACACGTCGCCGAGGTACGCCCCATCCTCGGTCCGCACGACCACCAGGGTGAGGGCCCCGCCGTCCGCGGTGATAGCGGTGCGACCGGCCTTGCGCTGCAAGGCGGCGAGCGCCTCCTCGGCGGTGAAGGGCTCCTCGTAGAGGTAGCGAACGACGTCCGGCCGCGCGTACATCGCCGCGAAGTCGGCCAGATCCGAGTCGGTGTACAGCCGAAGAGTGAGTCGGGCGGTCGTGATCGGCAACGAGACGGGGTCCATCCGGCCGACGCTAGCGAAGTCGTCCCGCCCGGAGACGGCGACCGGCCAGCGGGCATACTCACCGGCAACAAGGCCGCCGCCGGGAGAGGAGAGACCGTCGTGGGACGCCTGGCGCAGACCGAGGGTCTGTCGGACATCCAGCAGGAGATCCTCAAGACCGTCCGGGACTTCGTGGACCGCGAGATCCTCCCCAACGTCGCCCAGCTCGAGCGCGACGACGAGTACCCGCAGAAGATCGTGGACGGCATGAAGGACATGGGCCTGTTCGGGCTGATGATCCCGGAGGAGTACGGCGGCCTCGGCGAGTCGCTGCTGACCTACGCGCTGACGGTCGAGGAGATCGCGCGTGGCTGGATGAGCGTCTCCGGTGTGATCAACACGCACTTCATCGTGGCCTACATGCTCAAGCAGCACGGCACGCAGGAGCAGAAGGAGCGGCTGCTGCCGAAGATGGCCACCGGCGAGATCCGCGGCGCCTTCTCGATGAGCGAGCCGCACTGCGGGTCCGACGTCGCCGCGATCCGCTCCAAGGGCACCCAGGACGGCGACGAGTGGGTGCTCGACGGCCAGAAGATGTGGCTGACGAACGGCGCCCGCGCCGGCATCGTCGCGACCCTCGTGCGCACCGACGAGGGCGGCGACTCGGTCTACAAGAACATGACGACCTTCCTCGTCGAGAAGGAGCCCGGCTTCGGCAAGCAGGGCGGCCTGACCATCCCCGGGAAGATCGACAAGATGGGCTACAAGGGCGTCGAGACCACCGAGATGGTCTTCGAGGGCCACGTCATCGAGGCCGACCAGATCCTCGGTGGCACTCCTGGCAAGGGCTTCTACCAGATGATGGACGGTGTCGAGGTCGGCCGCGTCAACGTCGCCGCCCGCGCCTGCGGCATCTCCATCCGCGCCTTCGAACTGGCGATCCAGTACTCACAGCAGCGCACGACCTTCGGCAAGCAGATCGCCGACCACCAGGCCATCGCCTTCAAGCTCGCCGAGATGGCGAAGAAGGTCGAGGCGGCCCATCTGATGATGGTCAACGCGGCCCGCCTCAAGGACCAGGGCAAGCGCAACGACGTC
>JAVEDB010000059.1 GCA_030841185.1 Actinomycetota bacterium
CTGGTCGAGCTGCTCAAGCAGCCGCAGTACTCGCCGTTCTCCGTCGAGCAGGAGATCATCTCGATCTGGGCCGGTACGACGGGGGTTCTTGACGACGTACCGGTCGAGGACATCGGCCGTTTCGAGAGCGAGCTGCACGACTACCTCGCGCGCGAGCACTCGGGCTTCATGGACACGCTCACGGAGACCAAGGAGCTCGGTGACGACGCGGTCGAGTCCCTGACGGCGGCCGTCGACGAGTTCAAGAAGCAGTTCGAGACGAGCTCAGGTGAGCTGCTGGTGAACGAGGCGCCGGTCGAGGCGATGGAACGTGACCACGTCGAGCAGGAGAAGATCACCAAGCACGTGAAGCCGAAGGCGGAGAAGAAGTAGCCGATGGGTGCCCAGCTACGCGTCTACCGCCGCCGCATCCGCTCGGTGCAGGCGACGAAGAAGACCACGCGCGCGATGGAGCTGATCTCCGCGTCGCGGATCGTCAAGGCGCAGGGACGGGTTGCCGAGTCGACCCCGTACGCCGAGGCGATCACCGCTGCCGTGTCGGCCATGGTCAGCCTCGGCAACGTCGACCATCCCCTGACCAGCGAGAAGGAGGACCGGATCCGGGCCGCCGTCCTGCTCCTCACCAGCGACCGCGGCCTCGCTGGCGGCTTCTCCTCCAACGTCATCCGCGAGGGCGAGCGGCTCGGCGAGCTGCTCCGCTCGGAGGGCAAGGAGATCCTGCCCTTCGTCGTCGGCCGCAAGGGCGTGAGCTTCTACCGGTTCCGCAGCCGGGAGCTGGCCGGGGAGTGGACCGGTTTCACCGACAACCCGACCTACTCCGACGCGAAGGAGGTCGCGGACGGCCTGATCGAGGCCTTCCTGCGTCCCGACGACGAGGGCGGTGCCGACGAGATCCACCTGGTCTTCACCCGCTTCATCAACATGGGCACCCAGGAGACGGTCACCCGCCGCCTGCTCCCGCTCGAGATCGAGGAGAGCGAGGAGGAGCCGGAGAGCGGTGCCGTGCCGCTCTACGAGTTCGAACCGTCCCCCGAAGAGGTCCTCGACGCCTTGCTCCCGCGCTACATCGAGAGCCGGGTCTACAACGCGATGCTGCAGTCGGCGGCATCCGAGCACGCGGCCCGGCAGCGGGCGATGAAGTCGGCCACCGACAACGCAGAAGAGCTGATCAAGAGTCTGACCCGTAGAGCGAACGCGGCCCGCCAGGCCGAGATCACCCAGGAAATCACCGAGATCGTCGGTGGCGCTGATGCGCTCGCCGCGGCGAACGCCGGAAGTGAGTAGACCATGACTGCCGTTACCGAGACCTCTCCCGAGACCCAGGGCGAACAGGGCGCCACCGGACGGGTGGCGCGGGTAATCGGGCCCGTCGTCGACGTCGAGTTCAGCGTCGACACGATGCCCGAGATCTACAACGCCCTGAAGGTCGAGGTGCTGCTCGGCGACGAGCCGCGGACCCTGACCCTCGAGGTCGCGCAGCACATCGGCGACAACATCGTGCGCGCGATCTCGATGCAGCCGACCGACGGACTGGTCCGCGGCGCCGAGGTGACCGACACCGGATCGGCCATCACAGTCCCCGTCGGCGACGTCACCAAAGGGCACGTCTTCAACACCCTCGGCGAGCCGCTCGACGTCTCGGTGGACAAGCTCGACATCAAGGAGCGCTGGCCGATCCACCGCACCCCGCCGCACTTCGACCAGCTCGAGTCGAAGACCGAGATGTTCGAGACTGGCATCAAGGTCATCGACCTGCTCACCCCCTACGTGCTGGGCGGCAAGATCGGGCTCTTCGGCGGCGCCGGCGTCGGGAAGACGGTGCTGATCCAGGAGATGATCTACCGGGTCGCGGAGAACTTCGGCGGTGTCTCGGTCTTCGCCGGTGTGGGCGAACGAACCCGTGAGGGCAACGACCTGATCACCGAGATGACCGAGACCGGGGTCATCGACAAGACCGCGCTGGTCTTCGGGCAGATGGACGAGCCCCCGGGCACCCGCCTGCGGGTGGCTCTCTCGGCGCTCACGATGGCCGAGTACTTCCGGGACGTGCAGGGACAGGACGTCCTGCTGTTCATCGACAACATCTTCCGCTTCACCCAGGCGGGCTCGGAGGTGTCCACGCTGCTCGGCCGGATGCCCTCGGCCGTGGGCTATCAGCCCACCCTGGCCGACGAGATGGGCGTTCTCCAGGAGCGCATCACCTCGACGCGTGGCCACTCGATCACGTCGATGCAGGCGATCTATGTGCCCGCCGACGACATCACCGACCCCGCCCCGCACACCACGTTCGCCCACCTGGACGCGACGACGGTGCTGTCCCGGCCCATCTCCGAGCTCGGCATCTACCCAGCCGTGGACCCCCTGGACTCGACCTCGCGCATCCTGGACCCCCGCTACATCGCGGAGGACCACTACCAGGTCGCGGCGCGGGTCAAGGAGGTCCTGCAGCGCTACAAGGACCTGCAGGACATCATCGCGATCCTCGGCATCGACGAGCTGTCCGAGGAGGACCGAATCCTGGTCAACCGGGCGCGCCGGATCCAGCGCTTCCTCTCGCAGAACACCTTCGTCGCCAAGAACTTCACCGGCATCGAGGGATCGTTCGTGCCGCTGGACGAGACCATCGACGCGTTCAAGAAGCTCACCGAGGGAGAGTACGACCACATCCCGGAGCAGGCCTTCTTCCTGTGCGGCGGGCTCGAGGACGTCGAGGCGAACGCGAAGAAGCTCGAGCAGAGCTGATCTGCGGTCATGGCGGACCGGGCCTGGGAGATCGACGAGCGCAGGACCGTGGTCCGCCCGCGGACCCGCATCGTTGCGGCCGCACGGTTGTCGCTATCCTCGGGCTCGCTGAGCTGACGCCGATGCGGCGGTGCCCGGCGCCCACTGACCCACTCCGAGGAGCACTCCGGTGGCCGATCCGCTGAACGTCGAGCTCGTCGCGGCCGATCGCACGGTCTGGTCGGGCGAGGCCGACATGGTGATCGCGCGGACGGCCGACGGTGACATCGGCATCCTGCCCGGGCACGCCCCCGTGCTCGGCGTCCTCGTCCCCGGACCGGTACAGATCCGCCAGCCCGAGGGCACCGTCGTCGCCGCGGTGCACGGCGGCTTCCTGTCGGTAGCCGACAACCGGGTCGGGATCCTGGCCGAGCTGGTCGAGCTCGCGGACGAGATCGACCTCGGTCGGGCCCAGCAGGCCCTGGACCGTTCTGCGGGTCAGGACGACGACGAGGACGCAACGGCGGCAGCGGCCCGTGCCCAGGCGCGGATCCGCGCCCGCGGCCTCGCTGGCTGACGGCACCCGAGAACCGGTGCGCGCGCGGGGCGGCGACCGCCGGTGGTAGGCGTCGTCGCCGCTCTCGACGCCAGCGCGGCGGCGGTGGTGTTCCTCCTCGTCGGAGTCGGTGCCTTGGCCGTGCGCCGTCGGTATGTCACCCGTCGTGGCGGCACCTTCGACTGCAGCCTGCGGCTGCGCCCCGCCAGCCACGGGAAGGGCTGGGCACTGGGAGTCGCCCGGTACGCCGAGGACAACCTCGAGTGGTACCGCGTCTTCAGCTACTCCACCCGGCCCCGCCGGGTCATGAAGCGCCGCGACCTGCAAATCGTCGAGCGCCGGGTGCCGGAGGGTGCCGAGGTGTTCTCGCTGCTCGCCGGCGCCGTCATCGTGCGGTGTCGCGACGGCGGGGAATTCGTGGAGCTGGCAATGGGCCAGGACGCGCTGACCGGATTCCTGGCCTGGCTCGAGTCGGCTCCGCCGGGCCAGCAGGTCTGACGGCTAGCGGTTGGCGCCGGGCACCCAGAGCACGTCGCCCTGCTCCCGGTTCGCGTAGCGGGCGAGCACGAACAGCAGGTCGGACAGCCGGTTGAGGTACTTCGCGGTCAGCGGGTTCATCGTGTCGGCGTGGTGCTCGAGCGCCTGCCAGGTGGAGCGCTCCGCTCGGCGTACGACCGTCCTGGCCACGTGCAGCTGCGCCGCCACCAGCGAGCCACCCGGCAGCACGAACGACCGGAGCTCCGTCAGCGAGGCGTTGAAGTGGTCGATCTCCCGCTCCAGCGCGTCGACCTGGGGCTGCGTGACGCGCAGCGGCGGGTACTTGGGGTCCGGCTCGATCGGCGTGCACAGGTCGGCGCCGACGTCGAACAGGTCGTTCTGGGCCCGCCGCAGGACGGTGCCGACCTCGTCGTCCACTGGTCCCGCCGCCAGCGCGACACCGATGGCCGAGTTCGCCTCGTCGCAGTCGGCGTATGCCACCAGGCGCACGTCGTTCTTGCCGATCCGCCCCCGGCCGCCGAAGCCGGTGCTGCCGTCATCGCCGGTGCGGGTGTAGATGCGGGTGAGGTTGACCATGGCCAGAGCCTACGATGACCGCCCGTGGAGAGGTTTCGTGTCGTAGGAGGCGCCCGGCTGGCCGGCGAGGTCCGGGTGACGGGTGCCAAGAACAGCGTCCTCAAGCTGATGGCAGCCTCTCTGCTCGCCGAGGGCACGACGACGCTCACCGATGTCCCGGCCATCCTCGACACCGAGATCATGAGCGAGCTGCTGCGGCGGCTGGGCTGCGCCGTGGACTACGACCTGCCGACGGCAACCGCGCGGATCACCGTTCCCGAGATGCCCGGGCACGAGGCGGACTACGACCTGGTACGCCGGATGCGGGCGTCCATCAACGTCCTCGGCCCGCTGCTGGCCCGGTGCGGCGAGGCGCGGGTGGCCCGTCCTGGCGGGGACAACATCGGGTCGCGCCCGCTCGACTTCCACCTGGCCGGGCTCACCAAGCTCGGTGCGGAGATCGAGTCCGAGCACGGCTACGTGATCGCACGCGCTCCCGGCGGGCTGACGGGTGCCACCATCTGGCTCGACTTCCCGAGCGTCGGCGCGACCGAGAACCTGCTGATGGCGGCCGTGCTCGCCAAGGGCACGACGCTGATCGACAACGCCGCCCGCGAGCCGGAGATCGTCGACCTCTGCCTGATGCTCGAGCAGATGGGTGCGCAGATCGGCGGCGCCGGGACATCGATGCTCGAGATCAACGGGGTGGACCGGCTGAGCCCCACCACACACGACGCGATCCCGGACCGCATCCTCGCCGGGACCTGGGCCTTCGCCGCGGCGATGACGCGCGGCGACGTGGTGGTGCGCAACGCCCACGCCGAGCACATCGAGATCGCCCTCGACAAGCTGGTCACGACCGGCGCGCAGGTCGACTGGGCCACCGACGGGTTCCGGGTCCGGATGGACCGCCGGCCGAAGGCGATCGACGCCGTGACCCTGCCGTACCCCGGTCTGGCCACTGACCTGCTGCCGATGGTGCTGGCCCTGAACAGCATCGCCGAAGGTGCAGCGATGGTGACCGAGAACGTCTTCGAGTCCCGGTTCATGTTCGTCGACGAGCTGGCCCGGCTCGGCGCGGATGTGCGCACGGACGGCCACCACGCCGTCGTACGCGGTCGTGAGCGCCTCTCCGGCGCACCGGTTCGCGGGCACGACATCCGCGCGGGGGCGGGCCTGGTGGTAGCCGGCCTGGTCGCCGAGGGCATCACGACGGTGAGCGACGCGTTCCACGTCGACCGCGGCTACCCGGGCTTCGCCGAGCAACTGCGCTCGCTGGGCGCCGACGTGACTCGCGAACGCGACGACGACCTGTTCGCCCCCTGACCCGCGCGGCCGCGGTCAGTCGTCGTAGGTGTAGAAGCCGCGCCCGCTCTTGCGGCCGAGGTCCCCGGCCGAGACCATCCGGCTGAGGGTCTCCGGCGGGTAGAACTTCTCGTCCTGGGTGTCCGCGTAGATGTTGAGCGCCGCGTTGCGCAGGATGTCCACGCCGGTCAGGTCGGTAGTCGCCAGTGGTCCCATCGCATGGCCGAAGCCGAGCCGGCACGCGGTGTCGATGTCCTCGGCAGAGGCGACCCCGCTCTCGACCAGCCGCACCGCCTCCATCGCCAGGGCACAGATGAGGCGCGTGGTCACGAAGCCCGCCACGTCCCGGTTGACCACCACGCAGGTCTTCCCGACTCCCTCGGCGAAGGCCCGCGCCGCGGCGAGGGACTCGTCGCTCGTCTTGTAGCCGCGCACCAGCTCGCACAGGCCCATCATCGGCACCGGGGAGAAGAAGTGGGTCCCGACCACGGACTCCGGCCGGTTGGTCACCGCGCCGATCTGGGTCACCGGGATCGCACTGGTGTTGGTGGCCAGCACCGCGCCCTCGCGACAGATCCGGTCGAGCTCCCGGAAGACCTCGTGCTTGACCTCCAGCCTCTCGAAGACGGCCTCCACCACGATGTCGGCGTCGGCGACGGCCTCGAGGTCGGTGCTTGTCGTGATGCGCCCGAGGGCCTGGTCGGCCTGGTCGGCCGTGATGCGCTCCTTGGCGGCGAACCGGTCGAGCGAGGTCCGGATGCCGCTGAGCCCGCGCTGCAGCGCTTCCTCGCTGACGTCGCGCAGCACGACCGGGTGACCGGCGACGGCGGCGACCTGCGCGATCCCGGAGCCCATCAGGCCGGCGCCGACGACCCCGACGGTGGTGGCTGACGTTGCTGGCATGCGGGGGTCTCCTCGGCGGGGTACTCGACTGGACGCGACCGGCGGGAGCCTAACCGGGCGATGGGGTAAGACTGCGGTGTGCTCAGCGGAACCAGCATCTCCTACCTGCTGGGACCGCTCACGGCGTTCGGCGTCGTCGGTGTCCTCGTGCTGCTGCTGCGCTGGGCGTTCAGCGGCCGACCGGTCTCGCTGGTCGAGCGCCGGCCGGCTACCGGTGCGGCCGGGGAGTACGGGCTGCTGGTGCCCGTCGCTGCCCCGGGGTCGTTCATCGAGGGGGAGCTGCTGCGCCGTCGCCTCGAGGACGCCGGGATCCGGGCCACGCTGGTGCCGACCGCGGAGGGGCCGCGGGTGATGGTGTTCCCGGACACCGAGCGGGTCGCGCGGGCACTTCTCGCCGACACACCCTGAGTCACATCAGTCACACCGGTCACAGCGTGGCGCGCCCAGAAATGTCGGTGCCCCGACGTACCGTCGAAGCTCGCGGCACCGCGGGCGCAACCAAACGGCCCCCCGGAGCGTCGTAATCCGGGAGGAGGCCCAGCCATGGTGGTCAGCGTCGAGGCAGTGACGAGCGAGGTCTGTCTCTCGGGCCGGCTCGACGTCCACACGGTCCACGACGTCCGCGCCGTCCTGCACGCCGCTCTCGAGCAGGGCACCGGTGACCTGGTGGTCAACGTGCGTGACCTGGAGATGCTGGACGTCACCGGGCTCGGCATGCTCGTCGGGGTGCACCGGCGGGCCGGCCGGTCGGGCCGCCGCCTGGTCCTGCGCAAGGTGGGCCCGCAGCTCGACCGGATGCTCCGCGTCTCGCGCCTGCACCGGATCCTGGCAATCGAGGCCAGCAATCCCCTCTAGCCACCCCGTGCGGACCGAGACCACCCGTTCGGCGACCTCAGCGACCTGACCGCCGGGCCTCAACGTTCTTCCGACATGCGCCGACACCTAAGCGTGTCGGCCTTCGAGGTCCAATCGCCCGGCGGCCCGTTCGTCGAGGCCGGCGCCGGCCGCAGGATGCTGCCTTTCGTGACGGTAGCTCTGGGCGCGATCGCCATCCTGGCGGTCACCGATCTGGAAGACCTGGCCGTTTTCCTGTTCGCCCTTGTCTGCGCCGCGAGCCTGTTCACTGCCGCAATCCTGATTCCTTGGCGGCGCCTCCCGGTTGCCGCCCAGGATGTCCCGGTACTTGCCTTCTTCGTGGTGATCGCGCAGCTGCGAGACGCTGGCGGCGGAGGTGCGTCCGGCGTCGGGCCGATGGTTCTCCTCCCGGTCTGCTGGATCGCCATGTACGGCCGGCGCAGCGCGCTGGTTGCCGCCCTCGTCGCCACCGGCGCGGTGTTCGTGGTGCCGTGGGCCCTGATCGGAGGCTCTGGATACCCCGCCTCGGAACCCCGCCGCGGTGCCGTGCTCATGCTCGTGGCCGGCCTGGTCGGGCTCGCGGTGCAGAGCCTCGTCCGAACGCTCGAGGACCAGCGCGTCGTGGCCGCTCTTGCTGCCCGGCAGGTAGCGCGAAGCGCTGAGCAACTGGCCGCGGTCGCCCATGTCCGGCACACGATGCTCGTGAAAGAGGACCCACGCGAGGCGCTCTGCCAGGGCGCGATGGACCTCACCGGCGCGCAGATGGGCATGCTGCTGGAACCCGCCCAGGGCGGCGGCATCAGGGTGACAGCCAGTGTCGGAGCCGACCTCCTTCATGTCACCGTGCCGATGGACCCCGCCCGCTCCGCAGCCGTTGAGTGCCTTCTCACCGGCCGGCGCCTGTTCATCCCCGATGCCGGCATCGATCGCCGCATACCGGTACCACTGCGAGAGCAGACCAACGCGGCCAGCCTGCTCTACGAACCCGTCGTACGCCGGGGGCAGGTGGTTGCCGTACTGCTGGTGGGCTGGGCGGCGACCGTCGAGCTCGGCGATGACACCGCTGCCGCGATCAGCCTGATGGCGATGGAAGCATCGGTAGCCCTCGAACAGGCCGAGCTGCTTCGCTCGGTGCACGACCTGGCCCGCACCGACCAGCTCACCGGCGGCCCGAACCGGAGGGCTTTCGATGAGATGCTCCCCGAGGTCCTGAACGACGCCTCGTCAACCAGCCCGGTGTGCGTGGCGCTGCTCGACCTGGACCATTTCAAGAAGTACAACGACGCTCACGGGCACCCAGGCGGGGACCGGCTCCTCCAGCAGGCGACCAAGGCCTGGACCCGCCAACTGAAGGGCACCGACGTCCTCGCCCGCTACGGAGGCGAGGAGTTCGTCGTCGTGCTCCGCAACTGCCTGATCGAGAACGCCGTCGTCGTGCTCGACAAGCTCCGAGACGCGACCCCCTACGACCAAACCGTGAGCATCGGGATCGCCCAGTGGGACGGGAACGAAAGCCAGCAAGCACTCATCCAGCGAGCCGACGAAGCCCTCTACCGGGCCAAGTCCGCCGGCCGTAACCGGCTCTACTGCGCCGCCTGACACCTGGTGCGGTCGTAGTTACCCATCAGTAGACTCCGGAGCCCGTCCCGGAGGTCCACCCCATGGCAGAGCAGCCCGAGCGCGCGCGTCGGGACGAGCCATGGCTGATGCGGACCTACGGCGGGCACTCCTCCGCAGCCGAGTCCAACGCCCTCTACCGGCGTGGCCTGGCAAAGGGCCAGACCGGCCTGTCGGTGGCCTTCGACCTGCCCACCCAGACCGGCTACGACCCCGACCACGAGCTGGCCCGGGGGGAGGTCGGCAAGGTCGGGGTCCCGGTGACCCACCTCGGGGACATGCGGGCCCTCTTCGACGGCATCCCGCTCTGGGAGACCAACACGTCGATGACGATCAATGCGACGGCGATGTGGCTGCTGGCGCTCTACCAGGTCGTCGCCGAGGAGCAGGCCGCCGAGCGCGGTGCGGACCTCGACGCGCAGCTGCTCGGTCGGCTGGCCGGGACCACCCAGAACGACATCATCAAGGAGTACCTGTCCCGGGGCACCTATGCCTTCCCGCCCGCGGCGTCGATGCGGCTGACCACCGACCTCATCGCCTACACCGTGGAGAAGATCCCGCGCTGGAACCCGATCAACATCTGCAGCTACCACCTGCAGGAGGCCGGCGCCACGCCGGTGCAGGAGCTGGCCTTCGCCCTGTGCACCGCGATCGCCGTACTGGACGCGGTCCGCGACTCGGGCCAGGTGCCGCCCGAGCGGTTCGGTGCGGTCGTCGCGCGGATGAGCTTCTTCGTCAACGCCGGCGTGCGCTTCGTCGAGGAGCTGTGCAAGATGCGCGCCTTCGTGCGGCTGTGGGACGAGCTCACGGCGAGCCGGTACGCCGTGGCAGACCCGGCACACCGGCGGCTGCGTTACGGGGTCCAGGTCAACTCCCTCGGGCTCACCGAGGCCCAGCCGGAGAACAACGTCCAGCGCATCGTGCTCGAGATGCTGGCGGTCACCCTGTCCAAGGACGCGCGGGCCAGAGCGGTGCAGCTGCCGGCGTGGAACGAGGCGCTCGGGCTGCCGCGACCGTGGGACCAGCAGTGGTCGCTGCGGATGCAGCAGGTGCTCGCGTTCGAGTCCGACCTGCTCGAGTACGACGACATCTTCGCCGGCTCGCACGTCATCGAGGCCGCCGTCGACGACCTCTGTGCCAAGGCCCGCGCCGAGATCGACCGCGTCCAGGAGATGGGCGGTGCGGTCGCCGCCGTCGAGAGCGGCTACCTCAAGTCGGCGCTGGTGACCTCCCATGCACAGCGACGGGGCCGGGTCGAGTCCGGCGAGGACGTCGTCGTCGGGGTCAACCGGTTCGTGGAGACCGAGCCCAACCCGCTGACCGCGGACCTCACCACGGCGATCCAGACCGTCGACCCGGTGGTCGAGCAGGCGGCGGTCCACGGCGTACGGGAGTGGCGGTCCGCTCGCGACGCTGCCGAGGTCGAGCGCACCCTCGGTGCGCTGCGCGAGTGCGCCGCCTCGGCGGCCAACCTGGTGCCGGCCTCGCTGGACTGCGCCCGCGCCGGGGTGACGACGGGGGAGTGGGCAGGGGTCCTGCGCGACGTCTTCGGGTCCTACCGGGCACCGACCGGCGTCAGCGCCACGTCGACATCGGTGTCGGCGGGCGACCCGCAGATGACGGCCGTGCGCGACGCGGTTCGGCGTACCGGGGAGCAGCTCGGGACGCGGCTGCGGCTGCTCGTGGGCAAGCCCGGTCTCGACGGCCACTCGAACGGGGCCGAGCAGATCGCGGTCCGGGCCCGCGACGCCGGCTTCGAGGTCGTCTACTCGGGGATCCGCCTGACGCCGGCGCAGATCGCGTCGTCGGCCGTGGAGGAGGACGTGCACTGCGTCGGGATCTCGATCCTGTCCGGCTCGCACCGGGAGCTGGTGCCGGAGGTGCTGCGCTGCCTGCGGGAGGCCGGAGCGGGTGAGGTGCCGGTGGTCGTCGGCGGGATCATCCCCGACGCCGACGCCAGGTGGCTGCAGGAGCAGGGCGTGGCCGCGGTCTTCACCCCCAAGGACTACGCGATCACCGAGATCATGGGCCGGATCGTCACCGTCATCCGCGAGGCACACGGTCTCTCCGACCTGGGAGGCGACGAGTGAGCAGCTCTGGCGACCAGCCGTCGGACCGCCGCCGGATGCTCGTCGTGGTCGCTCATCCCGACGATGAGACCTTCGGCACCGGTTCGGTCATCGCCCACGAGGCGGCCCGCGGTGTGGACGTGGTGGTGTGCTGCGCGACGAGAGGCGAGGCCGGGGAGGCACCCGACTGGCTGGCCGATGGCGAGGATCTCGGGGCTGTGCGGGAACGCGAGCTGCATGACGCGGCGGCGGTTCTGGGCGCGACGAGAGTGCAGCTGCTCGACTTCGGCGACTCAGGCATGACCGGCGATGCGGCGCAGGGCACGCTGTCCGGCGCGCCGTTCGATGACGTCGTACGAGCCGTCCGCGGCGTCCTCGAGGCGGTCGATCCGCAGGTGGTGCTCACCTTGGACCCGGTCAACGGTGACGGGCACCGCGACCATGCCCGAATCGGCGCGGCCACCATCGAGGCCTGCCGCGACCGTCCCGCGACGCTGGTCTACGTGTGGACCGTCTTGCGATCACTGCTGACCCAGTGGTTCGAGGAGCTCGCGCGGCTGCGTCCCGACAGCGGCCACCTGGAGCTCGACCTGGATCGCGAGGGCGTCGGGCGCGTGATTGGCGACGTCACGACGGTGCTCGACACGACCGACGTTGTCGACGTGCGCACCCGGGCCGGCGCCGTGCACCGCAGCCAGCAGCCGCCGTTCGACGGCATGCCGGCGCCGCTGCTGGAAGCCTTTCTGACCCGCGACCACCTGGTGCGGGTGCAGCCGCCGTGGCATGGCGGAGCGGTCGAGCGCAGCCTGCCCTGAGGTCGCAACCTGTCGCAGGTCACAGCTGCGGTCACGCCATGAGACGGGTGCCGTTCGACGCCGACGAGAAGGAAATGGTCCAACCGGCTAGGCCACACCCGGCGTACTCGAGGGCGGGATGTTCTGGTTGAGGTGGAAGACGTTCTCCGGGTCGTAGGTGTCCTTGACCGCGGTGAGGCGGCCCAGCTTGGCCGGGGAGTAGGCCCGGCGTACGCCTCTCGCGCCCTCGTCGCCGAGGTTGTTGACGTAGACACCGCTCGAGAACGGATCCAGGGTCGCGGCGTACCCGCGGGCGGTCGCCACCCGGTCGGCGTCCTCGTCGGGATCCGTCCAGCTGGTGGAGGCACCGAACTCGAACGCTGTACCGCGGTGGCTGAACGCGGTCTCGTCCTCGGCCATGTCGTCGATCGCGCCTCCGTGGGCCTGCAGGCCTACCCCTGGCGCGAGCGGACCGAGCGTGCTCACCTCGAGCATCACCTCGATGGCCTCGTCGCTGAGCTCGCGGAAGTAGTGCCCCTTCGAGTACCTGCGCTGCTCGTGGCCGTCGACGACGTCGTCGCGGGTCTGCAGCTCGACGTAGGTGGACTCCACGACGCGCTCGGCGCGCGGTCGACCGAGCGCCCGGATCGACGGGACCAACTCGCGGCCCGTACGTGGGTCACCGACCCACACGTAGCCGAGGGTCACGACTCCGCCCCCGACACCGGCCGTGAAGGTCGCCGCGCGAGGAGCCGTCGTGCTGAGGTCGCGCCACCCACGCAGTGCCGCAGCAGCCTGGTGCAGCGGGAAGTCGACCTCGACGCTGAGCGCCTGCGTGCCGGTGTCGTGCAGCCGGAGCTCGAACTCCGTCACGATCCCGAAGTTGCCACCGCCACCGCGCAGCGCCCAGTAGAGGTCGGGGTGCTCCGTCGCGCTTGCCCGCAGGACCGCACCCTCGGCAGTGACGACCTCGAAGGACACCACGTTGTCGCACGCGAGCCCGCACTGGCGCGCGAGCCAGCCCATACCTCCACCGAGGGTGAGCCCGCCGACACCGGTGTGCGAGACGTTGCCGGCGGTGGTCGCCAAGCCGTGCTGCTGGGAGGCCACGTCGAGGGCGCCGAGCAGCGCACCGCCCTGTACGAAGGCCCGCTTCCGGGCGGCGTCCACTCGCACCCGGCCCATCGGCGTCAGGTCGACCATCAGGCCGCCGTCCGGCACCGCGTGCCCGGCCACGCTGTGGCCGCCGCTCCGGACGCCGATCTCGAGGCCCTCCTCGCGGGCCAGCCGCACCGCCACCGCGACGTCGCCGACACCGGCGCAGCGGACGATGACCTGCGGGTGACGGTCGACCGCGGCGTTCCAGACCTCGCGGGTCGTGTCGTACGCCGAGTCGCCGGGCAGCACGACGTCGCCAGTGAGCGACTCCCGCAGCTGTGCGCGCGCCATCATCGCCGTCTCCTGTCCATCGGTGTCAGCGGTTAGACCGCCGGGTCCCGGCGAACTCATCGAGTCGGATCATGCGACGACGAGACCGCGGGCCCGGACCTCCTCGAGCTCCGCCGTGTGTGCCTCGACGAGTTCCGGGCGACCGTGGAACTGCGCAGGCGTGTTCTGGAACAGGAGCACGTGCCACCCTCGGGCAGCCCGCTCGGCGACGAGGGTCTGGATGGCGTTGACCGCTGGGTTGAGCTCGGTCTTGCCCGGCGGCACCATGCCCGCTTTCGCCAGCAGCACGGCGGTGTCCGGGCCCGACCACCGGATCCGCTCGATCCGTGCGACGTAGGCCGCGGTCGGGTGGTCGGCGAAGATCGGCGTGAGGTGCCGGCGTACCTCGTCGGCACCGACGGCCTGGCTGCCGTCGAAACCCACGCTGGTCCCGTCCGGCGCGAACAGCGCGGCGAAGTCCTCCGCGCTGCGCCGGTTCCACGCGTCCAGCAGGGCGGCGTACAGCGCCTGTACGCCGGCGTCCTCCGCCTCGTCCGCCATGGGTCGGCTCCTCCCGGGATGACTCGGAATGATGGGCAGGGCTACGACGCAAGCAGCGTCGACACCTCGTGTACGACGTCGTCGGCGCAGCCCCACGACAGTGTCACTCCGGCGCCGCCGTGGCCGTAACAATGCACGATGCCCCCGGGCGCCTCCGAGGCGTGTCGCTCGGTCTCGAGGCGCACGCAGGGGCGACCCGGCCGCAGCCCTACCCGATGCCCGCGGACGGCGGCGGTCGCGAGATCCGGCGCGAGCCGGCGGGCCCGCGCCAGGATCTCCTGGGCGGTGGCGGGATCGGGCCGCGGGTCCAAGACGTTCTCCTCAGCCGTTCCGCCGACGACGATGTCGTGCTCGCGCGGCACGATGTAGGTCAGGGCGGCGGCATCCGAGTGCTCGAGCAGCCACTCGGTGCGGCCGGTCGGCTCGAGATGGACCACCTGGCCGCGCACCGGCACGACTGTTTCGTCGTCCGTCAGCGCCCGGGCGGCCAGCCCGGTGCAGTTGACGACGACACCCTGGCCGGGCAGTGCCGAGAGCCACGACCGGGTCACCGTCCCGCCGAGGTCCTCCAGCCGCTCGACGAGCCACGGGAGGTAGACCGAGGTGTCCGCGACGGGGACCTGCAGCCTCCACCCCCCGGCGTACCCGTCGGGAACGTCGGTCACGGACTCGAGCGTCGGCACCGCCGCCCGCCACCACGGCTCAGCGCTGCTCGTTGGCAGCAGCTCGGTGCCCCACCGCATCCGCACGCCGCTACGGGGCTCGGCCGCGGCGAGCCGGGCCAGCTCGGCATAGGTCGAGCTGGCCCACCGCGTCACCAGGTCCTGGGGCATCGCGCGGTACGGGTACCAGAGCGCGGCGGCGACGGCGGAGGTGGTCTCGGCCGGCAGGTCACGCGCGATGACGGCGGCGTCGTGACCGGCCTCACGCAGCCGGATCGCGCAGCTCAGGCCGATGACTCCCGCACCGACGACGATGACTCGCACCGGCACATCAGAACAGGCGCGCGGTCACATCGTCCATGCCGCGCAGCCCCTCGTAGTCCAGCGTCACGCAGGCGATGCCGCGATCGGCCGCGAGCACCCGCGCCTGTGGCTTGATCTCCTGCGCCGCGAACACACCACGGACCGGCGCCAGGTGCGGGTCCCGGTTGAGCAGCTCGAGATAGCGCGTCAGCTGCTCGACACCGTCGATCTCGCCACGCCGCTTGATCTCGACGGCGACGCTGGTGCCCGCTTCGTCCCGGCAGAGCAGGTCGACCGGCCCGATCGCAGTCGGGTACTCCCGCCGGACCAGCCGCCAGCCGGCACCCAGCGTCTCGACCTGCTCGGCGAGCAACGCCTGGAGGTGGGCCTCCACGCCGTCCTTGACCAGCCCGGGGTCGACCCCCAGCTCGTACGACGAGTCGTGCACCAGCTCGTCGATGGTGATGACGAGCTGCTCACCTGCCTTGTTCGTGACCGTCCACCGGTCGTCGTCGACCCGGAGCGTGCACGGAGGGCTCATCCAGTTCAGCGGCTTGTAGGCGCGGTCGTCGGCGTGCACCGAAACCGAGCCGTCGGCCTTGACGAGGATGAGCCGCAGCGCGCTCGGGAGATGAGCGGTGAGACGGCCGGCGTAGTCGACCGTGCACCTCGCGATGACCAGCCGCACGGGGCGCCACGCTAGCCGACACCAGCCTCGCCGCCGGCAGCGGCAGCCGCCGCCCGGCGAGCGGCGGGCACCTGGGACACTGGCCGACGCACCGGAAACCCGCGTCGGACCAGGAGCAACGGACCATGGCCAGGCAGTTCAGCACCGTCGGCGTCGTCGGGCTCGGCACGATGGGCGCCGGGATCGCCGAGGTGTTTGCGCGTGAGGGACTCGCCGTCATCGGCGTCGAGCCCACCGAGGAGTCGCTCGACCGGGGCCGCGACCACCTGCGCAACTCGACCGACCGCGCCGTCAAGCGCGGCAAGCTGACGCCGGAGGAGCAGGAGGCGCTGATCGGGCGGGTGACGTTCAGCACCTCGATGGAGGACCTGGCCCCGGCGGAGCTGGTGATCGAGGCGGTGCCGGAACGGCTGGACCTCAAGCAGGAGGTGTTCTCGGCCCTGGACAAGATCTGCCCGCCGTCCACGATCCTCGCGACCAACACGTCGTCGCTGTCGGTGACGGAGATCTCGGTCGCGACCGGCCGGCCCTCCGCGGTGATCGGCATGCACTTCTTCAACCCCGCACCGGTGCTCAAGCTGGTCGAGGTCGTCCGCACCGTCGTGACCGAGCAAGCCGTGGTCGAGGACGTCGAGGCGCTCGCCCGGCGCCTCGGCAAGGTGCCGGTGGTGATCGGCGACAAGGCCGGCTTCATCGCCAACGCGCTGCTCTTCGGCTACCTCAACCACGCGGTCTCGATGGTCGAGTCCCGCTACGCCACCCGCGAGGACGTCGACGCGGCGATGCGGCTGGGGTGCGGCTACCCGATGGGGCCGCTCGCGCTGCTCGACCTGATCGGGCTCGACACGGCGTACGAGATCCTGGACACGATGTACCGCCAGTCGCGGGACCGGCTGCACGCCCCGGCCCCGATCCTCAAGCAGATGGTCACTGCGGGTCTGCGCGGCCGCAAGACCGGGCGCGGCTTCTACACCTACGAGGCGCCCGACTCGCCCGTGGTCGTCAGCGACGACCGGACACCCGACGAGGGGCAGGCGACCAGCGGGGCGCGGCCGGTGTCGAGCGTCGGCGTGGTGGGCTCGGGGACGATGGCCACCGGCATCATCGAGGTGCTGGCAAAGGCGGGCTACGACGTGCTCTACGTCACCCGCGGCGAGGAGAAGGTCGCGCAGGTCCACGCGGCCCTGCAGCGTTCCCTGGACAAGGCCGTGCTGCGCGGGAAGCTCGAGGAGGGCGACCGCGACGCGGCCCTGGCGCGTGTTCGGGGCTCGTCGCGGTTGGACGACCTGTCCGACTGCGACCTGGTCATCGAGGCGGTTGTCGAGGAGCTGACCGTCAAGCAGGCGCTGTTCGCGACGTTCGACGAGATCTGCAAACCGGGTGCGGTGCTCGCCACCACCACGTCGTCGCTGCCCGTCATCGAGCTCGCCGCGGCGACCGGCCGGCCGCGCGAGGTCGTCGGTCTGCACTTCTTCAACCCGGCACCGGTGATGAAGCTCGTCGAGGTGGTGCGCACGGTCTCCACGGCAGACGACGTCGTGGCGACGGCCCGGGCCGTTTGCGAGAAGGCGGGCAAGCACGCCGTGGTGTGCGGTGACCGGGCCGGCTTCATCGTCAACGCCCTGCTGTTTCCCTACCTCAACGACGCCGTGAAGATGCTGCAGGCGCACTACGCGACCGTCGAGGACATCGACAGCGCGATGGTGGTGGGCTGCGGCTACCCGATGGGGCCGTTCGACCTGCTCGACATCGTCGGGCTCGACGTCGCGCACGCGATCCAGCGCACGCTCTACCTCGAGTTCCGGGAGCCGGGGTTCGCGCCCGCGCCGCTGCTCGACCAGCTGGTCACGGCCGGCTACCTGGGACGCAAGACTGGGCGCGGGTTCCGGGACTACAGCAAGCCGACGGTCTGAGCGACGCCATGCCGCGACAGAACCGCCGCCGACCCGACGCGGACCCCCCGGACGGGACCGGAGCCGACCGTGGCTTGGTCCGGACCGACGGCGACTGGCTGGTGCGCTCCGTCCCGGCGTCGGCCGCGACCAAGACCTACCGGTGCCCGGGCTGCGACCAGGAGGTCGTCCCCGGCACGCCGCACGTCGTCGTCTGGCAGGAGGGGGCCGCCGGGGCTGAGGACCGCCGGCACTGGCACTCACCGTGCTGGGCAGCCCGCGACCGGCGTACACCTCGCACCGTGCGCTCGCGCAACGCCCCGCGGTACTGAGCGACGCGATGGCCCTGATCCGTGCGAGCAGCGTGCTTCCGGCGACCCGGACGCCGGTCGAGCTGCACACCGCCGACGGGCTGCGACTCGTCGGCGAGCTGGCCGTCCCCGAGCACGAGCCGCCGACGGCGACCCTCATCGCGCTGCACCCGTTGCCGACAGCTGGTGGCTTCATGGATAGCCACGTGCTGCGCAAGGCCTCCTACCGGCTGCCCGCGCTGGCGGGGGTGGCGGTCCTCCGGTTCAACACGCGGGGCACGACGTCGCCGGCCGGGACCAGCGAGGGTGCGTTCGACGACGCGGTGGGGGAGCGCTTCGACGTCGCCGCTGCGATCGAGTACGCCGAGTTCCACGAGTCGCCAGCGCTGCCGACAAGGTGGTTGCTCGGCTGGTCGTTCGGCACCGACCTCGCCCTGATGTACGGGCTGGACCCCTCGATCGAGGGCGCGATCCTGCTGTCACCTCCGCTGCGCTACGCGACCGACGAGCACCTCGACGCGTGGGCCGAGTCGGGCAAGCCGGTGGTGGCGCTGGTGCCCGAGCACGACGACTACCTGCGCCCCGGCGACGCCCGGGCGCGCTTTGCCAGGATCCCGCAGGCCGAGGTCGTCGGCGTCGAGGGGGCCAAGCACCTCTGGGTGGGCGAGCCGTCGGTGAAACGGGTGCTCGACGAGATCGTCCATCGGGTCGCGCCGACGCGCTATCCGCTGCCCGAGTCGTTCACCTGACGCGGCCCGGCAGGTGGCCCGGGGATACCGTCGCGACATGACTCTCGTGGACCTGCACGTGCATGAGTCCGGCCAGGGCGCCCCGCTCGTCCTGCTGCACGCCTTCCCGCTGTCGTGCGCCATGTGGCTCGAGCAGCGCAACGACCTGTCCGACGTCTGCCGTGTCATCACGCCGGACCTGCGCGGCTTCGGCGGCTCCCGACTCGGCAACGACGACCCGTCGCTGGACCACATGGCCGACGACGTCGCCGCTGTGCTGGACCGGATGTCGCTCGACAAGGTGGTCCTCGGCGGTCTCTCGATGGGCGGGTACGTCGTGATGGCGTTGCTGCGCCGCCATCCCGACCGCGTCCGTGGCCTGGTGCTCGCCGATACCAAGGCAGGTGCGGACGCGCCGCCCGCCCGCGAGAAGCGCCTGCGCATCGCCGGCACGCTGGACGAGGAGGGGTCGGCCCGGGTGCTCGTCGAGGAGGTGCTCCCGGGCCTGTGCGGCGACACCACCCGTCGGGAGCGGCCGCTGGTCCTGGGGCGGGTGAAGGCGCTGGTCGAGGCGGCGCCCCCGCCGGCGGCTGCCTGGGCGCAGCGGGCGATGGCGGCCCGGACCGACGCCCTGGACACCCTGCGAGGG
>JAVEDB010000084.1 GCA_030841185.1 Actinomycetota bacterium
TCTCGCCGTAGCGCCACGGCGAGTGGGGGTCGCCTTCCTTGTCCGAGTACTTGTGGTGCTTGCGGTGGTCGGCGACCCACCGGATCACCGGCCCCTCGATGGCCATGGTGCCGGCAATGGCCAGACCGATCCGAAGCGGACGATTGGCCTTGAACGAGCCATGGGTGAAGTACCGGTGGAAGCCGACCGTGATGCCATGCCCGGTGATCGCGTACATCACGAACGCGATGACGGCGTCGGACCAGCCGAACCAGCCACCTAGGAGAGCCAGGGGGATCGCGGCGAGGATGGCCAGGAACGGTAGGGCGATCACCGTGGTCAGGGTCACCTGCTCGAACGGCTTCTTCCGCTCGCCGCCGAGGGTTCCCCGGGGAAGCGTCGTCGGGCCGGGCCTCCGCTTTTCGGTTGATGTTGCGGTCATGGCTACCTCAGGCTTCTACGAGGGAGGCGGGGCTGGTTCGTCCGTTCGTACCCAACCGTAACCTACGCAACCGTAACCTGGGCTTCGATCGTCGGGGAGCCGCTCCGCCGGGCCACGGCGGGGACCGGATCGAGCCGGGGCTTCATGCCAGACTGACGCCCGGCGTCGGAGGACGCCTGTCCGCCATGGGGTAATTGGCAGCCCGCAGACCTTTGGAGTCTCGCAGTGCTGGTTCGAGTCCAGCTGGCGGAGCCCGGCTCGACCAGGAGGGCGCCGCCGGTCCGGTGCGAGGGCGGCGCCGGGTATCCTCGGTGACGCCCCCGACCACTTCGCCGAGGAGCGCCACCGCGTGAGTCAGGACCGCACGCCGCGTCCCGCCGCTGTCGTCGTTCTCGCCGCCGGGGAGGGCACCCGGATGCGCTCCGCGACCCCCAAGGTCCTGCACGCCGTCGGCGGCCGCACCCTTGTCAGCCACGCGGTCGCGGCCGCCGAGCAGCTGCACCCCGAGCACCTGGTGGTCGTCGTCGGTCACGGGCGCGACGCGGTCCAGGCCCATCTCGCCGCCTCGGCTCCCTCCGTGCAGACGGCGGTCCAGGACGAGCAGCGGGGCACCGGCCATGCGGTCCAGTGCGCTCTCGCCGAGTTGCCCGAGCTCACCGGAACAGTCGTCGTGACCTACGGCGATGTGCCGCTGCTGACCGGGGAGACGCTTCGGGCTCTGGTGGCAGCGCGCGCTGACGAGGGCAACGCCGTCACCGTCCTGACCGCCTCGCTCGCGGACCCCGGGGGGTACGGGCGGGTGCTGCGCGACGCCGACGGCTCGGTGGTCGCGATCGTCGAGGAGAAGGATGCGACAGCGGAGCAGCGCGCCGTCCGGGAGATCAACTCGGGCATCTACGCGTTCGACATCGCCGCGCTTCGGGACGGGCTCGCCCGGATCACTACGGACAACTCCCAGGGCGAGCTCTACCTCACCGACGTGCTCGGCCTGGCGCGCTCCGACGGCAAGCGGGTCGGGGCCCTCGCTCTGGACGACCGGTGGCAGACCGAGGGCGTCAACGACCGGGTGCAGCTCGCGGCCCTGCACCGCGAGCTCAACCGGCGCACGGTGGAGCACTGGATGCGCGCCGGGGTGACCGTGATCGACCCGGCCACCACCTGGGTCGACGTCGACGTCACGCTCGAGCCCGACGTACTCCTCGAACCCAACGTGCTGCTGCGCGGCGCCACGCGCGTCGCCGGCGGCGCCCAGGTCGGGCCTAACTGCACGCTCGTCGATACCTCCGTGGGCGCCGGTGCCGTCCTCACGAACACCACGTCCCTCGGGGCCGACGTCGGCCCGGAGGCGACGGTCGGCCCTTATACCTACCTGCGACCCGGCACGCGCCTCGGTCGCGGCGCCAAGGTGGGCGGCTTCGTGGAGATGAAGGCGGCGGTCGTCGGTGACGGTTCGAAGGTCCCGCACCTGTCCTATGTCGGGGACGCGGAGATCGGCGCTGGAGTCAACATCGGCGCGGCAACGGTGTTCGTCAACTACGACGGTGTCGAGAAGCACCGCATCGTCGTCGGCGACCACGCACGGGTTGGCAGCGACACCATGCTCATCGCACCGGTGACCATCGGCGACGGGGCCTATACGGCCGCGGGTTCGGTCATCACCCAGGATGTCCCGCCGGGAGCGATGGCGGTCGCCCGCGGCAAGCAGCGCAACGTGGAGGGGTGGGTCGAGCGCCGCCGCGCCGGCTCGCCGGCCGCGGCGGCGGCTGCTGCGGCTCGAAGCCGCGACGGCGGTGGCGGGCCGGAAGCGGCGAGCGGAGCCGCGGGCGGAGCAGGCACAGACCAGGCAGATGACACGGCGTACGACGACCAGGGGAGACCCGACAGATGAGCTTCATCAAGACCACCGGCGAGAAGAAGCTGATGCTGTTCGCCGGTCGTGCCCACCCCGAGCTTGCCGACTCCGTCGCCTCCGAGCTCGGCATCGAGCTCACGCCCACCGCGGCGTACGACTTCGCCAACGGCGAGATCTTCGTGCGCTACCAGGAGTCCGTCCGCGGGTGCGATGCGTTCGTCCTGCAGAGCCACGCGGCGCCGTTGAACAAGTGGATCATGGAGCAGTTCATCATGGTGGACGCGCTGAAGCGGGCGTCGGCCAAACGGATCACGGTGGTCACGCCGTTCTACGGCTACGCCCGCCAGGACAAGAAGCACCGGGGGCGCGAGCCGATCTCGGCCCGGTTGATGTCCGACCTGTTCAAGAAGGCCGGCGCCAACCGGCTGATGGCCGTCGACCTGCACACCGCGCAGATCCAGGGCTTCTTCGACGGCCCCGTCGACCACCTCTTCGC
>JAVEDB010000094.1 GCA_030841185.1 Actinomycetota bacterium
GGTTCCCGACCTTGACCTCCTCCACCGGAGGGGCCGAGAGGGACACCCGGATGGTGTCGCCGATGCCTTCCGCGAGCAGCGCCCCGAATGCGACGGCTGACTTGATGGTGCCCTGGAAGGCCGGCCCGGCCTCGGTGACGCCGAGGTGCAGCGGGTAGTCACACTGCTCGGCGAGCAGCCGGTAGGCGTTGACCATGACCACCGGGTCGTTGTGCTTGACCGAGATCTTGATGTCGCGGAACCCGTGCTCCTCGAACAGCGAGCACTCCCACAACGCGGACTCGACCAGGGCCTCCGGAGTCGCCCGCCCGTACTTGGCCAGCAGCCGCTTGTCGAGGGAGCCGGCGTTGACCCCGATGCGGATCGGGACCCGCGCCTCCCCCGCCGCCTTCGCGATCTCACCGACCTTGTCGTCGAAGGCCTTGATGTTCCCCGGGTTGACGCGCACCGCCGCGCACCCGGCGTCGATCGCAGCGAAGACGTACTTAGGCTGGAAGTGGATGTCGGCGATCACCGGGATCTGCGACTTGCGAGCGATGTCCGGGAGCGCGTCCGCGTCGTCCTGGGTGGGGCAGGCGACCCGGACGATCTGGCACCCGGTGGCCGTGAGCTCGGCGATCTGCTGCAGCGTGGCGTTCACGTCGCTGGTCGGGGTCGTGGTCATCGACTGGACCGAAACCGGGGCGCCCCCTCCGACGAGGACGCCTCCGACGTCGATCTGGCGCGACACACGTCGCTCGGCGAGCGGACGGACCGGGACGTCAGGCATCCCGAGGCTGACGGTCATGCCTCCAGTATTGCTCGTCACCCGATGCGGATCGGGTTGACGATGTCCGCCGTCAGGGTGAGCAGAGTGAGCCCACCGAACAGCAGCATCACGGCGTACGTCACCGGCAGCAGCTTGTTGTAGTCAACCCGGCCGGGATCAGGCTTGCCGCGCCGGGCCGCCAGCCAGGACCTGGCCCGCTCGAACCAGATGATCGCGACGTGCCCACCGTCCAGGGGCAGCAGCGGGAACAGGTTGAAGACCCCGATGAAGACGTTCAGGCCGCCCAGCAGGGCCAGGAACGCGATGGGCGCCCCGATCTGCACGGCCTCGCCACCGATCCGGCTGGCGCCCACCACGCTGATCGGGGTCTGCGGGTCACGCTGCTGGCCGCCGATGGCGTCGAACAGCTTCGGGATCTTCGACGGGAACGACTTGATGGCGGAGAACGTCTGCTCGACCGTCTGCCCGACGTACCAGACCGCGGCCGGAGCCGCGGCGGCTGCCGAGTAGTGCAGCACGACGGGTGGCGACTTCACCGAGACCCCGATGGCGGACACCGTCTGGAGCGGCCCGTCAGGCTTGCCCACCGGTGGGCGTCGGGTGGCGACGAGGTTCGCGGTCGTCGTCCGGCGCTGGCCGTCGCGCAGGTACGCGATGCGGACGGGGCCAGGCGGTGATGAGCGCACGGTGGCGACGAACTCGGCGTACGTCGTGATGGGCTTGCCGTTGACGGACACGACGCGGTCGCCCGCTCGCAGACCCGCGGCCCGGGCCGGGCCGACGGGGTCACCCGGCCGGCACGCGCGGAAGTTCGACTTGTCGGCGTTCAGGTCGTAGCCCGGGACCACGCACGCGCTGACCTCGCCGATCACCGGCGGGGCGGACATCGTGTCGAAGGTGGCGGCGGCGGGGTTCAGCAGACCCGTCGTGATGGCGGAGAAGTAGAAGATCACCGCTGCCAACAGGAAGTGGGTGGCCGACCCGGCCACGAGCACCACGGTGCGCTGCCAGAGCGGGAACCGCCAGAACGCGCGCCTGCTGTCCTCGGGGGACACCTCCTCGAGCGGGGTCATCCCGACGATCTTGACGAAGCCTCCGGCCGGGATGGCCTTCACGCCGTACTCCGTCTCGCCCCGGCGGAAGGACCACAGCGTGGGCCCGAAGCCGGCGAAGTACTGGGTGGCCTTCATCCCGAAGGTCTTGGCGGTCAGCAGGTGGCCCGCCTCGTGCAGGCACACGGAGACGAGGATGCCGAGGGCGAAGATGACGACGCCCAGCGTGAAGGTCATGCGGTGGCACTCCCGGAGATCAGGTGGCGGGCGCGCTCACGCGCCCAGGTCTCTGCAGCAAGAACATCGGCCAGGCCCGGCTGGTTCCCAACCCCGGAAGCCACCCGCTCCTCAACGATCTCGGTGAGCGTGTCCACGATCGCCGGGAAGGCGAGCCGCCCGGCCAGGAAGCCGTCGACGCACTCCTCGTTCGCGGCGTTGAGAACCGCCGGTGCCGTCCCGCCGGCTTCGCCCGCCATCCGCGCAAGCCGCACCGCGGGGAAGGCCTCGTGGTCGAGGGGGAGGAACTCCCAGGTGCTCGCGGTGCTCCAGTCGCAGGCGCTCGCCGCGCCGGGGACGCGGTCCGGCCAGCCCAGGGCGAGGGCGATCGGGAGCCGCATGTCCGGCGGGCTGGCCTGCGCGATCGTCGAGCCGTCGGCGAACTCGACCATCGAGTGCACGACGGACTGCGGATGGACGACGACCTCGATCGCGTCGTAGGGAACATCGAAAAGCAGGTGCGCCTCGATCAGCTCGAGGCCCTTGTTGACCAGCGTCGCGGAGTTGACCGTGATGACCGGTCCCATCGACCAGGTGGGGTGGGCCAGCGCCTCGGCGGGGGTCACGTCGGTGAGCTCGGCACGAGTGCGCCCCCGGAAGGGGCCGCCGCTCGCGGTGAGCACCAGCCGCCGGACTTCCTCCGGGGCGCCGCCGCGCAGGCACTGGGCCAGCGCCGAGTGCTCCGAGTCGACCGGCACGATCTGGTCGGCACGCTGGACGGCGGCTTTGACGAGAGGGCCGCCGGCGATCAGCGACTCCTTGTTGGCCAGCGCCAGGGTCCGTCCCGCCTCGAGGGCGGCCAGGGTCGGGGCGAGGCCGATCGAGCCCGTGATGCCGTTGAGGACGACGTCGCACGGGACCGAGCCGGACCCGGCCAGCTCGGTCGCAGCGTCCGGACCGGCGAGGATCTTGGGCACCCGGGCCGCACCGGCGTTGAACCCGGCTGCCTGAGTCGCGGCGTAGAAGGCCAGCTGGAGGTCCTGGGCCGCGCTGGCCCGGGCCACCGCGACCACCTCGACGCCGAGGTCCAGCGCCTGTCTCGCGAGCAGGTCCACGTCCGAGCCGCCCGCGGCCAAGCCGACGACCCGGAACCGGTCGGGGTTGCGGCGCACGACGTCGATCGCCTGGGTCCCGATGGACCCGGTCGACCCGAGGATCACGACGTCGCGCACCCGGCCAGTGTCCCTCACCCGCCCGATCCCCCCGCCATTCCCGGTTGTGTCCGAAGTGGCCCGCGGCGGTACCCGCACGCCACTTCGGACGCAAGCGGGGTTCGGGGGCCAGTGGGCGCTGGCGGCTGGGGCTGGTGCCGCCTAGACCTCGAGGGACTCCCCCGAGCCGAGCCGCCGGTAGTCGGTGTCCGCTTTCATGTTCATCCACCGGTCCACACCGGCGTTGCCGATCTCGCTGAACAGCGCGTCGTGTATCGGGATCGCGCGAGCCGGCCGCACTGAACGGACGAAGTCCAACGCCTCCCCCAGCTTCAGCCACGGCCCGCTCACCGGGACCAGCAGCGTCACGACCTCCACGTCGGGCACCTGCAGCGCGTCTCCGGGGTGGTAGACGCCACCGAGGACGAACCCGACGTTGGCGCAACCGGGCAGCCCGTCGTAGATCTCGGCGTGCTCACCCCCGACCACGCATACCTGCAGGCCCGCTGCCGAGAACGTGTCCCCCGGCTCGACGGCGTTCGCCGCCACGTCGTACTCGTCGGCGAGCCTTCTGGCGAGGGCGGCGTTCGTGTACAACCGAGCCCCGGCGCGGACAGCGGCCGAGACCCGGTCGACGTCGATGTGGTCGGCATGCTCGTGGGTGACCAGGAGATCGGCAGCACCGTCGAGATCGGCGTCCGGCGAGAACTCCCCCCGGTCGATGACGACCGCGCCCTCGGCGGTGTCGAGCCGCACGCACGCATGGCCGAACTTGGTCAGTCGCATCCGGCGAGGCTAGCCGGGACAGGGTCCAGCCCTACAGGTCGAGGCCCGTCAGCACCATGACCCGCTCGTAGGTGTAGTCCTCCATGGCGTAGCGGACACCCTCGCGGCCGACACCGGACTCCTTGGTCCCGCCGTAGGGCATCTGGTCGGCGCGATAAGACGGCACGTCACCGATCACGACGCCACCCATCTCGAGCTCGCGGTGGGCTCGGAAGGCCAGCCGGACGTCGCGGGTGAACACGCCTGCCTGCAAGCCGAACGCGGAGTCGTTGACCTGCGCGAACCCGTCGTCGGGCCCGTCGAACGCCGACACGACGAGGACCGGGCCGAACACCTCCTCCCGCACTACCCGGGCGTCCGCAGGCACGTCGGTGAGAACTGTCGGGCGGTAGCTCGCGCCGTCGCGCACACCGCCGGTCAGCAATCGCGCGCCGCTCGCCACCGCCTGGTCCACCCACTCCTCGACGCGCCGGGCCGCGGCCTCGTCGATGAGCGGGCCGACCTCCGTCGCCTCGTCGCGCGGGTCCCCGGTGCGCTGGGCCGCGACCGCCTTGACCAACCGCGGCACGAACGCGTCGAAGAGCGAGCGGTCGACGAGGACGCGCTGCACCGCGACGCAGGACTGGCCCGCCTGGTAGTTGGAGAAGGTCGCGATCCGGGTCGCTGCCCAGTCCTGGTCGGCCTCGCCGGACCAGTCGGCGCACACGAGTGCGGGAGCGTTGCCCCCGAGCTCGAGAGTCACGTGCTTGTGCGGGACCGCCTCGCGGATGCGATGGCCCACCGGTCCCGACCCGGTGAACGAGACCACCGGCAGCCGCGGGTCGGCGACGAGTGCGGGCGCGCGATCGTCGGGTACGACGAGGACCGAGACCATGCCGGCGGGAAGGTCTGTCTCGGCGAGGATCTCGCCCAGGACCAGGGCGGACATCGGCGTCTTGGGTGCCGGCTTGACGATCACGGGTGCGCCGACCGCGATGGCCGGCGCGACCTTGTGGGCGACCAGGTTCAGCGGGAAGTTGAACGGCGAGATCGCGAGCACCGGGCCGCGCGGGAAGCGGCGCACGACTGCCATCCGGCCTACCCCCGACGGCTCCGCGTCCAGGCGCTGGAGCTCGCCGCTCCACCGCCGCGCCTCCTCCGCCGCCCAGCGGAACGTCGACACGGCCCGCTCGACCTCGATGCGCGCCCACCGGATCGGCTTGCCGTTCTCCGCGGTGATGATCCCGGCGATCTCCGACGCGCGCTCGGCGAGCCGGGTGGACACGTGAGCGAGCGCCTCGGCCCGGCGGTGCGCCGGCAGCCGGGCCGCCTCGGCTGCGACAGCGTGCGCGGCGGCGACGGCGGCCTCGACCTGTGCCGGGCCGGCCAGGTCGACCCGGCCCACCACGGTGCCGTCGTACGGGTGTCGCACCTCGAGCCCGTCCATCGACCACCTCAACGAAATCCGTCGCCGGAAGGCCCTGTCGCCCCGGATTCCGTCACAGTATCGTGTCTCGCATGACCGACTCCCTTGTCTCGGATGTGTTCGGCGGCCCCTCGCTCCCCCAGGAGCGGCGACTGGTGACCGCGGTGCCCGGCCCGCGCTCGACCGAGCTGTTCGCCCGGCGCGGTGCCGCGGTGGCGCGCGGCATCGGGACGACGCTGCCGGTCTTCGTCGAGCGCGCGGGCGGCGGGGTGATCGTCGACGTCGACGGCAACTCGCTGATCGACCTCGGGTCGGGGATCGCGGTCGTGAGCGTGGGCAACGCGGCCGACGCAGTCGTGGCGCGAGTACGGGAGCAAGTGGCCCGCTTCACGCACACCTGCTTCATGGTCACGCCGTACGACAGTTACGTGCAGGTCTGCGAGGCACTGAACCGGCTGACACCCGGCGACCACGAGAAGCGGTCGGCCCTGTTCAACTCAGGAGCCGAAGCGGTGGAGAACGCGGTGAAGATCGCCCGCGTGCACACCGGGCGCAGTGCCGTCGTCGTGTTCGACCACGCCTACCACGGCCGGACCAACCTCACGATGGCCCTCACCGCCAAGAACATGCCCTACAAGCAGTCGTTCGGCCCGTTCGCCCCGGAGGTCTACCGGGTGCCCATGTCCTATCCCTTCCGCGACGGGCTGGACGGGCCGGCCGCCGCGGCTCGCGCGATCGACATCATCGAGACCCAGGTCGGCGCGGCCAACGTGGCCTGCGTGCTGATCGAGCCGATCCAGGGCGAGGGCGGCTTCGTCGTGCCGGCGCCCGGCTTCCTCCCCGCGATCGCGCGCTGGTCGCGGGACGCGGGAGCGGTGTTCGTGGCCGACGAGATCCAGAGCGGCTTCTGCAGGACCGGCGACTGGTTCGCCTGCGACCACGAGGGCGTCGTCCCCGACCTGGTCACGACGGCGAAGGGCATCGCCGGCGGCCTGCCGCTCGCCGGCGTCACCGGTCGGGTGGAGATCATGGACGCGCCGCACTCCGGAGGTCTCGGCGGGACCTACGGCGGCAACCCCGTGGCCTGCGCGGCCGCCCTGGGGGCGATCGAGACCATGGAACGCGAGGACCTCTGTGCGAAAGCGCGGCGCCTCGGCGAGGTCATGACCGCGAACCTGCAGGAGACGGCCGCCCGGACCGGAGTGATCGGCGAGGTCCGTGGCCGGGGCGCGATGGTCGCGGTCGAGGTCGTCCGGCCGGGGACCCGCGAGCCGGACGCCGCCGCCACGACCGCTGTTGCCAAGGCCTGTCATGCCGAAGGCGTGGTCGTCCTCACCTGCGGCACCTACGGCAACGTCCTGCGCCTGCTTCCCCCGCTCGTCATGCCCGAGCCGCTCCTGGACGAGGGACTCGCCGTCCTCGACAAGGCCTTCGCAACCCTGTCCTGAGCCATCGGGCTGGCACAGTGGGGCAGTGACGACACGGCGGCCCAGCGGGCAACAGAAGCACCCCGGAGAGGCCCGGTTGCCCGCGGCGACGGCGATCCTCGTCGCGCTGCTGCTCTACGTGCTCCTGCCCCAGCAGTTGATCCTCGGACCGCGCTTCGTGGTCCCGGCCCTCGAGCTTGCGCTGTTCGTGCCGCTGCTGGCCGGCAACCCGCGCAGGATGACGAGAGAGAGCACCCTGCTCCGGAAGCTGGCGATCGCGTTGCTGCTCGTGATCGCGGCCACCAACACCGTGGCGCTGGGGCTGCTGGTTCACGAGCTCGTCGCCGGGAAGGCGCAGGGCAAGGAGCTGCTGCTGGCGGCAGGCCAGGTGTGGGCGACGAACGTCATCGTGTTCGCGATGGCCTACTGGGAGCTGGACCGGGGCGGGCCCGTCCGTCGTACCCAGGCCCCCGGCCGCGACCTCCCGCCGGCTGACTTCCGGTTCCCGCAGGACGAGGACCACGACGCCATCGCCGAGGTCGCCGCGCGCTCCTCGGCCATGTCTGGGTGGACCCCGGGGTTTCTCGACTACCTCTACGTCTCGATCACCAACTCCTCGGCGTTCAGCCCGACCGACACCATGCCGCTGTCCCATCGCGCGAAGATGCTGATGGCCGCAGAGTCCGTGTCCGCGCTGATGCTGTCCGTGCTGGTGATCTCCCGCGGGGTCAGCCTGCTGAAATGACGGCGTACGGCGTGACCCGGACCACCGCGGACACGTCGAGCGGACCGTAGAGGTGCGGGAACGCCGCGTCACCGCCGGGCGGGACCTCGAGGCGGATCACGCACCCGACGCGGCCCGGATCGATCTCGAGCAGGACGAGCGGCTCGTCGACCGCGGCGTAGAACGCCGCGGCGACGCCCGCAACCTGACCCGCGCGCGACGCGTGGATGAAGCCTTCCGCCGCGAGGCTGCGCCCCAGCGTCGACGTCCGGTAGGCACCGCTGCGCTCGGCCTCGGCCCAGTCCCGTGCGGTCGCGAGATGGAAGATGTGCTCCCCCGGATCGAGCCCGCCCATCAGAGCACGACGACCGAGCGGAGCACCTCGCCGCGCTGCATCGTGGCGAACGCCTCCTCGACACCGCCGATCTCGATGGTCTCGGACACGAACCGGTCGAGGTCGAGCCGGCCCTGCAGGTGCAGGTCGATGAGCATCGGGAAGTCCCGGCTGGGCAGGCAGTCGCCGTACCACGAGGACTTGAGGGCTCCCCCTCGGCCGAACAGGTCGATGAGCGGCAGGTCAAGGCGCATGTCCGGCGTCGGTACGCCCACGAGCACCACGGTGCCGGCCAGGTCGCGGGCGTAGAACGCCTGCTCGAAGGTCCCGGGTCGCCCGACCGCGTCGATGACCACGTCGGCACCGAACCCACCCGTCAGTTCGCGCACCGCCTCGACCGGGTCGGTGTCGCGTGAGTTGACCGTGTGCGTGGCGCCGAACTCCTTGGCCCAGGTCAGCTTCCGGTCGTCGACGTCCACAGCGATGATCGTGCGGGCACCGACGAGGGCGGCGCCGGCGATGGCTCCGTTGCCGACACCACCGCAGCCGATCACCGCGACGCTGTCACCTCGGCCGACCTGCCCGGTGTTCAGCGCTGCGCCTAAACCAGCCATCACGCCGCACCCGAGCAGACCCGCGACCGTGGGCGCCGCTCGCGGGTCGACCTTCGTGCACTGGCCGGCGGCGACCAGCGTCTTGTCGGCGAACGCGCCGATCCCCAGCGCCGGCGAGAGGACCGTCCCGTCGGCCAGCGTCATTTTCTGGGTGGCGTTGTGGGTGCTGAAGCAGTACCACGGCCGGCCACGCAGGCAGGCTCGACAGCGTCCGCAGACTGCTCGCCAGTTGAGGACCACGTAGTCGCCCGGCGCCACGTCGGTCACCCCGTCGCCGACGGCCTCGACGACCCCCGCGGCCTCGTGGCCGAGCAGGAACGGGAAGTCGTCGTTGATGCCGCCCTCGCGGTAGTGCAGGTCGGTGTGGCAGACACCGCAGGCCTGCACCTGCACCAGCGCCTCACCGGGGCCGGGGTCCGGCACCAGCACGGTCTCCACCTTGACGGGGGCACCCTTGGCCCTCGCCACCACCCCGCGTACCTCGTGCGGCATCGGCTACTTCAGCGCGGCCAGGATCTCGCCGGCGGCGCGGTATCCCGTCTCGACGGCGCCGTTGAGGTAGCCCTGGAAGTCCTGCGACGTGTGCTCACCGGCGAAGTGGCAGCTGCCCTGGGCCTCCTTCTCGGCGCCGCTGAACGCGGTGTACTGCCCGACCTTCCAGTAGGAGTACGAGCCGAGCGTCCAGGGGTAGATCTTCCAGAAGTCGAGGGTGGCCTGACCCGTCCACTTGCCGGTGATCCCGGGGAACAACGGCTCGATCTGGGTCAGGAAGCGCCGCGCGTAGGCATCGGTGCTCAGACTTCCGAACGAGGCACCGATGTTGCCGCCGGTGTAGTCGACGAGGATGCCCTTCGTACCGCCCTGGCCGCGGGTGACCTCCCAGGTGCTCTGGTAGCCGGTGTCGGAGTAGCTGTCGCCGTTGCCGCCGAGGCTGCGCCAGTGCCGGTCGCTGAACTGCAGCTGCAGCTTGCTGTTCGTCCCCATCGGCAGCTGGTTGATCGCCGTCATCTTCACCTTCGAGAAGCCGGCCTTGGTCAGGTCGACCGACCGCAGCAGCGAGAACGGCAGCGCGAGCACGACATGGTCGGCGACCCGGGTGGACGACACCGTCCCCGACGTCGTCGTGACGGTCCAGGTGCTGTCGGCGTTACGCGCCAGGGCGGTGAGCCGGGTGTTCTTCTCGATCTGGCCCTTCAGCGCGGCCGCCAACGCCGTCACGATCTGGTCGTTGCCGCCGTGGACGTGGTACTTCTCGTTGCTCGGGCCGAAGATGCGCAGCTGGCCCTGGCCGGAGTAGGCGAGCAGGTAGAGCATGTTCAGGGAGCTCTGGACCGAGCACTCCCCGCCGTACTCGATGTTGTAGGCAACATCGAGCAGCTGACCCAGTCGTGACTTGAGTCCGCCGGGGACGTAGGCCTTGATCCAGTCGATGATCGACATGTGATCGAGCTCGTAGCCCCGGGGCGTGTAGTTGTTGTAGAGCGTGGGGTAGCTGGCCGCCGACACGTCCGAGTGCAGCTGCTGCCAGATCGTCTTGATGTCGTCGGTCGCCTCTTGGAAGGTGTACGGCGCCCCGTCGAAGTAGTAGATCGGCTCGGTGCCGTTCTGCTCGGCGGTGAGCAGGTTGTCCAGCGTCAGGCCGAGGCTGGACGCCAGCTGGCGAACCTCGGTGTGCCCCTGGTCGATCAGCTCCCCGCCGTGCTCGGCGATCTGGTCGTCGGCGAAGTCGCGGATCGACCAGCACCGGCCGCCGAGACGGTCCGAGGCCTCGATCACCGTCGACGTGTACCCCGCGTTGCGCAGCTGGTAGGCGGCGCTGAGTCCGGCCAGTCCGGCGCCCACGATGACGATCCGGGGAGTGGCGGGAGGCGGTGCCGGGGCGGCGGCAGCGCGGCCGGCGGTGGCCAGGCCGGACGTCGCGGCCGCGGCGGTGGCAGCGGTGACGGCGGCACCCCGCAGGACGGTACGCCGGCTGAGGCCGGCGACGTCAGATTCGCCGGCCTCCTCGGCGGCGACCCCCCGAGTGATCGACGCCAGGATCGAGGCGAGTGGTGTGCGTGGCATGTCGGCCTCCCCGCGAGACCGGCGAACGCCGCCCCGCTTTCATCGATGCGCATTCCGGTCCCCGGCGGGACTGTGCGCAACGCTAGCCGTCGTGACACGGGCGGGCGAGGACTGAATCCGTCGAGTCTGTCGTGTTCCACGACTAAATCCGCAGCACCATCACTACCGGTCCAGCAACGGTCGCTCGGCGTCGGGGACGTCACCCGTCCGGCGGCGGGCGATTCCCGAGAGGGCCTCGAGCACCACCCGGTTGGCCAGCGCCGCGGTGATGTCGGCATGGTCGTAGGGCGGGGACACCTCCACCACGTCCAGCCCCACGACCGGCAGCTCGAGGCAGACCCGGCGGACGGCGTCCAGCAGCTCGCGGGCGCTGAGCCCGCCCGGCTCGGGTGTCCCGGTCCCGGGGGCGTGGCTCGGGTCGGCGACGTCGATGTCGACCGAGAGGAACACCCCGTCGCAGTCGTCGATGGCGATTGCGAAGGCCTCGTCGAGGCAGCGGGTCAGGCCGCGGGCACCGATCTCGGTCATCTCGTAGGAGCGCATCCGCTGCGCCGCCATCCAGTCCAGCGTCTCGGGCCCCGGCCAGTAGCCACGCAGGCCGATCTGCAGGAACCGGTCACCCCGCGCAGCACCGGACTCGATGAGGCGGCGCATCGGCTGGCCGTGCCCGTAGAGCGAGCCGAACTCGATGTCGCCGGTGTCGGCGTGCGCGTCGAAGTGCACGACGCTGACCCGGCCCGCACCGTGGTGCCGGGACACTCCCGTGACGTCGGCCAACGTGATGGAGTGGTCGCCGCCGAGCACGACCGGGATCGCCCCGGAGGTGCTGACCAGGGCGACCGCCTCCGTGAGCGCCTCCAGGGACCGCTCGATGTGCCCCGGCGGCATCTCGACGTCCCCGGCGTCGACGACCCCCAGGTCCCGCAGCCCGTCGACGCGCAACGCGAGGCTGGGACGGGAACCGTCGTGCCCGAGGTAGTCGGTGCTCCGGATGGCCTGCGGGCCGAAGCGGGTGCCCGGCCGGTGCGACGTACCCCCGTCGAACGGTGCGCCGATGATGACCGCTCCCGCGCCGGCGAACGATGCGGGGTCGGACAGGTCGCAGCGCGGCACGCCGAGGAACGTGATGTCCGGACCGAACATCGCTCCGTACCTGCTCACCGTCAGTCGTTCCTCGGGAAGCCGAGGTTCAGGCCGCCGTGCGACGGGTCGAGCCAGCGCGAGGTGACGACCTTCCCGCGGGTGAAGAACTGCACGCCCTCGGCACCGTGGGCGTGAGAGTCGCCGAACAGCGAGTGCTTCCACCCGCCGAAGGAGTAGTAGGCCATCGGCACCGGGATTGGCACGTTGATGCCGACCATGCCGACCTCGACCTCGTTCTGGTAGCGGCGAGCGGCGCCACCGTCGTTGGTGAAGATGGCCGTGCCGTTTCCGTAGGGGTTGGTGTTCACCAGGTCGAGGGCCGCGTCATAGGTCGGCACCCGGAGCACCGACAGCACCGGCCCAAAGATCTCGTCGGTGTAGAGCGTCATCGCGGGGGTGACCCGGTCGAACAGCGTCGGCCCGAGCCAGAACCCGCCCTCGTCGCCGTCGATCTTCTGCTCGCGGCCGTCCACGACCAGCTCGGCGCCCTGCGCGACGCCGGCGTCCAGGTAGCCGGCGACCTTGTCGCGGTGCGCCTCGGTCACCAGCGGACCCATGTCGGTGCCGCGCCGGCCGTCGCCGACCGTGAGCCCGTCCATCCGCTCGCGGATCTTTCGCACCAGCTCGTCGGCCACCGGCTCGACCGCAACCAGTGCGGAGATGGCCATGCAGCGTTCCCCGGCGGAGCCGAAACCGGCGTTGACGGCGGCATCGGCGGCCAGGTCGAGGTCGGCGTCCGGCAGCACCACCATGTGGTTCTTCGCCCCACCCAGGGCCTGCACCCGCTTGCCCGCCTTGGTGCCGCCCTCGTAGACGTACCGCGCGATAGGGGTGGAGCCGACGAACGAGACCGACCGTACGTCGGGGTGCTCGAGCAGCCGGTCGACCGCTTCCTTGTCCCCGTGCACGACGTTGAAGACGCCGTCGGGCAGGCCTGCCTCGGCCCACAGGGCACCCATCCAGACCGCGGCCGACGGGTCCTTCTCGCTCGGCTTGAGGATGACCGTGTTGCCGCACGCGATCGCGACCGGGAAGAACCACATGGGCACCATGGCAGGGAAGTTGAACGGTGAGATGATCCCGACCACGCCCAGTGGCTGCCGGATCGAGTAGACGTCCACCTTGGTCGACACGTTCTCCGAGAAGCCACCCTTGAGCAGGTGCGGGATGCCGCAGGCGAACTCCACGACCTCCAGGCCGCGGGTGACCTCGCCCAGCGCGTCGGAGAGGACCTTGCCGTGCTCCGCCGTGATGATCGCCGCCAGCTCCTCCTTGCGGGAGTTGAGCAGCTCGCGGAAGGCGAAGAGTGCCTGCGCGCGCCGGGTCAGGGAGCTGTGCCGCCAGTCGGCGAACGCGGTCACCGCGGCCGTGACGGCCGCATCCACGTCGGCGCCCGAGGCGAGGTCGACGCGGCCCGTCAACCGGCCGGTCGCCGGGTCGAAGACGTCGCCGGCCCGGCCGGCGGGGCCGCTCCAGGGCTTGCCGCCCACCCAGTGCGTGATGCGACGAGGGTCGTTGTCCATGACGTCTCCTCCGGTTGTCGGGGTCACGAGTCGAATCCCATGCCGAGGCGGTCCAGGGTGCGCAGCCAGGGTCCTCGGCGGCCGTCGCGGCGGTCCGCCCGGGCGAGCGCGCGCCGCGTGAGCTCGATGCCGGCCCAGCGCAGCGGTTCGGGCGGGAACGGGCGCGGTCGGCTGCGCACCATCTCCAGCCGTGTCAGGTCGGTGTCGCGGCCGCTCAGCAAGTCCAGCATGACGCGCGCCCCGAACCGGGTGGCGCCCACGCCGAGGCCGGTGTAGCCCGCCGCGTAGGCCAGCCGCCCGGCGTACGCGCGTCCCCAGAACACGCAGAAGCGCGAGCAGGTGTCGATGACCCCGCCCCACGCGTGGGTGAACCGCACTCCGCGCAGCTGCGGGAAGGTCGCGAAGAAGTGCTCGGCGAGGCGCGCGAAGGTCTCCGGGCTGGCGTCCCACCGCTCGTCGACCTGGTTGCCGTAGTGGTAGATCGCGTCGTAGCCGCCCCAGAGGATCCTGTTGTCCTCGGTCAGACGGTAGTAGTGGAACTGGTTGCCGGCGTCGGCGAGCCCCTGGCGACCTTCCCAGCCGATCGAGGCCAGCTGGTCCTGGGTCAAGGGCTCGGTGACCAGCGCGTAGTCGTAGACCGGCGCGACGTACGCGCGCAGCCGGCGCAGCAACGGCGGGAAGGCGTTCGTGCCCAGGGCGACCCGGCCCGCGGACACCATCCCGTACGCCGTGCGCAGCCCAAGCCGGGAGCGCTGGTCCGCCACCGCGTCTACCGTCGTGTTCTCGTGGATCCGCACCCCGACCCGCAGGCAGGCCGCCTTGAGCCCCCACGCCAGCCGGGCCGGGTCGACCATGGCGACACTCTCGCGGTCCAGCAGACCGCCGACGTAGGTCGGTGAGTTCACCAGCGCCCGCGTCGCGGCGCCGTCGAGGTAGTCGACCTGCCCGCCGTGCCGGGCCGCCAACGCCGGGAGCTCGCGCAGCTCGACTGCCTGCCACTGGGCCGTCGCGACGGTCAGCTCACCGGTGCGTTCCCACCCGCAGTCGATCCCGTGCCGGTCGATCGTCTCCTCGATGGCCCCGAGGTTGTCCTGCCCGAGTCGTTCGAGGGTGGTCAGCTCGCGCGGGAAACGGTCGGCGCCGTTGCGCAGACCGTGGGTGAGGCTGGCGGAGCAGAAGCCGCCGTTGCGCCCGGACGCCGCGCCGGCGACGGCGCCGCCCTCGAGCAGCACGACATCCAGCGACGGGTCGGCCTCCTTCGCCAGCAGCGCCGTCCACAGGCCGGTGTAGCCACCGCCCACCACCGCGAGGTCGGCGGTGGTGTCGCTGGCCAGTGGAGGACAGAGCTCCGGGGCGGGGCTCGCCTCGAGCCAGTAGGGGGCGAAGCGCACGTCCGTGAGCGCCGCGACCGCAGGGGCGGCGAGTGAGGGCAGCACGGCTCAGGCCCGTCGGCGCCGGGTGACGGCCTGCCCGAGCAGGACGGCGAACAGGGCGATGAAGAACATCGCCGACCCGATGACGTTGGCCTGCGCGGGGATGCCGCGCAGCGACGAGACCCAGACGAACTTCGGGAAGGTGTTGACGTCCCCGGAGTTGAAGTTGGTGATGATGAAGTCGTCGAAGGACAGCGAGAACGCGAGCAGGGCACCCGCCACGATGCCGGGAAGGACCAACGGGAACGTGATGCGGCGGAACGTCTGCCACTCGTCGGCGTAGAGGTCCATCGCCGCCTGCTCGAGCCTCGGGTCGAGGCTCGCCAGGCGTGCCTTGACCGTGACCACGACGAAGCTGATGCAGAACATGATGTGGGCGATGACGATCGTCTGGAACCCGAGGGGGACGCCTACGTTCAGGAAGAAGGCGAGCAGGGACGCACCGAGCACCACCTCGGGCGTGGCCATCGGGAGGAAGATCGTCAGGTTGGTGACCGTGCGCCCGCGGAACCGGTGCCGGGCCAGCGCGAAGGCGATCATCGTGCCGAGCACCGTTGCCACGGCGGTCGCGATCAGCCCGATCTTGAGGCTGTTCGACAAGGCGTTGCAGACATCCGGAGCGCCGCACGGGTTGGCCCACTTGTCGGTGGTGAACCCGCGCCAGTTGAGGTTGGACTTGCCGGAGTTGTTGAACGAGTAGACGAATGTGTAGCCGACGGGGATGAACAGGTAGGTGAAGCCGAACACCGCGTAGATGCGGATGAGGTTGTTCGACAGCCACCGACCGGCCCGCTGGCTGACCGGCCGCTTGGCCCGCGCAGGGAGGCTTTCCGTCGTCGCGGCCATCAGACCAGCTCTTCCGTGCCGGACCGTCGGATGTAGAGGCCGACGAGCAGGAGGATGGCGGCCATCAGGGTCACCGAGAGGACGGCCGCGGTCGGATAGTCGACGACGCGCAGGAACCGGCTGTCGATGGCGTTGCCGACCATCGTGGTGTTGCGGTTGCCGAGCAGTGCGCTGTTCACGTAGTCGCCGGCTGCCGGGATGAACGTGAGCAGCGTGCCCGCGACGACGCCCGGCATCGACAGCGGGAACGTCACCTTGCGGAACGTGGTGATCCCGTTGCTGTAGAGGTCACCGGCGGCCTCCATGAACCGCGGGTCGACGCGCTCCAGGCTGGCGTAGATGGGCAGGATCATGAACGGGAGGAAGTTGTAGGTGATGCCGAGCACGACGGCCGTGGGGCTGTTGATGATGTGGCCGCTCTGGCTCAGCAGGTGCAGCCGGCGCAGGCCGTCGGCCACCCACGCGTCGTCGGCCAGGATCTGCTTCCAGGCGATGGTCCGGAGCAGGAAGCTCGTGAAGAACGGCGCGATCACGAGCACCAGCAGCAAGTTGCGCCACCGCCCGGACTTGAACGCGATGGCGTAGGCGAGCGGATAGGAGATCGCGAGGGCGAGCCCGGTGGCGAGGAACGCGTAGAGGAACGACCGCCCGAACTGGGTGGTGTACTCCGAGAGGGAGTCCACGTAGTTGGCCCACCGGAACGTCTGTACGTAGACACCGATCTCCGAGCCCGGGGGTCGAGTCTGGGTCGAGGTGGAGAACAGCGTCGCGATCGGGACGATGAAGAACAGCAGCAGCCAGCCCAGTCCCGGAAGGAGCAGCAGATAGGGGGTCAGACGTCGGCCGCGCCGGCTCACCTCCGGCGCCGACGGCTCGCCCTGGTCACCGGCGACCTGTCGCTCACCGACCCCGATGCCCTGTGCGACGGTCACGTCAGCCCACCGAGACGGGCTCTTCGAGCTGGACGCCCGCGAGCGCGTCCTCGGAGCCGTCGAGCGCGAACGTATGCGCCGGGTTCCAGGACAGGCTCACCTTCGTGCCGGGGACGAGCACGCCGCCCACCCCCAGGTTCTGCACGAAGACCATCACCTCCTGGTCCCACGGGAGCCGCACGAGGTACTGCGTGCTCACGCCGGTGAAGCTCGCATCGGTGACGACTCCGTCGCGCAGGACGTTGTGGTTGTCCGGGACGACCTCGTCGGGAGCGCCGAGGTGGATCTTCTCCGGGCGTACCCCGATGAGCAGCTCCTTGTCCCCACTGGCGCGACGGGACACCGGAGCGGCCAGGCGTGATCCGTGCACGTCGAGCAGCAGGTCGTCTCCCGACGTGCCCACCACTGTTGCGCGGATCAGGTTCGACTGCCCGAGGAAGTTCGCGACGTACGCCGTGTTCGGCGACTCGTAGAGCTGCGTCGGGTTGCCGAGCTGCTCGATGTGACCGCTGTTCATGACGGCGATGGTGTCGGCCATCGTCATCGCCTCTTCCTGGTCGTGCGTCACGTGCACGAAGGTGAGTCCCACCTCGGTCTGGATCCGCTTGAGCTCGATCTGCATCTGGCGACGCAGCTTGAGGTCCAGCGCACCCAGCGGCTCGTCCAGGAGCAGGACTGCCGGCCGGTTGACGATCGCGCGGGCCAGCGCGACGCGCTGCTGCTGGCCGCCCGACAGCTGAGCCGGCTTGCGCTTCGCGAGGCCACCGAGCTCCACCAGCTCGAGTGCCTTCTCGACCTCCTGCTTGATCTGCTTGGCGCCGCGCCGCCGCAGCCCGAACGCGACGTTCTCGAAGATGTCGAGGTGCGGGAACAGCGCATAGCTCTGGAAGACCGTGTTGACCGGCCGCTTGTAGGGCTTGGCGTAGGTCACGTCGTCGGTACCGATGTGGATCGTGCCGGCGGTGGGCTCCTCGAGCCCGGCCACCATCCGCAACGTCGTGGTCTTCCCGCAGCCGGACGGCCCGAGCAGCGCGAAGAAGCTGCCTGACGGGATCGTCAGCGACAGGTCGTCGACGGCCGCGAATGTCCCGAACCTCTTGGTGACGTGCTCGAGACGCAGGTCGCGCCCGCCGGTCGCCTCGACCATCAGGCCCCGATCACCTTCTGGAACTCCGTCGAGAAGGTGGTCTCCTCGTCGGGAGTCAGTGAGCGGAACACCTTGACCTTGGCCAAGTCCGCGGCCGTGGGGAAGATGAGCGGGCTGTCGACGAGAGACTTGTCGATCTTCTCCATTTCCGCCTTGGCGCCCTCGACCGGGCAGATGTAGTTGACGTAGGCCGCGACGGTGGCCGCGACGGTCGGGTCGTAGTAGTAGTCGATCAGCTTCTCGGCGTTCTTCTTGTGCGGCGAGGCGATCGGCACCATCAGGTTGTCCGACCAGAGCGTGCCTCCGGACTCGGGCAGCGTGAAGGTGTAGTTGTCGTCCTTCTCCTCGAACCGCGCGAGCAGGATGTCGCCGGACCACGCGATCGCGGCGATCGCGTTGCCGCTGCGCAGGTCCTCGAGGTAGGAGTTGCCCTTGACCTGGCGCACCTGACCGGAGTCGACCTGCTTCTGCAGGACCGCGAGGGCGCTCATGAAGTCGTCCTTGCTGAACTTCCCGGAGATGTCCTTGCCCTGGTTCATCATGATCAGGCCGACGGTGTCACGCATCTCGTCGAGGACGACGATCTTGCCCTTGAGGTCCGGCGCCCACAGGTCGTCCAGCGTCTTGAGCTCGCGGCCGACCTTGTCCTTGCGGTAGCCGATGCCGGCGTAACCGCTCTGCCAGGTGAGGGAGTAGTTGCGGCCCGGGTCGAAGTCGACGTTCTGCAGCTTCGGGTTGAGGTTCTTGGCATTCGGGATGTTGGCCTTGTCCAGCTTCTGGGTGTAGCCCTGCCGGATGAGCCGGCCCGCCATCCAGTCGGTGAGGACGATCACGTCCTTGCCGATGTCCTGGCCGTTCTTGAGCTGGCCCTGGATCTTGCCGTAGTAGGTGTCGTTGCCGTCGATGTCCTCGGCGTACGTCGCCTTGATCCCGGTCTTCTTCTGGAACTCCTCGAGGGTGGGGTACTTCTTGGTCTTCTCGTCGAAGTCCAGGTAGGCGGGCCAGTTGGCCCACCGCACGATCTTCTCGGTGTCGGACTTGTCCGCCACCGCCGGCTTGGTCGCCGACTTCGACGCCGTGCTGCCCGTCGTGCTCTTGCCCCCGCCGGTGCCGCACGCGGCGAGCGCGGCCATCGCGCCCATCCCCCCGGCACCTCGAAGCAGGTTGCGGCGGGACAGCTGAGCCCTGACGATCTGCTGGAACATCGGGTCGTTGCGCGGGTCGCTCATGACTCGTGGACTCCCTGGGGGGTGGTGGGTGCGGTGCGGTCGCCGAAAATGGTGCGGTGCCAGTCCTTCTTCTGCTGGCCGGTCGTGTCGTACATCACGTGCTTTACCTGGGTGTACTCCTCGAAGGAGTACGTGGACATGTCTTTTCCGAAGCCGGAGGCACGGTAGCCCCCGTGTGGCATCTCGCTGATGATCGGGATGTGGTCGTTGACCCAGACACAGCCGGCCCGGATCTCCCGGGTGGCCCGGAGTGCGCGGAAGACGTCGCGCGTCCACGCCGAGGCGGCCAAGCCGTACGGCGTGTCGTTGGCGAGGCGCAGCCCCTCGTCGTCCGAGTCGAACGGGAGTACGACGAGGACCGGGCCGAAGATCTCGTCCTGGACGATCTCCGAGCGCTGGTCGGCGTCGACAACGAGGGTCGGTTCGAAGTAGCACCCGCGGGCCAGCTCGCCGCCCGGGATCTCGCCGCCGAAGACGATCTTCGCGCCGTCGGCGCGGGCCCGGTCGACGAAGCCCGCCACGCTCTCCTGCTGCCGGCGCGAGACGAGCGGACCCTGGTCCGTCGACGGGTCGAGCGGGTCGCCGACGCGCACGGTTGACATCAGCTCGGCCACGCCCGCCACGAACCCGTCGTACAGCGGCCGCTGGACGTAGGCCCTGGTCGCCGCTGTGCAGTCCTGACCGCTGTTGATGAGCGCGCCGGCCACCGCGCCGTTGACCGCCGCCTCCAGGTCGGCATCGTCAAAGACGACGAACGGCGCCTTGCCCCCGAGCTCGAGGTGCACGCGCGCGGCCCGGTCAGCCGCGTGCCGCATCACGCCCCGGCCGACAGGAGTGGAGCCGGTGAAGGAGACCATGTCGACGTCGTGGTGACTGACCAGGGCCTCACCCACGACCCGACCCGGCCCACTCAGCACGTTGACAACACCGGGCGGGATCCCCGCATCGGCGCACGCGTCGGCGAACAGCAGGGAGGTCAGCGGGGTGATCTCGGCAGGCTTGAGCACGATCGTGTTCCCCGCCGCGATGGCCGGCAGGATCTTCCAGGCGGCCATCTGCAGCGGGTAGTTCCAGGGCGAGATCGATCCCACCACCCCGATCGCCTCGCGCCGAATCATCGAGGTGTGGTCACCGGAGTACTCCGCGGCAGCCTTGCCCTCGAGGTTGCGGGCCGCGCCCGCGAAGAACGCGACGTTGTCGACGGTGCCCGGTACGTCGAACTCGGACGAGAGCTTGATGGGCTTCCCGGTCTGGCTGGTCTCGACCCGGGCCAGCTCGTCGGAGCGCTCGGCGAGCAGCGCGGCCAGCCGGGTGAGCGCACCGGAGCGCTCGGCCGGGGTCGCCCCGGACCAGTCGGGAAAGGCTCGGCGGGCAGCCTGCACGGCGAGCTCGACGTCGGCGGGGCCGGCCAGCTGCACGGACTCGACGGTCTCGCCGGTCGCCGGGTTGGTCACCGCGAACGCGGCCGCGGCGTCGGAGGAGCTGGGAGCGCGCCGGGTGCCGTCGATGAACTGGTGCACGCGTGCCCTCCTCCCTGCGACCGTCCGGAGGTTCGCCGGCCTGTTTCCCGCCGATCCTGGCAGAGGAGGCAGGTAGCTACAAGCGATTCCGTCGGAAAGTCGGCCTACGGCCACGAAATCACTTCCCGCGACTGCCGCGGCCCGGTGGTCCCCTGGTCTCAACGTCTGTCAGCAGGTCCGGGTGCCCCCAAGCCAGGTTCCCCGGACCGCGAGCTGCGGCCACACCATCGGGTCGACGTCGAACGGATCAGCCGCCAGCCAGACCAGGTCGGCCCGCTTCCCGACACTCACGGTCCCCCAGAGCGACTCCTCGAAGGCCTGGTAGGCGACGCCGATGGTGTAGGCCGCGACCGCCGCGGCAGCCGGCAGCCGCTCGTGCGGCAGCCACCCGTCGGCCGGCCCGCCGCCGTCGGCACCGCGCCGGGTGACCGCGACCGCGAGGCCCTCCAGCGGCCGCATCGAGCTGACCGGCCAGTCGCTGCCCATCGACAGCACGGCACCGCTCGCGAGCAACGTCGCCATCGGGTACTGCCAGGCGGTCCGTTGGCTGCCCAGCCGCGGCACCGAGAGCTCGGTCTGCAACGGGTCGAGCTGCGCCCACAGCGGCTCGAAGTTGGCGATGACCCCGAGGCTCGCGAACCGCGGGAGGTCGTCGGGGTGCACGACCTGGGTGTGGGCGACGACGGGCCGCCGGTCACGCGGGCCGTTGCGGTGGGCGGCGCTCTCGATCGCGTCGAGCGCGGCCCGCACGCCAGCGTCACCGATGGCGTGGATGTGCACCTGGAACCCGTCCGCGTCGAACGCCGTGACGGCCTCGGCCAGCTCGATCGGGGCCCACACCGGAAGTCCGCAGCTGTGCGGCGCATCGTCGTACGGCGAGAGCATCGCGGCCGTGCCCGCCTCGACCACGCCGTCGGCGAAGAACTTGACGGTCCGCGCCGAGACCGACGACGCGGCCGGACCGGTGGCGACGGCGGCCCGCGCCGCCATGAAGTCGGCGCGCTGGCGCGGCCAGTCGCCGGGCTCCGCGCGCAGCGCGATGTTGACCCGTACGGCGAGCAACCCCGCGGCGGCGGCCTCGACGTAGCGGGGGACGTCGTCGGGGTGCAGCGCCGCCTCCTGCGCCCAGGTGACCCCGGCCGCCGCGAGCATCGCCGTCGAGCGGCCCAGAGCGCGGGTCTTTTCCGCCTGGGTCGCCTTCGGGGCGTGCCGGAGCACGAGGTCCATGGCGGTCCACTCGACGAGCGTCCCCTGGGCCGAGCCGTCGCTGCGGCGCAGCACCGTCCCGGCGGGCGGGTCGGGCATGTCCCGGTCGAGGCCCGCTCGGTGCAGGGCCGCCGTGTTGGCCCAGACGCAGTGGTGGTCGGCGGACTGCAGCGCCACCGGCCGGTGCGCCTCCGCAGTGTCGAGCCAGCGGGCGTCGAAGTGCCCGCCCGGGGCCAGCGCCGGGTCGTAGGGGCCGCCGACGATCCAGTCCAGCTCGGGATGGTCGGCGGCGAACCGGGCCACGACCTCGACCACCTCGTCGACCGACCGGCAGTCGCGCACCTGCGGACCCTCCAGCTCGACTCCACCCCAGAGGGGATGGACGTGGCCGTCGCCGAAGCCGGGCAGCAACACGCCGCCCTCGAGGTCCACGACGGACCGGCCGCCGAGCTCCAGGGCGTCCTCGTCGATCGCGACGACCCGGCCGGCGGACACGGCGGCGGCCCTGGCCCGCGGACCGGCCGGATCACCGGTGAGGACGACGCCGCCCGTGAACAGCAGATCAGCAGCGGTCACGGCCGCGGGATCAGGCGTCGAGGTTGGTCATCACGTGCTTGATGCGGGTGTAGTCCTCGAGGCCGTACATGGACAGGTCCTTGCCGTAGCCCGAGTGCTTGAAGCCGCCGTGCGGCATCTCCGCGACCAGCGGGATGTGGGTGTTGATCCACACACAGCCGAAGTCCAGCCGTTTGGCCATCCGCATCGCGCGCCCGTGGTCCTTGGTCCAGACCGAGGACGCGAGCCCGTACTGCACCCCGTTCGCCCACCGGACGGCCTCGTCCTCGTCGCTGAACCGCTGCACGGTGATGACCGGACCGAAGACCTCGTCCTGGATCATCTCGTCGTCCTGGCGCAGGCCCGACACCACGGTCGCCTCGTGGAAGTAGCCGCGGTCACCCACCCGGTGCCCGCCGGCGGAGACCGACGCGTGCTCGGGGGCCCGTTGCAGGAAGCCCATCACCCGGTCGAGCTGGTTGGCGTTGTTGAGCGGGCCGAACAAGACGTCCTCGTCGTCGGGCGCACCGGTCTTCGCGTTGTCGCGGGCCTGCTCGGCCAGCGCCGCCACGAAGTCGTCGTGGATCCCGGGCGCCGCGAGGACGCGGGTCGCGGCGGTGCAGTCCTGGCCGGCGTTGAAGTAGCCGGCGACCGCGATCCCCTCGGCGGCGGCAGCGAGGTCGGCGTCATCGAACACGACCACAGGGGCCTTGCCGCCGAGCTCCAGGTGGACCTTCTTCAGGTCGCGGGCGGCGCTGCCGGCGACCTCCATCCCGGCGCGGACCGAGCCGGTGATGGACACCATCGCCGGAGTCGGGTGCTCGACCAGGGCCCGGCCGGTGTCCCGGTCACCGGTGACGACGTTGAAGACGCCCTCCGGCAGGAACTCGGCCAGGATCTCGGCCATCAGCAGCGTCGAGACCGGAGTGGTGTCCGAGGGCTTGAGCACGACCGTGTTGCCGGCAGCGATCGCCGGGGCCCACTTCCAGACCGCCATCATCATCGGGTAGTTCCACGGGGTCACCTGCGCGCAGACACCGATGGGCTCGCGCCGGATGAACGACGTGTGACCGGCCATGTACTCCCCTGCGGACCTGCCCTCGAGCACCCGCGCCGCCCCGGCGAAGAACCGGATCTGGTCGACCATCGGAGGCATCTCCTCCGACATCGTGAGCGCGCGCGGCTTTCCCGTGTTCTCGCACTCGGCGTCGACCAGCTCGTCGGCCTTGGCCTCGATGGCGTCCGCAATGCGCAGCAGGGCGCGCTGCCGCTCACTCGGGGTCGAGTCCCGCCAGCCGGGGAATGCGTCCGCCGCGGCCTGCATGGCCGCGTCGACGTCGGCCGCCGAGGAGACCGGGGCGGCCGCGAAGACCTCGCCCGTCGCGGGGTTGACCAGGTCGGCGGTGCGACCCTCCGCGGCGTCGACGTGCTTGCCGTTCACGAAGTTGCGCAGGGTACGGGTCGAGCTCACGAACACTCCTCGGGTCGGTACTGCGGCGGCTGGGGCAGCGTAGTGCCGTGGGTACCGGTATCAACAGTGTGAGTACGCGGATACGACAGATTCAGCAAGAAATGACCCGTCAAGCGACGGAATCACTTGCCAAGACCCCCGTCGAGTCGCGAGTATCTGGGTCATGGCTGGCAGAGAGCGGGGCTCGGGGGGCGGGCTGGACGACGTCTCGAAGGCAATCATCGAGCAGTTGCAGGCCGACGGACGGCGGCCCTACGCGGCCATCGGCAAGGCGGTCGGGCTGTCCGAGGCCGCCGTCCGGCAGCGCGTCCAGCGGCTGCTGGACGCGGGCGTCATGCAGATCGTCGCCGTCACCGACCCCCTCCAGGTCGGCTTCCCCCGGCAGGCCATGATCGGCGTCCGCTGCGAGGGCGACGTCGAGCTGGTCGCCGAGAAGCTCGCCGACATGCCCGAGGTCGACTACGTCGTGATCACCGCTGGCGGGTTCGACCTGCTGGTCGAGGTGGTCTGCGAGGACGACGACCACCTGCTCGAGCTGGTCAGCAAGCGCATCCGCGCCGTCCCGACCGTGCGCAGTACCGAGTCCTTCGTCTATCTCAAGCTGCGCAAGCAGCTCTACAACTGGGGCACCAGATGACCACCTCCTCACCCGACGTCCAGCAGAGCGGCGACAGCGCCCTCGCCAAGAGCGCGCGCGACCACCTCTGGATGCACTTCACCCGGATGTCGACCTACGACGCGACCGACGTCCCGGTCATCGTGCGCGGCGACGGGCCGTACATCTTCGACGACAAGGGCAAGCGCTACCTCGACGGGCTCGCCGGCCTGTTCGTCGTACAGGCCGGGCACGGCCGCACCGAGCTGGCGGAGGCCGCGGCCAAGCAGGCGAGCGAGCTGGCGTTCTTCCCGCTGTGGTCCTACGCCCACCCCAAGGCGGTGGAACTCGCCGAGCGGCTCGCCAACCTCACCCCCGGCGACCTCAACCGGGTGTTCTTCACCACCGGCGGTGGCGAGGCGGTCGAGACCGCGTGGAAGGTCGCCAAGAACTACTTCAAGCTGTCTGGCAAGCCGTTGAAGCACAAGGTGATCAGCCGCAACATCGCCTATCACGGCACACCCCAGGGCGCGCTGTCGATCACCGGCATCCCGGCCGCCAAGGAGATGTTCGAGCCACTCGTCCCGGGTGCGCACAAGGTGCCCAACACCAACTTCTACCGGGCGACCGAGCACGGCGACGACCTCGAGGCGTTCGGTCGCTGGGCCGCCGACCGCATTGACGAGGCGATCGAGTTCGAGGGACCCGACACAGTCGCCGCCGTCTTCCTGGAGCCGGTGCAGAACTCAGGTGGCTGCTTCCCGCCGCCGCCCGGCTACTTCGCCCGGGTGCGGGAGATCTGCGACAAGCACGACGTGCTGCTCGTCTCGGACGAGGTCATCTGCGCGTTCGGTCGCCTGGGGCAGTACTTCGGGTCGGCCCGGTTCGGCTACCAGCCCGACATCATCACCTGCGCCAAGGGGATGACATCCGGCTACTCCCCCATCGGCGCGATGATCGCGAGCGAGCGCATCATGGAGCCGTTCCTCAAGGGCGACAACATGTTCGCGCACGGCTACACCTTCGGCGGGCACCCGGTGTCGGCCGCCGTCGCGCTGGCCAACCTCGACATCTTCGAGCGGGAGCGTCTCAACGAGCACGTCACGGACCAGGCACCCGCGTTCCGCCGCACGCTCGAGAAGCTCAACGACCTGCCGATCGTCGGCGACGTCCGCGGCGACGGATTCTTCTACGGCATCGAGATGGTCAAGGACAAGGCGACGCGGGAGACGTTCGACGACGACGAGTCGGAGCGACTGCTGCGCGGCTTCCTGTCCAAGGCGCTCTTCGACGCGGGGCTCTACTGCCGCGCCGACGACCGTGGCGACCCGGTGATCCAGCTCTCCCCCCCGCTGATCTGCGACCAGTCGCACTTCGACGAGATCGAGCAGATCCTCCGGTCGGTGCTCACCGAGGCATGGACGCGGCTGTAGGCCGTTGAGCACGCACCCGGAGCGGACGCAGGTACGGCGGCTGCCGGACAAGCAGGTCCGCGACCGTGCCGTGCTGGACGCCGTGCTCGACGACGGCCGGGTCGCCCACGTCGCGGTCCTCGACGACAAGGACGGCCAGCCCTACGTCGTACCCGTCGGCTATGCGCGCGACGGCGACACGGTGCTGTTCCACGGGTCCACCGCGAGCCGGCTGTTCCGCACGCTGGCGGCCGGTGCCGCGACCTGCCTCACGGTCACCCGGTACGACGGGTTGGTGCTGGCCCGCAGCACGTTCGAGTCGTCCATGCACTACCGCTGCGCGATGGTCCTCGGATCGGCCACCCCGCTGCTCGGAGACGCCAAGGCCGCGGCTCTCGAGCGCATCACCGAGCACCTGATGCCGGGTCGCTGGGCCGACGCCCGCCATCCCAGCCCGAAGGAGCTCGCCGCCACCCTGGTGCTGTCGCTGCCCCTGACGGAATGGTCGGTGAAGGTGAGCGACGCCCCACCCGCCGACCTGGAGGAGGACCTGGACCGGCCGGTCTGGGCCGGCGTCGTTCCCGTCCGCGAGGCCCACGGTGACCCCCAGCCGGCTCCGGACCTGCTCCCCGGGATGACCGTGCCCGCCTACGTGCGGGCGTGGGCGGCGGACGTCCGGGCGTGACGGACTACCGCCGGCTCTCGCTCTGGCATGACACGGTCCCGGACCCGCTGGAGGCCACGGCGCCGCTGCCCGGCGACCTCGACGTCGACGTCTGTGTGGTGGGCGCCGGTTTCACCGGCCTGTGGACCGCCTACTACCTCGCCGGTCACGACCCGACGCTGCGCATCGCGGTGCTCGAGCGCGAGGTGGCCGGCTTCGGCGCGTCCGGGCGCAACGGCGGCTGGTGCTCAGCGTTGTTCCCCTCGTCGATGGCGGCGGTGGCCAGACGATCCAGCCGGGACGCGGCGGTCGCCCTGCGCCGAGCGCTCAACGCCACCGTGGACGAGGTCGGGCGGGTCGCCGACGCGGAGGGGATCGACTGCCACTACCGCAAGGGCGGGACGGTGAGCCTGGTCCGGACCGCAGTCCAGCTCGAACGCGCGCGGGCCGAGGTCGCCGAGGCGCGCGCCTGGGGAGCGGGTGACGAGGACGTCCGGCTGATGGGAGCGGCAGAGGCGCACGAGTGCCTCGGCGCGAGCGAGGTCCTGGGTGCGACGTACACGCCGCACTGCGCACGGATCCACCCGGCTCGCCTGGTGCGCGGCCTGGCCGCCGCGGTGCGCCGCCGGGGCGTCACCATCTACGAGGGCACGCCGGTGACGCGAGTCGCGCCGGGCCGGGCGGAGACGCCGTACGGCGTGGTGCGGGCCCCGATCGTGGTACGCGCCACCGAGGGCTACACCGCCCGGCTGCCCGGGCTACGGCGCGCGATCGCGCCGGTCTACTCCCTCATGCTCGCGACCGAGCCGCTGCCGGAGTCGTTCTGGGACCAGGTGGGCCTGCGCCGGCGGGAGACCTTCAACGACCACCGGCACCTGATCATCTACGGCCAGCGCACCGCGGACGACCGGATCGCGTTCGGTGGCCGCGGGGCGCCCTACCACTTCGGGTCCGCGGTCAAGCCGGCGTTCGATCGAGAACCCGGCGTCTTCGAGGCGCTGCGTGAGGTGTTGGTCGGGCTGCTCCCGCAGCTGCGCGACGCGGCGATCACGCACACCTGGGGCGGTCCGCTCGGCGTGCCGCGGGACTGGTTCGCCTCGGTCGGCCTCGACCGGGACACCGGGCTGGCGTGGGCCGGTGGCTACGTGGGCGACGGGGTCGGCGCGTCGAACCTGGCCGGCCGGACCCTTGCCGACCTCGTCCTGCGCCGCGACAGCGACCTGGTCCGGCTGCCGTGGGTGGGGCACCGGTCCCGGCCGTGGGAGCCGGAGCCGCTGCGCTGGCTCGGCATCAACTCTGGGCTGCGCGTGATGGCGACGGCGGACGACGAGGAACTGCGCACCGGTCGCCCCTCGCGGCGGGCCGGGGCGTTCGCCCGCTTCCTCGGCCACTGACCGGACCCGCACCACCTCACTCCCGCACAGAATGAAACCTTGGGCAGGTTCTTTCGCGCGAAATGCCTGCCGAACGTTTCAGTCTGGGCCGGACGCGACGATCTCCACCTCGAAGCCGTCCTCGTCCTCGAAGAACGCCGCGTAGTGCTCGGGGCCACCCGCGTGCGGGTGCCGGTCAGGGAACATCAGCACCCAACCGTGAGCGGGTGCCGCGGCCACCAGGTCGTCGACCTGTGCCCGGCGCCCACCGTGCAGTGCCAGGTGGTTGAGTCCAGGTCGGAGCCGGTCGTGACCCGCGCCCGGCCGCAGCGCCGGTGACTGCTCGAGGACGAGGTAGACGTCCCCGCTCTGCCAGCTGCGACCGTTCGCCCACGACCGCCCGGGTGACCAGCCGAGGGACTCCAGCAGCCACGCCCACCGCGGCGTGGATCGGGACAGGTCGGCCACCCAGAGCTCGACGTGGTGGACGGACACGGCGGCACGGCTCAGCGGCCGGGCGGCGTGACCGCACGGTTTCGGACCAGCAGCATGAGCTCGACGATGCGGTCGAGCGTCTCGTCCACCGCGTCCTCGGTGTATCCCCCGCGCCGGGCACGGAAGGCCACCTTGCGCACTTCGGCCAGGGACGGGTCGGGCTCGAGCCCCGGACTGTCGATCGACGCGCAGACCCGGTCGATGAACTCGTCCACCTCGTCGATGTCGTACCCGCGCGACCAGAAGCGGCCACGGGGGAATCGCTGCATGTACGGCGCGGTCAGCTCCCGGCGTACGAACGCCGTCTCGGCGGCCGGGTCGACCCGGCCGCGCCGGCTGGCGACCGCATTGAGCACGATGGCCTGCTCCTCGATCGAGTCCAGCGTCGCGTCGACCGACGCGATGTCGTAGCCGCGGCGGACGAGGTCGAAGCCTGCCTGCCGGATCTCGGCCGCCGAGACAGAGGTCTGCGCGGCATGGACGGCGAGCTCGACCCGGGCAAGGAATGCGTCCACCTGCTTGCGGTGGTAGCCCCGGCGCAGACCTCGTGCGCGCGGGAACCGGTCCTCCACTCGCTGTTTCACGACGTCGCCGCCAACTGGCCGCAGGCCCCGTCGATCTCCCGGCCCCGCGTGTCACGGACCGTGACCGGTACTCCGTGGGACTCCCGCCGGCGGACGAACTCGCGTTCGTCCGCGGGCCGCGACGCGGTCCACTTGGATCCGGGGGTCGGGTTCAGCGGGATGAGGTTCACGTGGACGAGGTGACCCTTCAGCAGCTGGCCGAGCAGGTCGGCCCGCCAGGCCTGGTCGTTGATGTCCTTGATCATCGCGTATTCGATGGAGACTCGGCGCGAGGTGCGGTCGGCGAACCGCCAGGCGGCGTCGAGCACCTCGGCCACCTTCCACCGCGTGTTCACCGGGACGAGGGTGTCGCGCAGCTCGTCGTCGGGAGCGTGCAGCGAGACCGCGAGGGTGACCTTGAGGTTCTCGTCCGTGAGGCGTTCCACGGCCGGCACCAGCCCCACCGTCGAGACGGTGATGTTGCGTTGTGAGAGCCCTAGGCCGTCGGGCGCCGGATCGGTCAGACGGCGCACGGCGGTGACGACCGCCCGGTAGTTGGCGAGCGGCTCCCCCATGCCCATGAACACCACGTTGGAGATGCGGTCGCTGCGCTGCGGACCGTCCGCGAGCTCCCCGCGACGGAGCGAACGGGCGCCGGCCACGACCTGCTCCACGATCTCGGCCGCGGACATGTTGCGGGTCAGTCCGGCCTGACCAGTCGCGCAGAACGGGCAGTTCATGCCGCACCCGGCCTGCGAGGAGACGCACATCGTCACCCGGTCGGGATAGCGCATGAGAACGCTCTCGACCGTCGCGCCGTCGAAGAGGCGCCAGACCGACTTGCGCGTCGCGCCGCCGTCGCAGGTGAGGTGACGCACCGGCGTGAGCAGCGGCGGGAGCAGCTCCCGCGCGAGCAGGTCGCGGGTGGCCGACGGCAGGTCCGTCATCGCGGCGGGATCGTCCACGAGGTGGCTGAAGTAGTGCGTGGAGAGCTGCGTCGCACGGAACGGCTTCTCACCCAGGTCGACGACGGCTGCCTTGCGTTCGGCGGGTGCGAGGTCGGCGAGATGACGCGGCGGCTTGGCCCGGCGCGGCGCGGCGAAGGTGAGCTTCCCGGGGACGGTCATCGCCACCAGTGTCTCAGGTCGAGCACGGCCGTCCCGCCGCTCACGTCCCGGTGACCAGCCAGGCCAGCAACAGGTACGCCACCGGCGCGGCAGGCAGCAGCGAGTCCAGCCGGTCCATGATCCCGCCGTGGCCCGGCAGCAGCGAGCCCATGTCCTTGATGCCGAGGTCCCGCTTGATCATCGACTCGCCGAGGTCACCGACCGTTGCGGCGGCCATCACGGCGAGGCCGATCAGCGCACCTTGCCACGCCGCGCCGTGGACCAGTAACGACACGATGATCGCCCCGCCGACGGCCGCGAACACCGCCGACCCCGCGAAGCCCTCCCAGGACTTCTTCGGACTCACGGACGGGGCCATCGGGTGACGGCCCAGGAGGACGCCCGCCGCGTAGCCACCGACATCGCTCAGGACCACCAGCACGATGAACACGACGACGCGGTCGGGACCGTCGGAGGCCCGCAGCATCAAGGCGGCGAATCCGGCGAGGAACGGGACGTAGAGCGAGGCGAAGATTCCGGCCGTCACGTCGCGCGCCAGCCCGTCGAAGCCGTCGGTCAGCCGCCAGACCACTACGGCGAGACAGGTGAGCACCAACGCGACCATGAGGGGCTCCGCGCCGCCGGCGTACGCCGCGACCAGCATCGCTCCCGCCCCGATGAGCATCGGTACGACGGGCACCGAGATGCGACCCCCGGCCAGGGCCCCCGTCAGCTCCCAGAGGCCCAGCACGATCGC
>JAVEDB010000097.1 GCA_030841185.1 Actinomycetota bacterium
GTGGTCGACGGGACGGCGGGCAACCCCACGGCGTACGCCGTGATCGAGGACCGCCGCCCGAACTGACGCGTCAGTTGCCGCGCAGCTTGGACAGCGCCTCTTCGAGGATCGCGGCGCCGTCGGCGTCGCTGCGACGCTCCTTCACGTACGCGAGGTGCGTCTTGTAGGGCTCAGTGCGGGGCGGCGTCGGGGGATTGTCCTGGTCCTGGCCGGCGGGAAAGCCGCAGCGGGGGCAGTCCCACATCTCCGGGGCCTGCACCGTGGTGTCCTCGGCGAAGCTCGGCTTGGTCTCGTGACCGTTGGCGCACCAGTAGGAGATCCGGAACCGCGGGGCGGAGTCGCCTCGCTCGGCCTCTCCCATCGGGCCGGCGCCGACGCGGCTCCCTCGGATGGCGTTACCACTGGCCACAGATCTCTCCAGCTGTCGACGGGACGGACGAGGTGGTGCCGGGTCAGTGTAGGTGGTGAGGAGAGCTACTGCTTGAGCAACAGCCCAAGCGCCACGATCGAGGCGATCCAGAGGATGCCGGTGCCGATCGTCAGCCGGTCGAGGTTGCGCTCGACCACCGACGAGCCACCGAGGGACGAGGACACGCCACCGCCGAAGAGGTCGGACAGGCCGCCGCCCTTTCCCTTGTGCAGGAGGACGAGCACGATCATCAGCAGGCTCGTGACGATGAGCACGATGTCGAAGACGATCTTCACCGGTGGGCTCGCCTCTCTTGTACGACGGGAACGGTGTGCCTGATCAGGGTACGCCAGCGGACCCGGCCGGACGGTCGAACGGCCGGACACCCGGCAGCGGTCAGCCGGCGCTGGGGTCCTTCGCCTGCTGGAACCGGCAGATGGCGACGAACTCGTCGGGGTCGAGGCTCGCTCCCCCGACGAGCGCACCGTCGACGTCGTCCTGCGCCATGATGCTGCCCGCGTTGTCGGCCTTGACCGAGCCGCCGTAGAGGATGCGGATGCCGGCCGCTCGCTCCTTGTCATAGAGCTCAGCCAGAGTGCCCCGCAGCCCGGCGGCGACCTCCTGGGCGTCCTCCGGAGTGGCCACGGCACCGGTGCCGATCGCCCAGATGGGCTCGTAGGCGATCACGACGTGCGCCGCGTCCTCTGCGGAGACGCCGTCCAGACCGGCCCGCAGCTGGCCGCAGGAGTGCTCGACGTGACCTCCCTCACCGCGCACCTCCTGGCTCTCGCCGACGCAGAGGATCGGGCGCAGCTTGTGCGCCAGCGCGGTCTTCACCTTGGCGTTGACCAGCTCGTCGGTCTCGGCGTGGTGCTGGCGGCGCTCCGAATGCCCGACCACGACATAGCTGCACCCGAGCTTGGCGAGCATCGACGCACTGACGTCGCCGGTGTAGGCGCCGTTCTCGTGCGGCGAGACGTCCTGCGCCCCGTAGCCGATGCGGTACTTGTCCCCGTCGACGAGCGTCTGCACCGAGCGGATGTCGGTGTAGGGAGGGAGCACGACGACCTCGACGGCGTCCAGGTCCTTGTCGTTGAGCGAGAAGGCCAGCTTTTGGACGTGGGCGATGGCCTCGAGATGGTTGAGGTTCATCTTCCAGTTGCCAGCCATGAGCGGCATGCGCGCCATCGGTGTCAGCCCTTTGTGTCGGTCGAGTCGGTGAGAGCGGTCAGCCCTGGCAGCGTCTTTCCCTCGAGGAACTCGAGGGAGGCCCCACCGCCAGTCGAGATGTGTCCGAACCGGTCCTCGGCGAAGCCCAGCTGGCGAACGGCTGCGGCCGAGTCCCCGCCGCCGACGACCGTGAGCCCGTCGACCTCGGTCAGGGCCTCCGCCACCGCCCGGGTGCCGTCGGCGAAGGCCTCCTGCTCGAACACGCCCATCGGCCCGTTCCAGAACACGGTCCGGGCGTCTCTGATCTTGCCGGCGAACAGCTCGGCGCTGCGCGGACCGATGTCCGCTCCGATCCGGTCAGCAGGAATCGCGTCGGCGGCAACGACGTCGATGTCGGCGTCCGCGTCGAGACTGGTGGCGGCGACGATGTCGACGGGCAGGACGATCTCCACGCCCTTAGCAGCCGCCTGTTCGACGGAGGAACGCACCGCGTCGACCTGGTCCTGCTCGAGCAGGCTCTTGCCCACCTCGTGGCCCTGGGCCTTGAGGAAGGTGAAGACCATCCCGCCGCCGATGACCAGACGGTCCACACGCCCGAGCAGGTTGTCGATGACCCCGAGCTTGTCGGAGACCTTGGAGCCGCCCAGCACCACGACGTACGGCCGGTCGGGATCACCGGTGAGCCGCTCGAGCACCTCGATCTCCTTGCGGACCAGACCACCGACGGCGTGCGGCAGGCGCGCGGGCACGTCGTACACACTGGCGTGTTTGCGGTGCAGCGCACCGAAGCCGTCGCCGACATAAGCATCGGCCAGCGCCGCCAGGCGGTCGGCGAAGGCACTCCGCTCGGCGTCGTCCTTGCTCGTCTCGCCCGGGTCGAAGCGAAGGTTCTCGAGGACGACCACGTCACCGTCGCCCAGCGCGGCCACCGCGGCCTGCGCCGCGTCTCCGACCGTGTCGGTCGCGAACTGCACCGGCCGGCCGAGGACCTCAGCCATCCGATCTGCGACGGGAGCGAGGGAGTACGCCGGGTCGGGCGCACCCTTCGGGCGGCCCAGGTGCGCGCAGACAATGACCCGGGCGCCCCGGTCCGACAGGTCGCTGATGGTCGGCGCGCTTGCCCGGATGCGTCCGTCGTCGGTGATCGTGCCGCCGTCCAGAGGCACGTTGAGATCGGACCTGACGAGTACCCGCTTGCCGCGCAGGTCGCCGAGGTCGTCGATCGTCTTCATGGAACTCAGAGCGAGCGCCCGACGAGGTCGACGAGGTCCACCAGCCGGTTCGA
>JAVEDB010000145.1 GCA_030841185.1 Actinomycetota bacterium
GCCGAGATCCGCACCCACTACCCGGTCGAGCTGCTCGACGAGATCGACCTGATCCGTCAGGAGACCACCCCCCAGGCGGTCGTCCCGGAGTTCCTCCTCGAGGTGGTGGCCCGGTTCACCCGGCACGTCCGCGAGTCGCCCGCGGTCGACGCCAGGTCGGGGGTGTCCGCGCGGTTCGGCATCGCAGCGGTGGAGACGGCGGCGGCCTCCGCCCTGCGCCGGGCCAGCATCACCGGCGAGGAGCCAGCGGTGACGCGCGTCTGCGACCTGCCCGCGACGGTCGAGTCCCTGCAGGGCAAGGTCGAGTTCGAGGTCGACGAGGAGGGCCGCGAGGCCGAGGTGCTCGAGCACCTGCTGCGGCGGGCCGTCGTCGAGACGTTCCGGGCGCACCTCGGCGGCACCGACCTCAGCCAGCTGACCGAGCGGTTCGAGGAGGGTCTCGTCGTCGCGAGCGGCGACCTCGTCCCGGGCCACCGGCTGCTGGACCAGGTCGGCCCGCTCCCCGGTCTGTTCCGGCTCATGGAGCGGCTCGGCATCGAGGAGGGCTCGGAGACGCCCGGCCTCGCGGCCGCGGCCCTCGAGTTCGCCCTCGAAGGGCTCTTCCTCAACCGGCGCATCAGCAAGGAGCCGGCCGACGGCAGGGACGCCACCGCCGGCACCGTCGTCTACGGCGGCGCCTGATGCCGCACGGCTACCGCTACGGCGCGTGGCACGACGGACCGGATCCGCTCGCGCCGCCCTACGACGTACGGGCCGCGCTCGACCAGCTCGGCGACCACGTGCTCGCGGGCGGAACCCCGGCCGACGCCCTCCGCCGGCTGCTGCGCCGCGGGCTGGACGGCGCGCACGGGCTGGACGAGATGACCCGACGGGTCCGCCGGCAGCGCCGGGAGCTGCGCGAGCGCGGGCGGCTGGACGGGACGCTGGAGGAGGTACGCCGGCTGCTGGACACCGCCGTCGGGCAGGAGCGGGCGGCGCTCTTCCCGGACCCCTCGGACGACGCCCGCCTGCGCGAGGAGTCCCTCGACGCCCTCCCGCAGGACACGGCCCGGGCTGTGCGCGACCTCGACGGCTACGACTGGCGCTCGCCCGACGCCAGGGCGACGTACGACGAGATCCGCGACCTGCTCCGGCGCGAGGTGCTGGACAGCCAGTTCCGCGGGATGAAGCAGGCGTTGGAGAGCGCGACCGACCCGGCTGGTCAGGAGGCGCTGCAGCGGGTGAAGGACATGCTCGCGGACCTCAACGAGATGCTCGCGTCCGACGCTCGCGGCGAGCACACCCCGGAACAGTTCGACGCGTTCATGGCGAAGTACGGCGACATGTTCCCCGATCAGCCGGCGAACCTGGACGAGCTGGTCGACTCGCTGGCGCGCCGGGCCGCGGCGGCGGAGCGGTTGATGCGCTCGCTCACTCCCGACCAGCGCGGCGAGCTGTCCGCGTTGATGAACAACGCCCTGCAGGACATGGACCTGTCCCGGGAGATGCAGCAGCTCGGTGACGCGCTGCGGTCCCGCCGTCCCGACCTCGACTGGAACGGCCGGGCGCGGATGACCGGTGACGAGCCGCTCGGCGTGGGCGAGGGCACCAGTGCCCTGCAGGACCTGGCCGACCTCGAGGAGCTCGAGTCCGCTCTGGGCCAGGACTATGCCGGCGCGCGGCTCGACGACATCGACGAGGACGCGGTGCGCCGGGCCCTCGGCCGCGGGGAGGCGGACCGGCTGCAGGACCTGCGCCGCCTGGAGCGCGAGCTGGAGGAGCAGGGCTACCTGACCCGGCACGGCGAGCGACTCGACCTGACTGCCAAGGCGATCCGGCGACTCGGGCAGACGGCGCTGCGACGCGTGATGGCCGACCTCCGCTCCACCGGCGAGGGCGCCCACGACGTGCATGACGCGGGCCGGACCGGCGAACTGACGGGGGCGAGCCGGCCATGGGTCTACGGCGACGAGCAGCCGCTGGACGTCGTACGGACCCTCACCAACGCGGTGCGTCGACGTTCCCCCGGCGCGGGGGCGCGGCGAGGTGTGCGACTCGCGGTTGAGGACTTCGAGGTCTCCGAGACCGAGCGACGGACGGCCGCCGCCGTGTGCCTGCTCGTCGACATGTCGTACTCGATGGTGCTGCGCGACACGTGGGGACCGGCCAAGGCGACGGCGCTCGCCCTGCACGCCCTCGTGACCGGGCAGTTCCCGCAGGACGCTCTGCAGGTCATCGGGTTCTCGTCGTACGCGCGGGAACTTGGTGCCACCGAGCTGGCCGGGCTGGAGGCCGACTACGTGCAGGGCACCAACCTCCAGCATGCGCTGATGCTCGCCGGCCGATTCCTCGACAAGCACCCGGACGCCGAGCCGGTGGTGCTCGTCGTGACCGACGGCGAGCCCACTGCGCACCTGCTGCCGAACGGACGCCCCTGGTTCGCGTGGCCGCCCGAGCCCGAGACGATCGCGCTGACGGTGGCGCAGGTCGACCGGATGACCCGACGGGGTGCGACCCTGAACGTCTTCGCCCTCGATGACGACCCGCGGCTCACCGCGTTCGTGCAGGAGCTCGCTCGCCGCAACGGCGGTCGGGTCTTCTCGCCGAACGCGGACCGCCTCGGTGAGTACGTCGTGAGCGACTACCTTCAGCGCCGGAGCGCCCGGCGCCGTCGGGCCGGCTGAGCCGCGTCGCGGCCGGCTATCGAGGGGGACCCAGGTGAGTGCACAGCCAGCGGCACGCACGGTGGCCATCGCGGTCATCACCCACCGCCGACCGCAGCAGCTGGCCCGGTTGCTCGTGAGCCTGCAGGCGCAGGACCTCCCGGTGGACAGGGCGTACGACGTCCGCGTGGTGGTCGTCGACAACGACCCGGCGGGCTCCGCGGAAGAGGTCGTCACGTCGGCCACGGCCGGTGCGCGCTACCCGATCCGGTACGCCGTGGAGCCCGAGCCCGGGATCCCGTTCGCGCGGGAGCGCTCGGTACGGCTGGCCTGGGACGACGACGCACTCGTGTTCGTGGACGACGACGAGATCGCCCCATCCGGCTGGCTCGCCGAGCTCCTGTCCGCCTGGGCGCGGACCGGCGCCGATGTCGTCACCGGTCCGGTCAAGGGGCTGCTGCCCGAGGGCGCACCCGGGTGGAACCGGCACAGCGACGTGCACGACTCGACGGGCAAGCATCGAACAGGGGACGTGCTCACCAAGGCGTACACGAACAACACCCTGGTGACCCGAGCCGTCGTGCGAGCGGTCACCCCCGCCTTCCATCCGGCCTTCCGCTACACGGGTTCCAGCGACCTGCACTTCTTCCTCCGGGTGCACCGTGCCGGCTTCCGGATCGTCTGGTGCGAGGAGGCCGTCATCCACGAGGACGTGCCCGCCGGGCGCACCACCGTGCGCTGGCTGATACGGCGGGCGTTCCGGTCCGGTGCCGGTGACACCATCAGCCGGCTGCTCATCAGCTCGGGGCCGACGGGCCGGCTGCGGGTGCTGGCCTATGCTCTGGCGCGGATCGGCTCAGCCTTCGGCTACCTGCTGGCCGGTCTGGTGTCGGCCCGGAGACCCTTCCTTCTCAAAGGACTCCGCCGGTTCTTCTCGGGCATCGGAAGCCTCGCGGGCACAGTAGGGATCAACCATGACGAGTACCGGGCGCGGCACCGACCTGTCGGTTCCGATGCTGTGCCAGGCGGTGTGGCAGGCGGAGAAGGAGCGGGATCTGCTGGACTGGCAGATCCAGGGCGTGCACATCTGGCCGATCATCCGGATGCGGGTGTTCCACGAACTGAGCAAGCGCAGCGGGATTCACGGTGACCCGCACCCGAACCGCCGGAGCACGTCGGACAAGGCACGGCTGGTCGGGCGGCACCTGACCGGCTCGGTACGCCGGAACCCGTTCCTCGCCCGCGGTCCGTACGACGCGCTGGTGGTGCCGCACCCGCGCAAGCCGGGCGGCGTGGAGATCTACACCGACCGGCTCCGGTCCGAGCTCGGGAACAGGGCGCTGGTCATCGACTCGGGCATCAACGGCACACCGCTGCCCGGCAGCCACAACCTGGACCTGTTCGTCTCCGCGGCGGGGGCGGTGCGAGTGGGCCACGTCCGCGACCCGAGGATCGAGGCCGTCACCCGCGACTTGGAGGCAGCCACCGGAGTGACGGCCCCGATCGCGGCCCTCGTCGACCGGGAGCTCCCGAAGCACCTGCGGCTCCGACGGGTCTTCCGTGCACTGTTGAAGAAGCACGGGATCACCACGGTCTACGTAGTCGTGGCCTACTTCCATCAGCACGTCGTCGCGGCGGCACGCGACCTCGGCATCCGGGTCGTCGAGCTGCAGCACGGGGCCATCAGCCCGTACCACCTCGGCTACAGCTATCCGGGTCGGCCGGTCGTCGCCGATCAGCCGGACGAGCTGTGGTGCCTCGGTCCCTACTGGGCGGAGACCGTCGAGCTCCCCGCCGACATGAGCACCAAAGTCACCGGTGCGCCGTTCATCCGCCGCCTCACTGACGCCGAGGCCGCCCGGAAGGATCCGCGGCTCGTCGTGGTCGCATCCCAGGGGACCATCGGGCAGCGGCTGCTCGATGTGGCGCAGGAGACGGCGCAGCTGCGACCCGATCTGGAGTTCGTCTTCCGGCTGCACCCCAGCGAGCGCCTCGCCGACTACCGGAACACGGTGCAGCCCACGAACCTGCGGCTGTCGGCCGGCCCGGAGGACGCCACCCTCGAGCTGCTCGCCTCGGCCGGTCAGCAGGTCGGGGTGTCCACGACGGCGCTCTTCGAGGGCATGGTGCTCGGCTGCCGCACCGCCGTCGTGGCCTTGCCCGGCTGGGAGTACCTGCAGCCTGCGGTCGAGCGGGGCGACGCACTCGTCGTGCGCGACGCCGCCGACCTGGCGGCTCGAGTGACCACGGCGCCGCGATGCCACGACAGCAGCGCCTACTACGCGCCACCGGCCTAAGGCAGGAGGCGGCCCGTCGCGGCCAGTGTCGGCAGCAGCGTGGGGAGCGGCAGCCCGGGACTCGGGGAGCGCGTCGCCCGTGGAGGGCCCCCGGCGGACCGACTCGATCTGGACCGCGGTGCCGGTGCGGCTGCATGGCCTCCCCCGGACGACTTCCCGGCCCGCCGGTTCGCCTTCGCGGACGCAGCCGTAGCCGTCCCGCCGGCGGAACCGCGCGTCGGGCTGGCGCCGGTCCCGGTGCCCACCGACGACGGTTGCGCCGCCGGGCCCCGGCCACTCGGCGTACCCGTCGCCGTGCTGCGGGGGGTCGGGGCCAGCCCGGCCGAGTCCGGGCCGCCGCCGAGGCCGATGTCGGACCGGTAGGCGCTGACGCCGACCACGGCCGCCAGGACCGCGCCGGCCCCGACGGTCGCCAGGGTCGGATTGACGGGGCCGATGCCGCGGTACTTGCGGTGACGGCCCGCTGCGCGCCGGGTCACAAGCCTCTCCTCGCGGGCGGGGACGGGTGGACAACCGGTTCCACTTGCCCAGAACTCCCCCGGTTACTCCTGCACGTTCGGAGCCGCTTCCGACGAGCAGGCCCGGCGCAGATACGGTCTGGCAATCCGACGACCTGGAGGTGCGGTGCGAACTCATCCGTTCGCCGGCCTTCCTCGCGAGGTGGCCGTGCTCACGGCGGTCGCGTTCAGCGTCGCGGTCGGGTTCGGCGTCGTTGCGCCGGCCATCCCGGTCTTCGCGCGCGAGTTCGGGGTGGGCCGGACCGCGGCCGGAGCCGTGATCTCGGCGTTCGCCTTCATGCGCCTGGTGTCGGCGCTCGGCAGCGGTCGGCTGGTCGACCGGCTCGGTGAGCGGGTCGTCCTCGCAACCGGCATCGGCATCGTCGCGGTCAGCAGCGCGCTCGCCGGGCTTGCGCAGTCGTACGCGCAACTGCTCATCCTGCGCGGCATCGGTGGCATCGGGTCGGCGATGTTCACGGTGTCGGCGATCAGCCTGCTGCTGCGGGTCGTCGACGCGGACCAGCGCGGCCGCGCGACAGGCATGTGGCAGTCCGGCTTTCTGCTCGGGGCGATCGGCGGTCCCGCGCTCGGCGGTCCGCTCGCCGACATCTCGGTGCGCGCGCCGTTCTTCGTGTACGCCGCGACGCTTGCCCTCGCCGGCGCGATCGGGATGGCCTTCCTGACCAAGGCCCACCTGCAGGAGAAGGCCGCCGGGGAAGAGGAACCGACGCGACGCACCACCCTCCCGGAAGCCCTGCGGGTGTCCGGCTACCGAGCCGCTCTGCTCTCGAACCTCGGGACCGGGTGGGCCCTGTTCGGCGTACGCAGCTCGTTGATCCCGTTGTTCGTGACCGAGGGGCTGGGGCGCTCGACGGCGTGGGTAGGTGTCGGCTTTTTCGTGTCGGCGGCCACCCAGGGCGCACTGCTGCTCCCGGTCGGCCGGTTCGTGGACACGACCGGTCGGCGCCCGGCGATGGTGGCCGGTGCCGCGCTCGCGACCTTCAGCATGGGGATGCTGGCGGCGGTCGAGTCGGTCGCCGTCTACGTGATCGCGATGGCGATCTTCGGCGTCGGTGCCGCGTTCCTCAGCATTGCGCCCAGCGCCACCGTGGGCGACGTCGTCAGCGGCCGGGGCGGGACGGTGGTGGCTGCGTTCCAGATGGCCTCGGACTTCGGTGCGGTGGTCGGCCCGCTGGTGGCCGGCGGGCTGGCCGACAACTACTCGTTCGGCGCCGCCTTCGGGGCCACCGCCGTCGTCCTGCTCATCGGGCTGGGCGCAGCACTCGCGTCGCGTGAGACCCGGCACCGTCCGCAGGAGCAGGGTCCGGAAGTGACCGCCTCGGCCGGCTGAGGCCAGGGCTCAGATCGGCGGGATGTACACGCCGATCTCGCCGCCGAGCCGGGCCCCACCGGAGAGCTGCAGGTCGTCCCCGCTCCAGAACCGGCCCGGGTCGTACCAGCTCGGCCCATGACCCGACGGGAGCAGCCCCATCGCGTCGTAGGTGATCGCCACCACCTCAGCGCAGTACGCCGTCTCCAGGTCGGGCTCGGCATCGCGGCGGCGGACCAGGTCGGGCACCCGGCCCCGGAGCCACCGGGTGGCGAGCCGCGCCGTGGTGGGGAAGGGCGTGCCGTCGAGGCGCGCGACGGTGCGCAGCGCCGCGTCCTCCATCTCCCGCGGCGGCGGCGGCTCGAGCTGGCGCAGCCAGGCCCGCTGGCCGTAGCGGCGACCCCAGACCAGCACCGCCGCGCGCAGGTCGTGCAGCTGCACCCCCCGCTGGTGCTCGCCCGACCACACGTCCGGCAGTGACCGGCCGAGCTCCGCGTGCCACATGAGCGCGGGCATGTCGTCGACGACGAGGGACATCCCCACGTGGTTTACCGGGCTGTTGGTGCTCACCTGGATGGCCCGGTCGGCCGCGGTCCTCCCCCGGAACAGCCACACGTCACCGGTACGCGTCAGCTCGAGTGCCTCGTCGAGAGTGATGATCGCCCCGGCCACCGTCGTAGCCTAGGCAGATGAAGTGGTGGAAGTGGCTAGGGCTCGCAGGCGTCGTCGGGGTGGCCGCTACCGGTGTGGTCGTCGCGCGCGGGGAGCGCCAACGTCGGGCCTACACCCCGGAGGAGATCCGGTCTCGGCTGCATGCCCGGATCGAGGAGGCGCAGGAGCCCGGCGAGTCGCCCCGTTAGCGACTAGCCCGCACCGACGACAACGGTCCAGGGGCGCACCGACCACTCCGTCACCAGGCCGTTCGTGACGTACGGGTCAGCCGCGGCGAACGCCTTGACCACGGCCGCGTCCTCGACCTGCCAGACCAGCAGCGCCCGGTCTGCGGGGTCCGCGAGCGCCCCCGCGAGCAGCAGCTCTCCCCGGTCGTGCGCCGCGCGGGCCAGCTGCAGGTGCTCGTCCCGGAACTGACCGCGCCGGTCCAGGTAGTCCGCCACCAACGTGTACTCCAGCACGACGTACGTCACATCGACCTCCTCGCCGGGACCCGCCCGGACCACTGTTCGCTCTATTGTCGACGGATGACGGCGCAGGAGAACACCGAGCTGCTGCAACGCTTCTACGACGCGTTCGGCCGTCGCGACGGCGCGACGATGGCCGCGTGCTATGCGCCGGACGCGACGTTCAGCGATCCGGTCTTCGTCGGCCTGTCCGGGGAGCAGCCGGGGGCGATGTGGCGGATGCTGACGGCCGGCTCGTCGGACCTGACGGTCGAGCTCGTCGACGTGCACGCCGACGAGAACACCGGCTCGGCGCGGTGGGTCGCCCGCTACACGTTCACGACCACCGGCAAGCACGTCACCAATGACGTCCGCTCCTCTTTCGTGATCCGCGGCGGGCGGATCGTCGGGCAGCGGGATGTCTTCGACTTCTCTCGCTGGGCAGGGCAGGCGTTGGGGCTCAAGGGGCTGCTCCTCGGCCGGACCGGGTTCCTGAAGGAGGCGGTACGCCGGCAGGCCCGGGCCCGCTTGGACAGGTTCATGGCGAACCCCGGCTCCGAAGGGTGACGGTCATGGGGAACAGCGGGACCGCGACCGGCACGGTCCGGCTCTGGATGCGTGACGACGACTGGGGCGTCATCGACTCCGACGAGCTGCCCGGCAGCTGCTGGGCGGACCTGTCCGCGGTGGACGACCACGACGGAGAACTGCGAGCCGGCCAGGTCGTCGAGGTGGACTGGACCGAGCCGGGGCCGACCGGCTACCGCTGCCGGGCGACGAGGGTGCGGGTTACCGACGAGCTGCAGACCTCCCCCGGCGCCTGACCGGGCCACCGCTGCCTATGCCGGCGGCCCGAACCAGCGAGTGAGCGCGTCCTCGAGCCCGACGTGGGTCCCCTCTCCCACCCACGCGACGTAGCCGTCGGGCCGGATCAACACCGCAGCGGGAGCAGCGACGGCGCCGAGCACCGGAAGCTCCCAGCTGCCGCTGAAGTCGGCATCGACCAGCTGGACCCGATCCGCCCACGGCGTGATGTCGAATCCACCGGGTTCGCCCAGGTTGAGCAGGACCGGCTGGGCCGCATGAAGCAGGGTGAAGACCCGACGCGGCCCCTCCGCGGTGTGCAGGTCGAGATCGGGCATCCGACGACCGAGCATCGGGTGTCCTTCGCCGAGGTCGTAGTGAATGTCCAGGCCGGACATCATCCCGGCGTACCGCGTGCGCGGCTCGTCCATGCTCAACAGGTCGGCAACGGTGTCGCGCAAGGCATCGAGGCGCGCGTCGCCGGGGCGGAAGAGAGCTACTTGCGCCATCGTGTTGCGCAGCACGCGGGCAGCAACCGGGTGGCGTTCGTCGTGATAGGTGTCCAACAGGCTGTCCGGCGACACACCCTTGACCACCTGGGCCAGCTTCCACCCCAGGTTCACGGCGTCCTGTACGCCGGTATTGAGCCCCTGCCCGCCCACGGGGGAGTGCACGTGGGCGGCGTCGCCAGCCAGCAGCACCCGCGCTTTCCGGTAGGCCGCGGCCTGACGGGTCATGTCGGTGAACCGGGAGATCCAGAGGGGACTGTGGACGCCGTAGTCGGTCCCGTACACGCCGATGAGCCCCTCGCTCACATCGTGCAGGGTGGGTTCGCTCTTCGACGCGACGTGCTGCTCGGTCACCATGATCCTGACCGGCCCGTGGTCGGCGAAGATCACTTCGCCGTCGCGGATCTCGTACTCGACCCTGCCGAGGGCGTGCAGGCCGGTGGCGTCCTGGCGGGTGCCCAGCTCCGGCTCCTCGGCCATCTCGGCCTCGGCGATCAGGGCGCTGGTCGAGGGATCCCACCCGGCGAACTCGATGCCGGCCTCCTTGCGGACGACGCTTCGTCCTCCGTCGCACCCGACGAGGTAGTCCGCCCGCAGGGACTGGCCGTCGGAGAGCTCGACCTCGACGCCGGTGTCGTCCTGCGCGAACCCGGTCGTCTCTCGTTCGCGGTAGATGGTGACGGGCAGCTCGTCGACCCAGCCGGCCAGGATGCGCTCGATGTGGTTCTGCCAGAGGCCGAGCCCGTAGGGATGCCGGGTCGGGAAGTCGCTGATGTCGAACGGGACCCGAGCGAAACCCGCGACCTGGGCCACCTGTCCCTCCGCGAGGAACCGATCGGCGATGCCACGCTGATCGAGGACCTCGATGGTTCGTGCGTGCAGACCGCCGGCGCGCGAGCCGGGGAGGTCCTGGCTGGCGCGGCGCTCGACGATGGCGGCGTCGACCCCCGCCAACGCCAGCTCACCGGCCAGCATCAACCCCGTGGGGCCTCCCCCAACGATCAGTACGGCGTGCTCGGCCACAGTCCAGCCCCTCCGACGTGCTGCCTTCGAGGCGGTGATTCTGCGGCCTGAGGGGGGCCTTGCAGCAAGCCCCCCTCGGCGGGTTACCTTGGAAATGCGAGGAGCGGCCGGTGCCGCTCCTTTCTTGCTGTCACTCCGGCTGACTCCCGCTGATACACAGGCGGGAATCCCTTGCACAGCAACGGTTTGCGGGTTCCGGATGTCGCCGACCTGCGGTAGGATTCGAACATGTGTTCGAGTGACGGTCCGGGGGTCGAGGTGGCCGTCGCGGCCGCGCACACCGCGCTGACCCGCGCCCTGCACCACGGCGTCGAGCAGCTGGGCCACGACCAGTCGGCCGCCCTGCT
>JAVEDB010000151.1 GCA_030841185.1 Actinomycetota bacterium
CCGGGTGTGGCATCCGGTGCCGGCGAGCGGAGGCTGCAGATCCTCGCGCCGGGAGACTCCGACGTCATCGTGCGGCTGCGGCTGCTGGCCGAGTCCGGCCCCTTCGTCCCCGCGGGGCTGGACGTGATCCAGGTGGCGGCCGGCACCCAGTCGACGCCCCGCGGGTCCAACCCTCTGATCTGCTGGTCGCGCAGGGCCGCGGCGATACGACCCTGCCGGACCTGGACGTGCACGCCGAACCGGCTGATCCCCGGAGCCAGCGCGTCCAGCAGCAGGACGTGCTGCGATCCGGCGGCCACCGAGACGCCCTTGCCGATCGGGGCGTCCACCACCCCTGCCGGTCCGTAGAGCGTCACGTCGACGAGTGCGGGAGCCGACTCGGGGTTGGTCAGGTACAGCCGGCCGCGCTGGCCGACCTCCGCACCGCTGCCCACGAACCAGAAGTCAGTGCCTGCGGCGGCGCAGTCCGTCCCCGCCAGCCCGCGCAGGTCACCGGAGGGGATCCGCGCCGCCTCGCTCGCCGCGAAGCCGGGTGCCCGCGATCCGGCCCCCACGGCGAGCAACGCCGGGCTGCCCAGGCGTGGCACGGCCGTCCCCGAGGCCTCGCTCAGCGCGAGGCGCAGCTCTCGCGAGCCGGCGAGGTCTTCGAGCCGGGCCGTGCCGGTGCCGGTTCCCGTACCGGCCGCGACGGCCCGGCTCGCGCCGAGCAGACCGGGGGCGGCCACCCCGACGGTGGTCTGGGCACCGGTCGCGTCCAAGGGCTGCGGGCAGGCAGCCGCCGCCCGCACGACCGGTACGGCGTGCGCGGGCTGCGCGGGCGCGCGGTCCGGCGTCGGGGTTCCCGCGATCACGGAGCCGCCGCCGGCGGCGAGGAGGACCACGACGACCGCGACGGCCGGAATGCTCGGGCGGTTCACGGCCCACCCCCCGCCCGGGCATGCGAGGGGACGTGGGTTGCCGGCTCGTCCGGGTCCTCGGTACGACGGGCCGAGGGCAGCGCGAGCACCAGCACGAGCACGACCGCCGCGGCCTGCAGCCAGAGCAGCACCGAGTGCGCCCGGTCCTCGTGCCGCACGGTGAGGAGGCCACCCGACGCAGGTACGACGAAGGCCTGCGCCCACCCGGCGTACGTCCGTGGTGTCAGCCGATGGCCCGCCAGCTCGGCCCGCCAGCCGGGCGCCCGCCGGTCGGCCAGGACGAGCAGGCGGGCACCCGCGGCCGGCGGGACGTGGACAGCGAGGCCGATCGGTCCCGCGGGCAGCACGGTCGGCGGTGCCGGTCCGGCGGCATCGACGAGTCGCACCCGGCCGGAGGGGTAGCGGACCTTCCACAGTGCAGACCGGTCGGGCCCACTGATCCGCACCAGACCCGGGACCGCGTCGATCGCCTCGCCCAGTGCCGCGGGCACCGGGCGGTCGACGAGGACGAACCGCACGCCGTAGGGCACCAGCTCGGCGGCGGCGTCGCCCCCTCTGCCGGACGCGAGGTCGGCGACGACCGCGTCGAGACGGCGGGCCGGCCCCGGCTGGGCCGTATCCGCGTCGCCGAGCCGGGGCCCGTCGGCGCGCAGCAGTGCGTAGGACAGGGACCCGGCCCCGCGCTGACGCAGAACGAGGGTCCGCGGCCGCTCGGGTTGGTCACCTTCCGCGGCGACGAACGCCGGCAGCAGCACCGGGTTGCGACGCGCGAGCGGGTCGCCCGCGCCACGGACGGCCCACCAGCCCCCCGCCAGCAGCGGGACGGCTGCGGACAGGACCACGACGCCTGCTGCGGTGACCTGCCGCCAGCCGAAGCTGCGCGCCGCGATGCGAGCCCGCGCCCCCTCGGCGCCGACGACGGCCGCGAGGACCAGGCCCGCGCCTGCCAGCAGCGTCGGCGTCCCGGCCCACGCCAGCACCGGTCCGCCCAGTCCGGGCGCGCCGACGCGGACCCGGCTGACCACAGCCGCCGCGACGATGCCGAGGAGGGCGACCAGCCAACCGGCGAGGACCACCTTCCGGCGGTCCGGCCGGAGCAGCGCGGCCAGCGCCGCGAGCAGCAGGCCGGCCGAGACCACCAGCGGGTACATGCCGGGGCCGCCGGGGTGCAGCAGGAACACGGCCAGTGGCGGCAGGGAGGTGTCGGTGAGCGACGCACGGGCCAGTCCGGCCTCGAGCAGCAGCCGCCCCGGCCGGGCCGCCAGCGAGGGCAGCCACGGGAGCAGCACCAGCGGTGCGACGACGAGCAGCGCACCCAGCCGCAGCAGCGCCGGGCCGCGCACCCACCCGAGCGCCGCGACCAAGACAGCGAGGGCCGCGACGATGAGGTAGACCGCCGGGGAGAAGGCGGTCATGACGGCCAGCAGCAGACCGGCGGCCCAGGCCGCCCGGTAGCTGTCGCGGGAGAGCGCGCGCGCGGCCGCCACCGCCGCGAGCGGCAGCAGCAACGCGACCACGGTGGTGCCCAGCCGCCCGGCGGCGACCGCTCCGAGCAGCGCCGGCAACAACGCGTAGGTCGCTGCTCCCCAGAGCCGCAGCACCCGGGACACGACGACGCGACGCAGCGCCAGGTACGCGCTCAGACCCGCCAGTGGCACCGCGCCGAGCAACACCAGGGTGACGGCGGCACTGGCGTTGCCGAGCAGAGCCGTACCGAGCAGCGCGAGCACCGCGAGGTACGGCGGAGCCGGGCTGTCACTGCCGAGCCCGACCGCGTGCCAGTTCTCGGTGTACGTCCGCCAGAGGTCACCGGCCGAGTCCGGCGTCGGAAGCAGCGCGCCGCCCATCAGCCGGCCGGCACCGAACAGGTCCCGTCCGGCGACGACGGCCAGCAGACCCAGCACCAGGGCCACCAGCACCGGGGGCCGGCTGACGACGCGGCGCAGCAGGTCGCTGCGCCAGAACGGCAGGTCCTCGGCGTCCTCCGACGCCGGACCGGTCTCCACCGCGCGGTGCCGCCCGGCCGCGTAGCTCGCCGCTGCGCCGACGCCGACAATGGCGGTCACCGCCTCGAGCCCGTTCCGCAGGCTCGAGGCCGGGGTGGCGAGCAGCGGGCGCACCGCGCCCGCAGGCAGCACCCGGGTACGGCGGCGGGCGAGCCGGGCCCGCACCAGCCGATCCGGGCGGGCCAGCACCGACCCCAGTGCGAAGAGCTCGTCGAGGGCGTTCGCCGGCAGCTTGCCCACCAGCAGCCCGAGGGTGCGCACCAACGCGCCGAGGGTCAGTCGCAGCACCGTCCAGGGCAGCAGCAGCAACGGCTGGTTCGCCAACAGGACGTATGTCGCGTTGCGCCGGTCCGCCCGGCGGACTCGTTCCGCACCCGCCGTACGCCGCCGGGCGTGTGTCGAGGCCTCCGCATGGTGGACGACGGCATCGGGGACGCACACGACCCGGTGCCCGGCCAGGTTCGCCCGCCAGCCCAGGTCGACGTCGTCACGGAACAGCGGCAGCTGCGGGTCGAGGCCACCGAGCGCCCGCCACACGTCGCGGCGTACGAGCATCCCGGCGGTGGAGACCGCGAGGACGTCGCGGACGACGTCGTGCTGGCCCTGGTCCTGCTCCCGGCGCTCCAGCCCGGTCTCCCGGCGGCCGCTGCGAGCGATGGTGACGCCGATCTCGAGCAGCAGGCGGCGGTTGTGCCAGCCGCGGATCTTCGGGCCCGCAACGGCCACAGTCGGGTTGTCGTCCACGAACCGGAGCAGTCGCTCCAGCGCATGCGGTTCGGGTTCGACGTCGTCGTGCAGCAACCACAGCCAGCGGACGGGTCCGTCGCCGTCCGCGGCAGGCTCGGTGGACTCGGCCTCACCGTGACGCTGGTCGCTCGCCGTCATCGCGAGCTCGACGGCGGCACCGAACGCGGTGCCGGACGCGGCGGTGACTACCCGGTCGGGGCCGAGCAGCTGGGACAGCAGGCCTGCTGAGTCGTCGTCACTGCCGGTGTCGACGGCAACGATGCGCTGCGGCTGGCGGGTCTGGTCGCGCAGCCCCGCGGCGGCCTGGGGAAGCCAGCGGCTGCCGTTGTGGGCGACGAGGACAGCCGTGACCAGGTGCCGGGCGAGGGCGGGCGGCGTGTGGGGGGTCGACATCTGCCGCGCCACCCTACGGGAGGCGCGGGCAGGTCAGACGGCGCTCTTCTTCAGCTTGCGACGCTCCCGCTCGGACAGCCCGCCCCAGATGCCGAACCGCTCATCGTTGGCCAGCGCGTAGTCGAGGCACTCGCTGCGCACGTCGCAGGACAGGCACACCTTCTTCGCCTCCCGCGTCGAGCCGCCCTTCTCGGGGAAAAACGCCTCCGGGTCCGTCTGCGCACACAGCGCGCGCTCCTGCCAGCCGAACTCCTCGAGAGAGTCCTCGATCGGCTCCTCCCAGCTGAGCAATGCGTATACCTCACCCATGGCGCGCCTCCTCGACCCGGATCGCCGACCCTGCTAGGGCGACGAATGACACGACTGGAATTACACGCGCGTCGTTACCCCTTCGTCAAGTGGTTCGGTGATATTTAGCCGAAAGGCTGACCAATTGCCGACCGACCCGTCGATGAGCGCGGATGACAGACTTCCGGCATGACAACCGGCCCGCGCATCGCGGTGCCCGCCGGGGGGGTGGGCGCGGCCCGGTTCCTGCGCGGCCTGCGGATCGCCGCGCCTGACGCGCAGATCACCGTCATCGGCAACACCGCCGACGACATCACGCTGTTCGGGCTGCGGGTCTGCCCCGATCTCGACACGGTCATGTACACCCTCGGCGGCGGCATCGCGGAGGACCAGGGCTGGGGCCGGGCCGACGAGAGCTTCCACGTCGCCGAGGAGCTGGCGGTCTACGGCGCCGGCCCGGACTGGTTCACCTTGGGCGACCGGGACCTCGCGACCCATGTCATCCGCACCCAGATGCTGTCCGCGGGATACCCGCTGAGCGCGGTCACGGCCGCGTTGTGCGAGCGGTGGTCCCCCGGCGTCAGCCTGCTGCCGATGAGCGACGACCGCGTCGAGACCCACGTCGTCATCGAGGACGCCGGCGCACCTGGAGGACAGCGGGCCGTGCACTTCCAGGAGTACTGGGTCCGGCTGCACGCCCGCCCACGGGCGATCGACGTGGTCCCCGTTGGTGTCGAGGACGCCAAGCCCGGACCCGGCGTACTCGAGGCCATCGCGACCGCCGACGTCGTGCTGCTGCCGCCGTCCAACCCGGTGGTGAGCATCGGGACCATCCTCGCCGTTCCCGGCATCCGGGCCGCCCTCACCGACACGGCGGCTCCGGTCATCGGCGTGTCCCCCATCGTCGGTGGCGCACCAGTGCGCGGGATGGCCGACCGGCTGCTGGAGGCGATCGGCGTCGAGTCGACCGCGGCCGCAGTGGCGCGCCACTACGGTCCCGAGCTGCTCGACGGCTGGCTCGTCGACGAGCGCGACGGCGGGTTGGTCGACGACGTGGCGGCACTCGGCATCGCCTGCCGGGCCGTCCCGCTGATGATGAGCGACCCGCAGGCCGCTGCCCAGATGGCCCGGGCGGCGATGGACCTGGCCGGCGCGGGCCGGCCCGCGTGAGCTCGGTGCAGGTGTGGGCGGTCGACGGGTTGCCCGAGATCCAGGCCGGTGACGACCTGGCGACCCTGCTGGCCGCCGCCCTCGACGGTGCCACGCCCCTCGAGGACGGCGACGTGCTCGTCGTCACCTCCAAGGTGGTCGCCAAGGCCGAGGGCCGCGTCGCCGCGATCGACCGCGACGAGGCGGTCGCTGCCGAGACCGTCCGGGTCGTCGCGACCCGCGGCCGGACCCGCATCGTCGAGACGCGCCACGGGCTGGTGCTGGCCTCGGCGGGCGTGGACACGAGCAACACCGTCGCCGGCACCGTCGTCCTCCTCCCCGTCGACCCGGATGCCTCGGCGCGCGCGCTGCGGTCGCGGGTGCTGCAGGTCCTCGGGGTCGACGTGGCGGTGGTCGTCAGCGACACGTTCGGCCGGGCCTGGCGCACCGGTCTGGTCGACCAGGCGATCGGGGTCGCCGGGCTGGAGCCCCTCGACGACCTGCGCGGCCGGGCAGACCACCACGGCAACGTGCTCGACCAGACGGTGACCGCCGTCGCCGACGAGGTGGCCGCCGCGGCCGACCTCGTCAAGGGCAAGCTGGCGGGACGACCGGTCGCGGTGGTGCGGGGGCTGGCCGCCCGGCTCACCAGCGAGCCCGGCGGTGGCGGCGCGGCCCTGGTCCGCCCGGCCGCGGAGGACATGTTCCGGCTCGGCTCGCGCGACGTCCTGCTCGCGCGACGGACCGTGCGGACGTTCTCCGCCGAGCCGGTCGACCCAGCGTCGGTGCGCCAGGCGGTCGCGGCGGCGCTGACCGCCCCGGCGCCGCACCACACCGTCCCGTGGCGCTTCGTCCTGATCGAGTCGGCGGCCGCGAAGGACCGGCTGCTCGACGCGATGCTCGACGCCTGGGTCGAGGACCTGCGCGGCGACGGTTTCACCGAGGAGCAGATCGCCCGGCGTACCCGGCGCGGGCTGGTGCTGCGGGCCGCGCCGTACCTCGTCGTGCCCTGCCTCGTTGCGGACGGCGCGCACGACTACCCGGACGAGCGCCGGTCCGCCGCCGAGCGGGAGATGTTCCTCGTCGCGACCGGCGCCGGCGTGCAGAACCTCCTGGTGGCCCTCGCCGTCGAGGGGCTTGGCTCGGCCTGGGTCTCCAGCACGATGTTCTGCCGGGACGCGGTGCGGGCGGCGCTGGACCTGCCGCCGGACTGGGAGCCGATGGGCGCGGTCGCCGTCGGCCATCCGGCGGCCCCGGCTCCGGACCGCCCGGGACGCGACCCCGCGGACTACCTGATAGTCCGCTGACCGGGCTCTGGACTACATCGCCCGGTAGTCCCGCCCGGCATAGCGGGGCCCGTGCCGCGGTGGATGTACGCCGGAGAGCTCGATCATCCGCACCGCCCGGTAACGGTGGCCGCGGTAGGGCTCCAGCAGCTCGAGCATCGCATCGTCGTCGACGCGCTCACCGACCAGCGCCCAGCCGACGAGGGACGAGAGGTGGTAGTCGCCGACAGAGACCGCGTCGGCATCCCCGAGGGCACGCTGCGCCACCTCGGCAGCGGTCCACACCCCGACTCCGGCCACCGCCCGCAACCGGCGCTCCGCCTGGTCCGGCGGCAGCTGAGCCGCCTCCTCGAGCCGTCCCGCCCGGCCCGCCGCGAGCACGGCGGTCCGGGACCTGGCCTGGTCCACACCCGCCCGGTGCCACTCCCACGACGGCACCCGGGCCCACACCGGCGCGGCCGGCGGAACCACGAGTCGCCGGGCCGCGCCGGGACCCGGTGCGCTCTCGCCGTAGCGGCGCACCAGGTGACGCCAGGCCCGCCACGCCTCCCGGCCGGTGACCTTCTGCTCGAGCACTGCCGGGACGAGCGACTCGAGGACAAGTCCCGACCGCGGGACGCGCCAGGTCCCGTGGCGGCGCCAGGACTCGGTCAGCACGGGATGGCGCGGCCGGAAGCCGGCCGGCTCGTCGCGGTCGCCGAGCATCCCGGGCACCGAGTCGAGCAGCCACCCGGCGCCGGCACCCCAGGCGCGCGCGTCGATGACGCCGACCCCCGGGGCGGGCTCCAACCGCAGCGTCGCGGGTCCGTCCGGGGTACGCACCGCGCGCCACACGGCCTTGCCCTCGACCTGGTAGGCGGGGTCGCCGGCGCCGCGGCGCATCGGCCCGAGAATGGTGTGCAGGCTGACCGGGCGGCCCGGTCGCCACCTCCGGCACAGTTCAGGCACCGGCCCAGTCTGGCCGGTCCGCAGCCCGCGGGGAACCGGTGGGGCCCGGCGCGTTGCGTAGACTCGAGAGCCAGCAACCTCCGGGCCACGACCCCTTGCCCGACGACCCCGTGCCAGACGACCAGCGAGAGAGAGCCGTGGCGAACAAGTCCAAGACGCAGGACCGGGACCGGCGGGCAAAGGTCGAGGCGATGCGTCGCGAGCAGCAGGCTCGCGAGCGCCGCAAGAGCGTGCTGTTCATCGCCATCGCGGTGGTGATCGGTGTCGGTCTGGTGGTGGCTGCCGCGCTCCCGCCGTACCTCAAGAGCCGCAACGACCCGACCAAGAAGTCGCTCTCGTCCTTCGGTGTCGCTGCCAGCGCAGCGGCCTGCGGTGCGGTGATCAACGACCCGCCGACCAAGTCGGGGGTGCACGTGGGACCCGGGACGAACACGCCGACCAAGACGAGGGTGAAGTACACGACGGTGCCGCCGTCCTCGGGCGAGCACTTCGTGACGCCGGTGGTGCCTGCGAAGGCGTTCTACACCGCCAAGGACCGGCCGCCGATGGAAAACCTGGTCCACAACCTCGAGCACGGCTACACCATCATCTGGTACGACAGCACGGTCACCGGCAAGCAGCTCAGCGACTTGAAGAACATCTCGCAGAGCGCGCGTCGCACCGCCGCCGCCGGGTCGACCGGGAAGTTCATCGTGTCGGCGTGGGACACCTCCTACGGCGCGTTCCCGGCCGGGAAGCACATCGCGCTCTCGCACTGGGCGGCCAAGCAGGGCCACCGCGAGCTGTGCGGCAAGGTCAGCGGTGCGGTCGTCAACACGTTCATGAAGACCTTCCCCTACACGGACTCCCCCGAGCCGAACGCGGCCTAGCTCTCAGCCGGCTTCGTCGGTGGAGAAGCGCACCGAGCGGTCCGGCAGGATCGCATCGGGCCACACCCGCGCGCCGCTGACCAGCTCGTTGCCGGCGCCGACATGCGCGCCGTCGCCAACGACTACGCCGTCGAGGACGGTGCCTGCCCCGACGGACGCGCCTCGACCGAGCACCGAGCGGGAGAGGCGGGCACCCGCGTCGACCCGCGAACCCTCCATCAGCACGCTGCCGGACACCGTGGCCCCGGCGCCCACGCAGGCGGTGGCGGCGACCGTGGTCCCGCCGTCGATGACCGCGTCGGGCGCCACCTGCGCGCCGGGCAGCACCAGGGCCTCACCCGGCGGGCCGGGCAGCGCGGGCGAGGGCGCCATCCCCCGGACCAGGTCGGCTGACGCGCGGACGTACGCCGCCGGGGTGCCGATGTCCAGCCAGTAGGCGTCGTCGACGTGTCCGAGCACCAGCGCGCCGGCGGCCAGCAGGGCGGGGAACGTCTCCCGCTCTACCGACACCGGCCGGCCGGCCGGGATCGCGTCGATGACCCGCCGGGCCAGCACGTAGCACCCGGCGTTGACCAGGTTGGACACCGGTACCGGGCTCTTCTCGAGGAACGCGGTGATCCGTCCGCTCGCATCCGTCGGGCAGCTGCCGAACGGGCGGGCGTCGTCGACCTCCGTCAGGTGCAGGGTCGCGTCCGCGCCGGCCGCCCGGTGCGCGGCTATCTGGCGGGCGATGTCGTGGCCGGACAGGACGTCCCCGTTGAGAACCACGACGGGGTCGTCGGGCCCGCTGGTGAGCAGGCCGGACACATTGCGGATGCCACCGGCGGTGCCCAGGGCTTCGGTCTCGGCGACGTAGTCGATGGCCAGGCCGAACCCGGCTCCCGCGCCGAAGTGCTCCGAGAACACCTCGGGCCGGTACGACGTGGCCAGCACCACGTGCTCGATGCCCGCGGCCCGGGCGCGGGCCAGCACGTGGGCCAGGAACGGGACGCCGGCGGTAGGCAGCATCGGCTTGGGGGTCGTGACCGTGAGTGGGCGCAGCCGGGTGCCCCGGCCGCCGACCAGCAGGACGGCCTCGCTCATCTCATCCGGGGACCCCGACCACCCCGGAGACGGCACGGTCGTAGCTCGCCCGGTGCGCCGCGGCCGACGCCTCCCAGGTGAACTCGCGGGCCCGCAGCGGCCCGGACCGTGACAGCGCGGCCCGCCGGTCCTCGTCGAGGATCAGCCGGCGCAGCGAGGCGGCGATGCTCTCGGCGTCGGGCTCGGTGTACTCCACGGCGTCGCCACCGACCTCCGGCAGGGACAGCCGCCGGGCCGTCAGCACCGCCGCGCCGCAGGCCATCGCCTCGAGCACCGGCAGCCCGAAGCCCTCGGCCTTGCTGGGGAAGGCCGACACCAAGGCGCCGCCGAGCAGGCCCGGGAGGTCGGCCGGACGGAGGAAGCCGGGGCGCACCACCTTGAGGTGCTGAGGCACCTCGGCGATGGCCTGGTCGACCGCGTCGTCCCAGCCACTGCTGCCGGCCAGCACCAGCGCGGGCGGCTCGTCCATGCCGTCGACCGCCTGCACCCACCCGCGGACGAGGTCGGGCACGTTCTTGCGCCGGTCGAGGACGCCGAGGAAGGCGACGTAGGGGCGGCCGTGCAGACCGAGCCGGTCGGAGACGCGGCGCGTCTCCACGTCCGAGGGCGGGTGGAAGGTCGCGAGATCGACGCCGTGGCGGGCCACGTCGATGCGCTCGGGATCGGCTTCGAGGACCCGGATCAACTCGTCGCGGGTCGCCTGCGAGGGCACGATGACGCGCGCCGCACGGCGTACTGCAGTGCGGGTCGCGGACCGGTAGAAGCCGGCCCGGACCGCGCTGTGCACCTCGGGCTCGGAGAAGAACGTGACGTCGTGGACGGTGACCACGACAGGCACGGGTGCGTGTAGCGGCATCGTGTAGTAGGGCGAGTGGATCACGTCGGCTTCGGTCTGCTGCGCGACCAGCGGCAGGCCGGTCTGCTCCCAGGCCAGCCGGGCCGGCCGGTGCGAGATCGCCGAGGGGCCCGCGACCACTTCGGCGCCCGGCGCGAGCCGGGCGAACCGCTCGGCATCGGAGCGCTGGCAGACGACGACCAGGTCGCCACCGGCCCGGTCGAGGCTCGTGATCAGTCCGTCGACGTAGCGGCCGACCCCACCCCTGTCCGAGGGCACCGCGGTTGCATCGACGAGCACGCGAGGCGCCACGCCGCGATCACTCCTGCCTCGCTAGTCCCGGTATCGGCCTCGGTCAGCCTACGCCCGGGTCAGTCGTGGGGGCGGCCATGAAGTCATAGGTAATAGCCGACCACGTCAGCCACCAGGTGCGTGGAGCCGTTGGCGTTGTACAAGTCGATCTTCCCGGAGGTCCCGACCCCGACGACGACGAGGTTGGACGTCGTCACGGCGGGCTCGATGTTGAGATCGGAGGTGGGCGGGCGCGCCGGGCCTGACGGCCAGGCAGTCACATAGGTTGGCCGCGTCGCGCCTACCCCGGTAAGTCTCATCACCACGGCGGAGGCCCCAACCGGGACCGGTCTCCCGACACCGGCGACGGTCAGCCCCAGCGTGCCCGAGGAACCGAGCGGCCCCATTGCGGCGCCGGTGCCCGCCCGGGTATCGAGTACTCGCACCGGCGTCAGCGCCTGATAGGTCCGACCCGACAGCACCACACCGGGGGCGTACCACCCGACGACATCGATCAGGTAGTCGGTGGCTGCGCCCCCAGCAGTCAGCGTGAAGCGACCACCGGCAAGCCGCACGACCGCACGGTTGGCCACCGGACCCACTCCGCCGTAGTTGATCGTGGAGGTCCCCGCACTCGCAGCCCCGAACGGGTATGCCGTGAGCCATCCGCTGCCGACGGACCCCAGAGAGGTGATGTTGACCACCACCGCTGACATCGCGGTGGCGTCGACACCGTCCATGGAAGGCACGGTGATCGTCCGGGATGCTCCGGCCGAGAGGGGGCCTGCGCCGGAGCGGGAGTCCACCGCGCGGAACGCGGGTGTGACGTGGAACAGGCTGCCCTGGCTCGTGGCTGAGAGGTAATAGCCGCTGACGTCCACGGTCAGGTCTGTGCTGCCGGTCAGATTGAGGAAGCTGACCTTGCCGTCATGACCGACCGGTGACACGGCAAGTCCTGCCGTTGTCCCGCCGGCCCGGACGTTCACCGTCTGCACGTGCGTCCTGGACTGCCCAGCCGGCCACACGATGACAGAGGTGTCCACCGAAGGGCATGTGGCCGTGACGTTCAGAGCCACGGCGGCCACGCCGGTCGTCGGGATGCCCCGCACTCCCAGGACGGTGAGGTCGAGGCCCGCACCCTGGGCCAGGGGTAGTCCGGTCGAGCGGCTGTCGTAGAGGCGCGCTGGGGTGACCGGGACGTATGAGCTGACGCCGGGCGGTGTGACCGCGGTCAGAGGCGGCGGGCTGCTGTTGGCGGCGAGCACGGAGACCGCGGACGTCCATGGACGAGCCGTGCTCCCCGGCGACGCGCTCGTCAACTCGATGTCATAGACGCCAGGACGTACTGGGCGACCGTCCTGCCCGCGGAGGTCCCATGCGGTAGCGAAGCGGCTTGCCGGCGACGCTGTGCCGGTCAGCGTGCGCATGAGCCGCTGGGTGCAGCGTGCTCTGATCTCGAGTGTCCAGCTCTGGACGCGCAGGACCCCGAACGTCACGCCCAGCGGGGCGCCCCCGTAGGCCACGTTGGACGATGAGATCGACGGCGCGACGAGGCCAGCCCCCATCAACGACGCAACCACCGACCGGATCGTCGGGATCTTCGCGTAGAGGTACTGACCGGGACACTCGGTGAAGCCCATGTCCCGGTGCCCGGAGATGACGTTGACCGTGACCTTGACTCCCGCGGCGTACCGCGAGGTGCCGTGGCCTTCCGAGGTGAGCACGGTGGTGCCCTTCGGGTTGCGGTAGTAGCGCCCGAGCTTCCAGGCCATCAGGCGGGCGATCGCGCCCGTCATGGCTGCCGGGGCGGCGACCTTGCCGTAGTCGCCGATCGCCGAGACCGCGAAGGTGTCCTGGTTGAACCCGCCGGTGTGCGCGCCCTTCACGGCCCGGTCGATACCGCCCCAGCGGCCTTCCCAGAGCCGTCCGAACCGGTCGACCAGGTAGTTGTAGCCGATGTCGGACCAGCCGTTGCTCAGCGTGTGGTACGCGTAGACACCACGGATGATCCTCGGGACGTCGGCGGCGGAGTAGCCGTTGGTGCCGGCCGTGTGGTGCACGAAACCGGCCTTGATGGTGGACATGTACGTCGGGGGGCCGCTGCGCAGCGACTCGTCCGCTCCCCAGTCCTTGCGCGAGTAGATCGTCGGCCGCGCGGCCTCGGCCGAGGCGGAGGCGGCGGGCCCGGCCGTGCCGACGGTGCCATCGGCCCGCGAGGTCCCGGGGTCGACAAGATTGACCTTGATGTCGGCCGGCAGCGACCCGCTCCGGACGTCGACGCGCACCTGGTAGCCGTCGGAGGGTCCTGCGTAGACGGGCTCGGTTCCATCCCGCACATCCGCGCCCTCGGAGGCGGCCGGCGTGTCGGACAGGTCGAGCGCGGTCCACTCGCCCCAGTGGCCATGGCTGTGCGTGCGTACGAGGACCGTCACGTCGCGGCCAGTGCCGGCCCGCCAGGTGACGCCGATCAGGGAGAACGCCGTCGTGTGGTCAGCGGCCGCGAGGATCGCGGGCTGGCTGGGGGCGCGGCCGAGCTTGCGGGCATCCCGGAAGCTCTTCCGGTACTGGGCGGAGATCACCCAGCTGGCGCGGCCGGCCGCGGTACGCAGCAGCGCCTGGTCGACTCCACGCACGGCAACCGCCCGCATGTGCGGGGCGACCGGCTTGGGCGTCGGCGTCGGGGCCGAGATGACCGGCAGGGCCGACAGGCCGGGTACCGCGACGCTGAGGAGCAGGAATGCAGGGGCCTTGCGCATGAGCCGGCAACCTTCGACGGGGGCTGGGGTGTTCTGAGGCTGGGTGCACTGGTACTGGTGGGACTGGTGAGGCTAGTGGGGCAACAGTTTCGCAGTCTCTCCCGGGATCGACCCCACGTCGAGGCTCCTTGACCGATTCGGAGATTCGGCCGCGAGATTTTGCCCAACGGATGACAACCAGCCACCCGGGTCGGGCGTCGGACGCGATCGCCGCCCCGCTTAGGCTCCGCGGGATGACCCCGCGACACATGCTGAGTGCCGCCCTCGTGGACGACCCAGCCAGGCCGTTGCTGACCTTTTACGACGACCGCACCGACGAGCGGGCGGAGCTGTCGGTCGCGACGTTCGGGAACTGGGTGGCAAAGACGGCCAACCTGCTCCGCGACGGGCTCGACGCCCGTCCGGGACAGCGGGTGGCCCTGCACCTTCCGGTGCACTGGCAGGCGGCAGTGTGGCTGAGCGCGTGCTGGGCAGCGGGCCTGGTGGCGGCTCCTGGCGCTGCAGACGCCGATATCACCATCATCGCGGCCGATGACCCGGCGAGCGGGCCGGCCACGTTCAGCGGGGAGGTCGTTGCCCTCGGCCTCGGCCCGCTTGGCCTCCCCCGGCGGGGGGCCGCGCCACCGACGTACGCCCTCGACTACGACCGCGAGATTCACGCGCACGGGGACCACTTCGTGCCCGAGGTCCCGGACGACCCGGACGCTCGTGCCCTGGAGACCGACGGCGCCGTCCTGACGGCCGGCGAGCTGGGCGAGCTCACGGCCAGCGCCGCAGCCCGCTGGGCACTGCCCCCCGGGGCACGGATCCTGTGCGCTGCGCCGTACGGCGACGTGGACTCGGTGCTCGCGGGCTTGCTGGTCCCCCTGGGCGCCCGGTGCGGTGCGGTTCTGGCCCGGCACCTGGATGAGGACAAGATGCGCTCGCGCCTCCCCGCCGAGCACATAACGGCAGGGAGCGGGCTGGGCGACGCCGTGCTGCAGGCACTACCACGCGTGACCTAGACTGCAGGGTCTCTCTGCGTGCCGCCGCGACTTGCGGCGCCCTCTCCTGCCGAAGGACCCCGACAACAGTGCGACGCACACCGGCACACCGCGAGACACGGGCCCGGCATGTCGCGGCCCGGCGGCCACTGCGGCGGGCCCTCCGTGCACTGGCGATAACGCTGGCCGTGATCCTCGTCACCGGCACCGCGGGTGCCTTCGCGGCCTACGTCAAGCTCGACAGCAACATCGTCAGCAAGGACCTCACCAAGCAGCTGGGGAAAGACCGGCCGAAGGTGATCGCCGAAGGCCCCAAGAAACCGCGCAACATCGTGATCATCGGCTCGGACAAGAGGACAGGCAAGGCCGCGGAAAACCCGAACGTCGCGGGTCAGCGATCCGACACGACGATCCTGCTGCACCTGGCTGCCGACCGGAAGAGCGCGGTCCTCGTGAGTATCCCGCGCGACTCGGTCGTGGCGATGCCGTCGTGCATTCGTGAGGACGGCAGCCAGATGCCGGCGCAGTCCGCGCAGATGTTCAACGCCGCGTTCGCCGAGGGCGGCGCCGCCTGCACGATCCGGACCATCGAGAAGCTCACCCAGATCCACGTCGACAACTACGTGGTGGTGGACTTCAACGGCTTCAAGAACATGGTGAATGCCCTCGACGGCGTGGAGGTCTGTCTTCCGCAGGACGTGAACGACCGCGACTCGCACCTGCATCTCACCAAGGGCCGCCACATCGTGAAGGGCGACCAGGCATTGGCCTACGTGCGCAACCGGCACGGCCTGGGCAACGGCAGCGACATCGGCCGTATCGACCGCCAGCAAGCGTTTCTCTCGTCGTTGGTGACCAAGGTGCAGAGCACCGGCCTGCTGCTGCGTCCGGACCGCCTGTTGCGGTTCCTGGACGCGGCGACGAAGTCCATCACCACCGATCCCGGACTCGCGAGCCTCAACGAGCTGCGCAAGCTGGCGCAGAGCGTGAAGGGCCTCAAGACCGACGCGGTGACGTTCGTGACGGTTCCGACCAAGGCCTACCCCCTGAACCCCAACAGGGTCGTGTGGAAGTCCTCGGCGGCTGCGCTGTGGACGGCCTTGCGCTACGACCAGCCGTTGCCCGGCCACGGTCCCAGGCCGACCAGCCCGACCCCCACCACCTCGACGAGTGGGCCGGCGCTGATCACGCCGCCCCAGTCGATCCGCGTACAGGTCCTCAACGGGTCCGGCGTGGCAGGGGCCGCCTCGCGGATGGCCCAGGAGCTCGAGGCCCAGGGCTACGTGGTGGCGCGAGTCGGCACGGCTGACCGCAGCGACTACGCGACGACGGTGGTGCGCCACGGCCCGGCGTACGACGAGTCCGGACGCACCCTCGCTGCATCGATTCCCGCCTCTCACGTCGAGGTCGACGCATCACTTTCGAGAACCCTCGTCGTCATCGTGGGCGCCGACCACGCGACTGTGGTACCGGTCACGGTGGCCGGCTCGCCGTCATCCACTGCGACGCCGACGACCGAGGCCACCATCTCGACCCGCAGGGCCAACCAGGACATCTGCTCCTGACGCAACTACCCGGTCATCTCGCCGCGCCGTCGAGGTCGGCGTTGTACTGGTCGAGCGTTTCCTCGATGGGGCCGTCGGCGGCGAGCAGTCCCTTGCGCAGGTACACCCCGCGGGTGCAGAAGCGGCGCAGGTCTGCCTCGTTGTGCGAGACGAGGAACAGAGTCTTCCCCCCCGAGAGCATCTCTTCCATGCGCAGATAGCACTTCTCCCGGAAGGCGCGGTCACCAACCGCGAGGACCTCGTCGACGAGGACGATCGGCTCGTCGAGACTGGTGACCAGGGCGAAGCCGAGCCGGACCTTCATCCCGCTCGAGAAGTGCCGGAACGGGGTGTCGAGGAAATCGCCAACCTCGGCGAAGTCCACGATCTCGTCGAACTTCTTGGCGATCGTCTGCTTGGACAGACCGTGCAGGCCGGCGGTCAGCGTGATGTTGTCCCGAGCGGTGAGGTCGCCGACGAAGCCGCCGGTGACCTCGATGAGCGGCGCCACCCCTCCGTTGACGGTGACCGAGCCTTCGTCCGGTATGAGCACGCCGGCTATCAACTTGAGCAGCGTGCTCTTGCCGCCGCCGTTGCCGCCGACGAGACCGACGGCCTCCCCCTGGCCGACGGTCAGGTTGATGTCACGCAGCGCCCAGAACTCGCCCTTGGGAACCGGGACGTTGTGCCGGAACAGGATGTCGCGGATCTGCTTGCGCCGGTGCCGGTTGAGCTGGAACCGGATGCCGAGCCCCTCGGCCTGGATGACCGGTGCCATCAGAGCTCCTTGAGGGCCCGGCCCTCGAGCCTGGTAAAGATCCTGAACCCGAGAGCGAGGAAGCCCAGCGAGACGACGGCGGCGATGACCACCTCGGTCCAGCCCACGAAGAAGCGGGGGAAGAACGCGGCACGGTAGAGGTCGAAGGTTCCGGACAGCGGATTGAGGTCGTAGATGAACCCGACCCACTCGGGCGTCTTGGCCTTGACGTCGCGCGCGCCGTAGATGATCGGCGACAGGTAGAAGAGGATGCGCAGCAGGATCCGCATCACCCGGGTCACGTCGGTGAACAGCACGCCGAGCGGCGCGAGGGCAAGGGCCGCACCGAGGAGGAAGGTCGCCTGGATGGCCATCGCGAGCGGGAACGCGAGGAGGTACCACGACGGCGTCGAACCGGTCAGGATCGCGATGATCGCGATGACCGGCATGCTGAAAACGAACTCCACTGCTTTCGCGCCCACGATCCGCACCACCCACACCTCGCGGTCGAGGTTCGACGAGCGCACCAGCTTGGCGTCGGCGGTCAGCGCCCTGGTCGCGTCCGTCAGGACGCCCTGGGCCCAGTTCCAGGGCAGCATTCCGAGGATGAGGAAGAGGATGTAGGGCTCCCGGCCGACACCGCGGTTGAAGAGCTGGGTGAAGACGAACCAGTAGACCCCCGCCATCAGCAGGGGGTCCAGGACCGACCAGAGGTAGCCGAGCTTGGAGTCGGCGTACTTGATCTTCAGGTCGCGAGTGATCAGCAGGAACAGGGTGTTGCGTTGGTTTGCGAGGACACGGAACCGCGACAGCATCCCGTCCTCCCTCCGCAGCTCCGCGGTCATCAGGCGACGCTCCTGACGGGTGCGGAGGCGGGCCGCCAAAGCTCGCGGAACGCTATCACCGGCACACCTCAGTCGTTCCTTTCGCGGTCGGTCCGCAGCGAACGCGGGCTCAGCAGAAAC
>JAVEDB010000154.1 GCA_030841185.1 Actinomycetota bacterium
ACGCCCCCGTAGGAGTAGACGACGCTGTAGAGCATGAGCAGCCGGCGCAGCGAGAGGTCCACCTCGGCTGCGTCGCCCGCGGCCAACGCAGCCTCGAGGCCGGACAGCGAAGCAGCGCTGCCGGAGATGCGCCGGTCCCCGGTCCGCGGGTTGGACTGGAACACCGCGCCACGGGCGAACGACCCCGGATGGATGCCCGCGTAGAAGTCGCTGAGGAAGGCCCGGTGCGCATGGGGATCGAGGCCACTCGCGCGGGCGTTGTCGTCCGACACCGCCCAGCCGATGTCGTCGTGGCAACGCAGGTAGGTCACCCAGGCGGTCGACGGCGGCGCCGGCCGCATCCGCGCGAGCGAGGTACGCGCCAGCCGGACGTCGCGGGTCGCCAGCGACGACCACAGCATGACCATCAACTGGTTGTGATACGCGAGATCGCACTCGGGCCGGAACCGGTCGTCGGCACCGAGGTACTGCACGAGCTGCTCGGGAGCGACGATGGCCTCGGCCTTGAACGCGACACCGGGTGCAGCGATCGACACGAGGGCGCGCAGCGCCTGCAGCAGCAGGTGCACCTCGGGTTGGTTCTGGCAGTCGGTGCCGACCCGCTTCCACAGGAACGGCGCGGCGTCGAGCCGCAGCACGTCGACCCCGTGGTTCGCCAGCGACAGCATCGTGTCGAGCATCGCTCGGAACACGTCAGGGTTGGACCAGTCCAGGTCCCACTGGAAGGAGTTGAACGTGGTCCACACCCAGCCGACGCCCTCGACGTGGCTGAAGCTGCCGGGGGAGTTGTCCGGGAAGACCTCGGGCAGGGTCGCCTCGTAGCGGTCGGGCTCGGTGCGGTCGGGAAAGATGCGGTAGAAGGCGCGGTAGGCCGGGTCACCGGCCGCCGCCGCTCGAGCCCACGGGTGCTCCGCGGCGGTGTGGTTGAGAACGAGATCGACACACAGCGACATGCCCCGGGAATGCAGGTCACCGGCCAGCCGCTCGAGGTCGGCCATCGTTCCCAGTCGCGGGTCCACGGCCTCGTAGTCCGCGACCGCGTAGCCACCGTCGTTGTCGCCGTCCCGCGGCTTCAGCAGGGGCATCAGGTGCAGGTACGTGACGCCGAGCTCTGTCAGGTAGTTCAGCCGGTCCCGGACGCCGTCCAGGGTGCCAGCGAACCGATCGACGTACGCGACGTAGCCGATCATCCGGGCCCGGAGGAACCAACCGGGGTCGACCTCGCGGCGACGGTCCAGCGCGCGCAGTTCCTCCGGTCGTCGCAGAGCGGCGGCGACGACGGGGTCGACCATCGACCGGACGAGCGCTGTCAGGGCCGGCCCGTCGAGGGTGTCGCCGTACAGGCGGTCCAGGGGTTCGACCAGGTCGAGATGATGCTGCTCGAAGCGGGCCGCGAGGCCCTCCCCCTCGACCGTTCCGAGAGCCGCGAGCGCCTGCGCGCGCACATCGGGCAGCAGGGCGGCGAGCACCGCGGCCGCGCGTGTGCTGCCCGAGGAAGACCGGGTCTGGTCAGGCACAACGCCAGATCGTAGGGCGCGGTAAGTTCGCCCGCGTGCGCGCTGTCGTGGCGGTTGCGGGTGAGGTCATCACCGACCTGGTGCCTGCTGGGGAGGACGGTCTGTTCCGGGCCGCACCCGGAGGGAGCCCGGCCAACGTCGCAGTCGGACTCGCCCGGCTGGATGTCGTCGCTCGGATGCTGGCTCGATTGTCCGACGACGTCCTCGGAGTGCGGCTGCGTGCGCACCTGGAGCGCAACGGCGTCGACCTCTCGCACGCCGTGCGGGCGCCGGAGCCGTCGTCGCTCGCGATCGTCGCCCTGCAGGAGGACGGCTCGGCCGCCTACGACTTCCGCGTCGACGGGACCGCTGACTGGCAGTGGACCGATGACGAGCTCGCGGGGGCCCTCGCCGGCGTGCAGGCGCTGCATGTCGGGTCGCTCGGGCTCACGACCGCGCCCGGTGGGGCGGTGCTGCGGCGGCTTGCGGGCCGGGCCGCGCGGACCGCGACGGTGTCCTTCGACCCGAACGTCCGGCACCTGTTGATGGGCTCGCCGGAGGAGGTGCGCGAGGTCGTTCGCGAGCTGCTGGCGGTGGCCGCCGTGGTGAAGGCCAGCGACGAGGACATCGCCTGGCTCGAGCCCGGCAAGTCGATCGAGGACGTCGCTTCTTCGTGGCTCGAGCAAGGGCCGGACCTGGTGGTGGTCACTCGTGGTGGCGAGGGTGCGCTGGCGGTCGGTCCCGCGAGCGGTGAGGTGCATCGGCCCGGCGTACCGGTTGACGTGGTCGACACCGTAGGGGCGGGTGACTCGTTCATGGCCGCGTTGCTGGCCGGCCTCGCGCGGCGCGGCCTCTTGGGCGCCGACCGGCGAGGGGATCTGCGGGCGCTGTCGGGGGACGCGGTGGGCGGGCTCGTGGACGACGCCGTCCGTGCCTCGGCGATCACCTGTTCGCGTCGCGGCGCCGACCCGCCGCGCGCCGCCGAGCTCGGTGGAGTCTTCGCCGATGCTTGAGTCGGCCGACGAGCTGATGAGGTGGATCGAGCGTTACGAGCAGGCCTGGCGGACGCCCGGGACCGCGATGCTGGCCGAGTTGTTCAGCCCCGCCGCGGCGTACCTCGTGTCGCCGTACGCCGAACCGCTGGTGGGCCTGCCGGCGATCGAACGGTTCTGGGAGGAAGGTCGCGACGGTCCGGACGAGGCCTTCTCGATGCAGACGGACGTCGTGGCGTTCTCCGACGGGACGGGGGTGGCCCGAGTTGCGGTGACGTATGGGGAGCCGGTGCGGCAGGAGTACCTCGATCTGTGGGTGGTGCGGTTCGACGACGAGGGGAGGGCGACGCGCTTCGAGGAGTGGCCGTTCTGGCCGACGCACGGGATCTCGCCGGTGCGGGCCGACCCGATGGTGGTGGCTGCCGCCGATGTGGAGGCGCGGCCGTGGCGGGAGGTGGTCAGGTCCGCGGCGCTCAGTGCGGGCGTGTATGCGCTCGATCGGGGTGCGGTCGACGGCCAGCAGCCCCATGCGGAGGACGAGGTGTACGTCGTGGTGAGTGGCTCGGCCGTCTTGGATGTCGGCGGCAGCAGGACTGAGGTAGGACCGGGTTCAGTGGCGTTCGTGCCGGCGGGCGCAGCGCACCGCTTCGTCGACATCTCGGAGGACCTGCGGGTGGCCGTCGTGTTCGCGCCGCCCGAGACGACTGGGCCGGCCGCCTAGGATTGGACCGCTGAGCCATTCCTGCCGGCGTGGCGCAATTGGCAGCGCACCCGACTTGTAATCGGG
>JAVEDB010000165.1 GCA_030841185.1 Actinomycetota bacterium
CAGTTCCGTGACGCGCGGGTCTCTGGTGATGGATGCCATGCACCCAGCATCGCCGATCCGTGAATAATGGTCAGCCGCCCGAGAGGAGACATGTGGCTGGGAGTGCCGGGGAGCTGGAGCACGAGCAGGGCTACGTGGACCTGCTGTACACGCGGTTGGACGATCTTCGCGAGCGCACGCTCGACGAGCTCCGCCGGATCCGCCGTACCGGAGCCTCCGGGACACCGCAGATGCGCTCGGAGCGGGACGCCTTCGCGGGTCTGCACGAGCAGCGCCTGGCGCAGCTGGAGGCCGTCGAGGACCGGCTCGCGTTCGGGCGCCTGGACCTGACCAGCGGCCTGCGCCGCTACATCGGCCGGGTGGGCCTGTCCGACGACGACCAGACCCAGCTGCTCGTGGACTGGCGGGCGCCGGCCGCGCGGTCGTTCTACCAGGCGACGGCGGCCACCCCCGGGGACGTCGTACGCCGCAGGCACCTGTCAACGCGAGGCCGCAACGTGGTGGGGGTCGAGGACGAGGTGCTGGACCTCGACGCGATGGACCAGGCCGACCGGAGCACCCTCAACGGCGAGGGCGCGCTGCTCGCCGCGATCGGCGCGCACCGGACCGGCCGCATGGGCGACATCGTCGCGACCATCCAGGCCGAGCAGGACCGGGTGATCCGCTCGGACCTGGCGGGGGTCCTCGTTGTCCAGGGCGGTCCCGGCACCGGCAAGACGGCGGTGGCCCTGCACCGCGCGGCGTACCTGCTCTACACCTACCGCGAGCGGCTCGAGCGCAACGGCGTCCTGATCGTCGGGCCGAACGACCTGTTCCTGCGCTACATCGGGCAGGTGCTGCCGTCCCTCGGCGAGACCGGTGTGGTGATGTCGACGCCCGCGCAGCTCTACCCGGGCCTGGACGCGCGCGGGCTCGAGCCACCCGAAGTGGCCGCACTCAAGGGCGACCTGCGGATGGCGGCCGTGATCGCCACGGCGGTCCGCAACCGGCAACGCGTCCCGAGGGAGGCGCTGACCCTCGACATCGACGGCACATCGATCGAGCTGACGCCCGAGGCGGTCGAGGCGGCGCGTGGCCGGGCCCGGCGCAGTCGCCGGCCGCACAACCTGGCCCGGACGCAGTTCGTCCGCGAGCTGCTCGACCACCTCGCGGGCCAGTTCGCGCGGGCGCTGGGGACCACGCTGGACCGGGACAACCGCGACGAGCTGGTCTCCGACTTGCGCGCCGCCAGGGACGTGCGCCGCGAGCTCAACCTGGCCTGGATGCCGCTCACTCCCGAGCAGCTCATCGAGGATCTCTTCGCCGATCCCGACCGGCTCGCCGCCGCCGCGCCGGAGCTCACGGCGGCCGAACGTGCGCTGCTCCAGCGGGACCGCGGCGCGGCTTGGACGGTGGGCGACGTCGCCCTGCTCGACGAGGCGGCCGAGCTGCTCGGCGAGGACGACACCGCCGCGCGGCTGGCGGCGCAGGAGCAGGCCGAACGTCGCCGGTCCGAGCTCGACTACGCGCGCGGCGTGCTGCAGATGGGCGGCGGGGACGGGCTGGTCGACGCGGAGACGCTGGCCGCGCGCTTCGCCGACGAGGGACCGGTGCTCACCCTCGCCGAGCGCGCCGAGCACGACCGCAGCTGGGCGTACGGGCACGTGGTCGTCGACGAGGCGCAGGAGCTCTCGGCCATGACGTGGCGGCTGCTGATGCGCCGCTCGCCGCTGCGCTCGATGACGCTGGTGGGCGACATCGCGCAGACCGGTGCGCTGGCCGGGGCGCGGTCCTGGGACGAGGTGCTCGACCCGTACGTCGAGGGGCGCTGGACGCTGGAGGAGCTGACGGTCAACTACCGCACGCCCGCCCAGATCATGACGCTGGCCTCTGCGGTGCTCGCGGCCGCCGGGATCCCGGCGACGGCTCCGATCTCGGTGCGTGAGGGCGACAGCCCACCGATCGCGACCCGGATCGACCCCGCGGACCCCCGCACCGTCGTCGACGCGGTCGCCGAGGAGCTCGCAGCGCTCGGCGGCGGGCGGCTCGCCGTCATCGTGTCCAGGGAAGACCGGGACGGCATCGTAAAGCTGCTCACCGAGGGGCTGCCGGACGGTTCGGTCAGCGTCGGACAGGACGCGCTCGACAGCTCGGTCGCCGTTCTCACGGTGGCCGGGGTGAAAGGCCTGGAGTTCGACACCGTGGTGCTGCTCGAGCCCGCGGCGATCCTGCGCGAGTCCTCCAGGGGCGCGAACGACCTCTACGTCGCCGTCACCCGGCCGACGCAACGGTTGCGGGTGCTGCACGGCGAGCCGCTGCCGCCCGGCCTGGACTCCATGATCTCTCGTTGAGGGCAAAAACTGGAGTGGGCTTCAGTTTTTGCCCGCAATTAGCGATCTTGGACCTGCGCCGGGTCAGCGGTCAGCTGTCGGCGCCGTCCTCCAGCCGGAACCCGACCTTCATCCCGACCTGGACGTGATCCACAGCGCCGTCGACGAGGTGACCTCTGATCTGTGTCACCTCGAACCAGTCGAGGTTGCGGATGGTCTGGGCGGCTCGGGAGATCCCGTTTCTGACGGCGTCGTCGACGCCCTGCGTGGACGTGCCCACGATCTCGGTCACGCGGTAGGTGCGGTTCGGCATTCCGGCTCCTTGTCTCGTCCTGGTGACTCGTCCGATGTCTCGTCTGACTCGTCCGGTGGTCCTCGCCTGCTGGTGCCTCAGCTGGGCAGCCCTTCCCGGACTCCCGCCCCGTCGAGGATGTCGTAGATATCCGCGAGAGACTGCGCTTCGCGGGTGTCCAGTCCGAGCAACGTGGCCGGTTCGAATGCCCCATCCGAGAAGTCCGGCGCCGGCCCGCTGTGCAGCTCCGTCTCGACTGCGAGGAAGGAGTCGAGTATCTGCTCCGAGTTGCGGTGCATCGGGTCGGCGTACTTCGCGAAATCGCTCGGTTGCCACTGCACTGGCCCCACGTAGACATAGTTGGCGATGCCACCTCCGGACCGGCCGACCAGCCGGGCACCGTACTGCGTTCGCGCGTAGGCCAGGGCCAGGAAGAAGTTTGCGGGCGTGCGGCCGCCGCGCATCGTCGACACCAGACCAGCGGCGTCCCGGTAGGGGCTCGGCACGGCACGGATAGAGGCGTTGCGCTGCTCCAACGCCATCCAGCGCAGCATCGCGTCCGGATCGGCGTCGGCGGCGGCGGCGACCGTCAGCGGCGGGGGCGGCGCCGACCGGTGTGACGCGACGACCGTGACCACGACGGTCAGGGCGATGGCCCAGGAACCGACGCGCAGGGCCGCCGGCGGCAGCCGGAACGGGAGGCGGGGCCCGGGGGAATCGGGCCGCCCGGCTTCGAGCAGCTCGGGTCGTGTCATCCCGGCATCAGAGTAGGGCGTGCTGGCGAGTCAGTCCTCGTCGTCGGCGCGGGAGGCTCGGCGCAGCCGCGACCGGGCGGCCTGCACCGGATGCGCCCGTTCGGGTTCGGGCCAGCTCGCGCGCAGCTCGGCCCGCGCGTCGCTGTCGAGGTCGCGCAGCATCCGGTCGATCTGTGCGGCCAGGGCGCCGTGCAGCTGCCACGCACCGGACTGCAGCCGGTCGGCCTGCCGGAGCAGGTCCGCGAGGCGGTGCCGGTCCTCCCAGGCCCGACCGAGCGCCTCGCGCAGGGCCGCGTCCTCGGCCCCAGGGCCGAGGACCTCGGAGCCGATCAGCCCGCCGTAGGCATCCACGGCATCGGCGAGGTCCGAGAACAGGTCGGAGAGCGCGATCCGGACATCCTCGGCGTACACCGTCTCGGTCTCCTCGCTGGCCACCCGCTCGGCAAGCGTCCGGCACACGCCGCGCAGCGAAACCGCGGTCCGTTCCAGGGCATCCAACCCGGACCGCAGGCTGCGCCCGGCCAGCCGGCGCCGGCGGGCGCGCGGGTTGAGGCGGAGGCTCTCCTCCGCCTGCGCCAGCGCCCGGTCGGCACGCAGGATGTCACGACCGAGGTCACGCGCGGCGTCGAGCCAGCCCCGGGCCTGCTCCAGCGTGTACTCGCCGCGCACCTCCCGGGCGACGCGGCGCAAGGTGTCGGCAAGCGCCCCGGCAAGGCTCTGGACGGCCTCGCTGGCCGGGCGCACGTAGAGCGGCGGCGCGATCAGCGCGTTCACGGCGACACCGACCGCCGCGCCGACGATCGTCTCCAGCACACGCCCCTCTGCCGCCGTGTCGGAGCCGTTCACCGCGAGCACGAGCATCGCGCTGATCGGTACCTCGAGCATCTCCGCGCCGAGACGCAGCAACCGGGCGAGGACCAGCGACCCCGCGATGATCAGTCCCAGGCTCCACCAGGTGAGCGGCACGACCGACGAGACACCGACCGCGACCAGCACCCCGACCACGACGCTCGCCACCCGGCGCAGCCCGGAACGCAGCGTGTCGTACAGCGTGAGCTGTACGACGAGGAGTGCCGTCAGCGGTGCGACGATGGGCCTGGGGTTGGACGAGATGGGGATGGCCACCAGGAACGCCGTGACCGCCGCCGCGGTCGTCTTGGCCGTGCGGACGCCGCGCAGCCGGACCGGCCCGCGGCGGGCGATGATGAACTCGGGGACACCCATCGGAGGTCAGTGTCCCAAAGCCGGCCCTACCCTACGGACTCGGCCGTCGGCAGCCTCGGCAGCCGGTGCACGGCGAGCGACCCGAAGGTCGTGAGCATGGCTGCCACCAGGAAGCACCAGCGCGCACTGCTGAGGTCGACGGTCCAGCCCCCGACGGCTGACCCGATGCTCGAGCCGGCGAGCATCGAGGTTGCGACCCAGCTGAAGGCCTCGGCGGCGACCCGTTCCGGCACCGATTCGCCGACCTCGCTGTAGAGCCGGGCCAGCGTCGGCGCGACCGTCGTCCCGCCAAGGAACAGCAACCCCACCAGCACGGCAGTGCTCGTGGCGAGCGCGAGCACGGCGAAGTGCACGCTGACCGCCAGCACCATCCACCCGAGCGGCCACGGCTTGGTGGCCCGCCGGGCACCGTAGGCCAGCCCGCCCACCAGGGAGCCGGCACTCCAGACCGCAAGGGCGAGCCCCGCCGAGGCAGAGGCTGTCCGACCGCTCACGAAGGCGACAACGCCGAGGTCGACCATGCTCAGGGCGGCAACGATCGACAGCGCGACCGCCATCAGCCGCCGCAGCGGCACCGACCGCAGGGCACCGCCCCGGTGCGGATGCTCGGGCTGCGCTGCCGCCACGGTGGCCACCGCCGGGTCGCGGACGAAGCCGAGCGTGCCGACGAGGGCGATCACGCCGACGGTGGCCAACGCGACCCGCGGTCCCCAGAGCACAGCCAGGCCGGCCACCAGGGCCGGGCCGGCGATGAACGTCAGCTCCTGCATGGTGGCCTCGAGGGCGAAGACCGACTCGCGGCGCGGCCCCGTGAGCAGCAGCGGCCACAGCGACCGGACTGCTGCCGCGAGCGGGGGCTGCGTCGCCCCCGCGAGCACCGCCACGCCCAGCAGCGCCCAGATCGGTGCGCCGATGCTGAGCGCCAAGGTGATGAGCAGAACCGCATTGGCGCAGGCCACCGGCACCAGGACCCCACGGCGGCCGCGACGGTCCATCGCGCGACCAACGAACGGCTGGGCCAGCCCGGACCCGACGACGTAGGCGGCCGTGACGAGGCCGGCGCGGCCGTAGGACCCGGTGCCCTGGGTCACCGCGAGGAGCACCGCCAGCCCGACCATGCCGAACGGCAACCGGCCCAGCAGCGACGTCGCGAGCAGCCACGCCACCGAGGGAGCGCGGAGCAGGTCTCGGTACGCAGTGAACGCCACGGCGACACTGTGCCCGCCGCCAGTGCCGGGCGGCAACCGACGGCGGCTGCACCCGACGTACGCTCCGCGGATGCTCGGACGACTGGAAACCCAGCCCGCCCTCTCTCGCCCCGACCTGCTCGCCGCGCCGGTGGCCGCCGCGCTGGCCGCCTGGGACGCCGAGGTCTTCGTCTCAGAGATCGACCCCGAGGTCGCGGACACGGCCGCGTTCTGCCAGCGGTACGACGTGGCGCTGGACCAGTCGGCCAACTGCGTCATCGTGGCCGGGCGGCGCGGACAGGAGACCCGGTTCGCCGGCTGCGTCATCCTGGCGACCACCCGGACCGACGTGAACGGCGTCGTGCGACGGCGCCTCGACGCGCGCAAGGCCTCGTTCGCGCCGATGGACCGCGCCGTGTCCGAGACCGGCATGGAGTACGGCGGGATCACGCCGCCGGGCCTGCCCGCACAGTGGCCCGTCTACGTGGACGCCGCCGTCGCGGCCACCGACTGGGTGGTCATCGGGTCCGGCTTGCGTCGGTCGAAGCTCGTCGCACCCGGCGCCGCACTCGCGAGCCTGCCGACCGCCGAGGTCGTGGACGGGCTGGCCTCGGCGGTGTCCTGAGGTCAGTGCGCGGGGGTCTTGTCGTTGTCGTAGAAGTTGTAGAGGACCGGCACGCCGCAAGATCCGCCGCAGAGGTGAGTGGCCGCGACATCCACGATCGCCTTCCCGCACACGTAGCCGTCGTTGTTGCCCGCGGCGTCCAGGATGCCCGGCAGCTGGTAGGGGCCCTGGGTGCTCAGCCATTGCACCGAGAGCAGCGAGAAGCCCGCGGGACAGCCGGTCTCCGGGGGTGTCGCGGCGAGCGCGGCCGGACTGAGCGGCAGCGTCACGGCTGCCAGTGCGAGTGCGGCAGCGCCGGTGAGCAAGCGAACGGGTGCGTGCATGACGTGCTCCTTGGGTGCGGTCGGATCTCGACTCGAGAATGCGGCCCAAGCCCAGAGACCGCCATTCGGCTTTCTACGAATGCCCCTGCACGCGCGCCAACCGGCCTACGCTCCGATCAAGGCCAGGAGCAGACATGAGCGAGACGATCACCGACGCCGACGTGCGGCAGATGGTGGCCATCACCCGCGACTACGCGGGCGCTGATGACGGCGACGCGCTGCCGTGGGAGCTCCTGCACGACCTGAAATCACTGATCGAGTGCGACGCGCTGTGGGTCGCCGGGCAGGACACGCCCCGGTGGGCGTTCTTTGCGGCCCAGGAGATCTCGGAGGACCGACTCGACGAACAGAAGCTGGAGTCGCTCGACGCCGCGTACAAACGGCACTACTGGGCCTCGGAGTGCTCCTACCCCGACCGCTCCGGCGACATCACCTCGGTCGTCCGGTTGAGCGACCATCTGTCTGACCGGGAGCACCACAGCTCCGCCATGTACGCCGACTATGACCGCGCGCTCGGCGTCGAGCGGGAGCTGAAGGTCTGCCTCGATGCGGGAGGACCGCAGCGCACCCTCCGGCTGATGTTCGTGCGCGGGCCCGCCTCGGACTTCTCCGACCGCGACATCGCGATCCTCACCCTGCTCCGGCCGCACCTGCAGGCCGCCTATCTGGCGGCGGAACGGAGGCGGCGCGGTTTGCTCCCACTGACGATCCGGCAGCGACAGATCCTGCAGTTCGTGGCGGCGGGCTACAGCAACCGGGAGATAGCCCGTCAGCTCGACGTCCGCGAATCCACAGTCGCCAAGCACCTAGAGAACATCTTCGCCCGTCTCCAGGTGACCAGCCGGACCGCTGCGGTGGCCCGGTTCCGGCCCGTGCTCTGACACTGGTCACGCGGACTACCAGACCAGGCCCTCCTGGGCGAGGGCGGCCTCGGTCTGCAAGCGGTCCAGCGGGTGCAGAGGCGGCCCCTCGGGCGCGGGCAGTTCGAAGGTCCGGCAGGCGTCGACGAGCACGCCGTCGTAGGCGAGCGCCGCAGCCAGCAGCCGCTCGTTCTTCGATGGGGGGTTCGACGCGTCGATGGCCTCGAGGTGCCGGGAGAGCCGGTGCAGGTCTGCAGCAATCTGCTGGACCGGCTGGAGTGACGCCTTCACAGGCCGCGGTCGCAGCCAGCGCCACGCTGCGTCGATCAGGTCGACCATTCGCGTGCCGTCGCAGAGGCTCTTGAGGATGAGCACCGGGACCACGGGCAGCACCACGATGAGGACCCAGATCACCAGACTCACCTCCTGCCGCATCCCAGCATCGCCGCAGAGTCCCGCGCTGGGAAGGGCCGTTACCGCATTTCCACCATGTCAACCGACAACGCGCAGCAGACCTTCCTGCGCCACCGAGGCCACGAGAATCCCCTCCTCAGTGAAGAGCCGACCGGTGGCGAAGCCGCGGCCCCCGGACGCCGACGGCGACACCTGGTCGTAGAGCAGCCAGCGATCCGCCGCGAACGGCCGGTGGAACCACATCGCATGGTCCAGCGACGCCGGCTGCAGCTTCGGGTCGCCGATGAACACCCCATGCGGCACCAGGGCGGCCGACAGCAGGGTCAGGTCGCTCGCGTACGCCAGTACCGCCGCGTGCAGCCACGGCTGGTCGGGGAGGGTCCCGGAGGCGCGTAGCCACACCCTGGCCTGCGCCGGGTGCGCAGGATCCTGCAGGGCGCCGCCCGCGCGGGAGTCACCCGCGTAGCGCACGTCCAGCGCGGCCCACTCGCGGTCCCACACGTCACGCGGCCGCCCGGTGAGCGCGGACAGGACGTCGCCCAGCTCCGGGCAGTCCTCCGGCGGTGGCGACTCAGGCATCGGGTCCTGGTGGTCCAGGCCGTTCTCCGGCACCTGGAAGGACGCGGAGGTGTAGAAGATTGGCTTGCCGTGCTGGCGGGCCACGATGCGACGGGTGCTGAAGGACCGCCCGTCGCGGGTGCGCTCCACGTCGTACACGATCGGGACCGTGGTGTCGCCCGGGCGCAGGAAGTAGGCGTGCATGGAGTGCACAACCAGTTCCGGCGCGACGGTCCGGGCCCCGGCGACCAGCGCCTGCCCCGCGACCTGACCCCCGAACACGCGCTGCAGCGAGGTGTCGGGCTGGCGCCCGCGGAAGAGGCCGACCTCGATCTGTTCGAGGTCGAGGAGGGCGACGAGCTCGTCGATGGACTGGGGCACGCTCGCCATCGTCGCAGCCAGGCCGTGGCCGGTTAGCGTGGGCTCCGTGGTCCGGGAGCTGCTTGCGCGCCGCTGGCTCGCCTGGCACGCGGCCCTCGTCGTCGTCCTGGTGTCGTTCGTCCTGCTCGGGCGGTGGCAGTGGCACAGCTACGAGAGCTCCGGCCGGGCCGAGCGGGCGGCCCAGAGCCAGGTCGCCGTGCCGGTGGCGACGGTGCTCACCCCGGGAGGCCGGCTCGGGTCCGGCGACGCTGGGCGCACGGTGACCGCGACGGGCCGCTTCGACGCCGCCCACCAGCTGCTCGTCCCCGGCCGGCGCCGGCACGGGACGGACGGCTACCTGGTGGTGACACCGCTACGGACGGACAGCGCCGTGCTCGCGGTCGTCCGGGGCTGGGTGGCCTCGGGCCGCTCACCCGCGGTCCGGGTGCCACCGGGCGGCGTACGTATCTCGGCTGTGCTGCAGCCGTCGGAGTCCGACCAGGACAGCCGCGTCGACCCGCTGGCCCCGCCCGCCGCGGGTCAGATCCCCTACCTGGACACCGTGCAGCTGCTGAACGCGTGGCCCTTCCCGCCGGAACAGCTCTACGACGGGTACGCCGTGCTCACGGCCCAGCATCCCGCGGCGTCACCCGCACCGGAGCCGGTCCCGCCCCGGGCCTTCCACGGGGGCATCGCGAGATGGCGCAACCTCGCCTACGCGCTGCAGTGGTGGCTGTTCGCGGGGGCCGCGGTCTTCTTCTGGTGGGCAGTGATCCGCCGCTCGGCGACCGAGCGCGACTCCGATGACGACAGCGACGCTGCCACCGGCAGCGACGTACCCGCGGGCACGCTCGGCTAGACGTCGGCTGGTGCCCGCTCCCGCCGGGCCGCGGCGACGACCTTGCGCTCGGCGACGAAGGAGGCGAACGGCACCGTCCCGGCGAGCAGCACGAGCAGGGTTCGCCCCGGTCGCCAGCGCGCCTGGTAGGCCAGGATGAGCGCGGTGACGATGTAGACCATGTACATCCACCCGTGGGTCACCCCGACGATCCGGACGAGCCGGTCGTCGTCGCCGATGTATTTCAGCGGCATCGCGACGAAGACCAGGACGAGCAGCAGGACGCCGGTCACCCACGCCATCACGCGGTATCGCAGCAGGGCTCCGTCGGTCACCGTCACAGGCTAACCGCGGCACCCGGACGTCAGCGCGGCGCGTACAGCCAGGGGTCGGTCAGGTCGAAGTAGGCGACGTCCCTGATGAGGGCCATCTCCTCCTCGATCACGGCCTTCATCTCCTCCGGCGGCTCGCGACCCTCGGCGGCCCGCGCCTCCTGCTCGGAGGTGAAGTAGGCGATCTGGGTGAAGCCGCCGTCTCCGTGCATCCCGATGGTTCCGCCGATGAGGTCGGGCCGGGTCCCGGCGTGCTGCTCGAACTGCTGGTTGAGCTCGCGGAGCCGCGGCTCGTCGTCGGTGCGGCCCTGGATGACCTGCACGAAGCGGGCCTCGTCCGAGCCACCGTGCAGGAACTCGAAGCTGTCCCGGCAGTCGTGGAACGTGACGTCCCCCGAGAAGAGCTTGGACATCTCCATCCACCACTGGTTCTGCTCCGGGCGCTCGCTGTTGGCGCGAGCGGCCTCCTCGTCCTGGAACCGGACGATCGCGACGCTCATGCCGTCGGCGGTGACGCCGCAGGTGGTGCCGAGCCAGCCGGCGGCGCCCGGCGCGAGCTCGGACGTCCAACGGTCGACCGCGGACTTCACCTCGGCCGGGTCACCGACCTTGCCCTGGATGACCTGCATGAACATGGTCTCTCCCTCCGCCGGCACCGGCCGCTCGCGGTCACGAGTGACATGTCGACGCTAGGCCGATCGCCAGACGCCGTCCAGACGGAAATCGGTCAGGTTGTGGGCGCCGACGCCGCCGGCTTGGGCGCCAGCGGGCCGCGGAACTTGTCGCGGAACTGCTTCTGCAGCGACCGGTCGCCGATCCGCAGCGCCGTCGCCTTGCCCGCCTTCTTGACCGCCAGCACGTTGGCGTCGGCACCCTTCTTGATGGTGGCGATGCCGTCGCGCGCGGCGTTGACCATGGTGTCGGCGGTCACGATGTACGTCGAGGTGAACCCGTCATCGCTCTTCAGGGTGATCGACGTCGAGCTGACGGCAGTGACCTTGCCGCGCTGGATGAGGACGGTCTGGTAGCCGCCTCCCGGGCCCGGCACGACGAGCTCCCCGTGCAGTGCCCCTCCCACGCCCATACCCATCCCCGGACCACCGCGCAGGCGCTTGCCGAGCGGCGCGCCCGGTCCGCCAGGCGTGCCAGGTCCGGGCCGGTCGTTGGGGGCTGCGGTAGGAGCGGCGGTCGGCGTGGCCGAGGTGCTGTTGTCGGCGAGCGCGACGCCGGCAGCTCCGGCCGCGAGGCCCGCACTGACGGCGACCGCCGCGATCGCGCTCTTGCTCAGGAGTGCCATGTCGGGGTCCCTTTCGACGTCCGCTCTCCCCCGGCGGCCGGTGGAGGTCCTTCCTCATGGTCACATGGGGAAGCCGTGGCGCGCCTGAGAGCAGGCTGTGAGTTCGGGACCTGCTCAGCGGTAGGGACAGTGCCGGCAGCCTCGCCCGCAGCAGCTGCCGCGCGCGGCGAGAAAGGCCGAGGTGAGGACGAACAGCCCGCTCTCGGGATCGGTGTAGCCCGCCTCGCCCCGGGCGACAGCGCTGGCGTGCGGAGCCTGCAGCGCGGCCGCGAGGGCGTATCCGTCGCGGCCCCGCAGCCGCACGGTGCCGTCGGCGAGAGCCGGCCTCGAACCGGACCGTGCCGCGTCCGGCAGAGGTGTCGGGACACCGTGAGTGAGGACCTGCTCGGTGGGCGTCAGCTCGCGGATGGCGACGAGCCGCACGGCGCCAGGTACGTCGACGACCAGCTCGTCGTACAGCGACGGGTCGTGCTGGCCGTCGTCGCCGACGAGCACCCACTCCAGGTCAGGCAGCTCGGCCACCAGGCGGCGGAGGGTGGCGTGCTTGTGAGCCTGGCCCGAGCGGAACCAGCCGTCCGCGGTGGGTCCCCAGTCGGTCAGCAGCAACGGCCCGCGCGGGAAACCATGTCGGGTCAGGAACCGGTCGAGCGACGGCGCCACGTTCCACGCACCGGTGGACACGTAGACGACGAACGGATGCGGTTCGAGGCGCGCCAGCTGCCGGAGAAAGGAGGCCATCCCGGGGACAGAGCGTCGTGACGATTCGACCCGCACGAAGCTGTTCCACAGCGCCAGCACCGGCCGCGGGATGGCCGTGATCATCACCGTGTCGTCGATGTCGCTGACGATCCCGAGCCGATGGTCCGGACCGACCACGTGGGTCTGCGCGACCACGGTGCCCGCGTTCGACCGGATCGGCACCTCGTGCCACCCGGCCGGCAGCTCGGACGACAGGACCTGGTCGACGTACCCGCCACGGTCGGTGCGGAGCCGGTGAAGTGTGCCGCCGACGTCGACCTCGAGGTGCACGTCCGAAAGGCTCACCGTGAGGAAGTTGCGCCAGCCGCGGACCTCGCCGGTGGCGGTGCCGCCTGCCCCGGGCGGCCGCAGTAGAACGCGGGCGAACACCCGGACCCAACCGGGTCGCTCCGGTCCGGGGGCCGCGCCGTACCCGATGTAAGCGAAGACCTGCGGGCGCCACCCGCGGCGCCACAGCAGGTGCGCCATCTGGCGTTCGATCGCGTCCTCGATGCGGGCGGCTCTCGCCAGCGTCGGTGACGGGCCGGTCGACACGCGCTCATGCAACCACGCGCCCGCGTGTCGCTACGCGTCCGGCCACCGCAAGGCGGGCAAAATGGTGCGAGGCCCCTCCATGTATGAGATGGAGGGGCCTCGCTAGATCTCACTGAACCGGCCTCGCCGATCGCTCGGCTGCCTTGTCCGGTGAAACCACGCCTGGTCCCGAAAGCCTCGCCGAAAACTTCGGTCCGCCTTCGTTCTCTGCGGCCGAGAAGTTGCCTCCTCAGCGCTGAAAACTCCAGTTTTCCTGGGCTTCCGTCGTCCCGGAGTTTCCTCCGAGTCGGCCTCCGTTCCCGGTGGCGTAGGGCAATTTCTAGTGCCTGTCCCGAGGGCGCACAAGGGCTTTCCGGGCTTGATTTTCACCCTTTTTCGCTGTCCCCAGGATGTCCACAGGTTGCATGCCGTTCTCCCCCGGTTTTCCCGCGTCGTCCACCGGCTCATCCACCGATTGGTCCACAGGCGGGGTCCGCCCTGTCCACCATGTGGACCATCCCGTCCCCCCACCGTTGTGTCCGAAGCGGCGTGCAGGGACCGAGCGGGCCACGTCGGACGCAAGGTGGCGACGACGTGGCGCGCGGCGGTCGGCGGCTCCGGCAGACTGACCGGGTGAACAACGGACGCCGGTACGCCGACGCCGTGGTGACCGCTGTCAGCCGGGACGAGGTCCATGGGTTCAGCAAGCCCGTGCGCGAGCAGATCCGGCTCGTGGCGGGCCTCGGCGTGGAAGGCGACGCGCACCTCGGCTCGACCGTCCAGCACCTGTCCCGGGTCAAGCGTGACCCGACCCAGCCGAACCTGCGCCAGGTGCACCTCGTCGCCGCCGAGACCCATGACGATCTGGGCCGGTGCGGCTTCACCGTGTCGGCGGGACAGATGGGCGAGAACGTCACCACGCGCGGGCTGGATCTGTTCGGCCTGCCGACCGGAACGCTGCTCCAGCTCGGCGACTCGGCCGTCATCGAGGTGACCGGGTTGCGCAACCCCTGCTTCCAGCTGGACGACTTCCAGGACGGGTTGCTGAAGGCGCTGCTCCCGCGCGACGACGACGGGACGGTCCTCTTCCGGGCAGGGATCATGGCGGTGGTCCTCGAGGGCGGCGGCGTCCGCCCCGGCGACCCGATCGGCGTGACGTTGCCGGCCCGGCCACACCGACCCCTCGAGCGGGTCTAGCCGATGATCGCGACCACCGCCGAGGCGCAGCAGACAATCGCCGCCGATCCGGCTGCCGTCTACGCGCTGGTCAGCGATGTGACCCGGATGGGCGAGTGGAGCCCCGAGACGACGTCGTGCTCGTGGATCAGCGGTGACGGCGCGGCCGTGGGCGCCCAGTTCCGCGGCATGAACCGCCGTGGCCCCCTGCGCTGGGTCACCACCTGCACGGTGACCTCGGCCGACCCGGGGCGGCGGTTCGCGTTCTCGGTCGCCTTCGGCCCGTTCGCGATCGCCGACTGGGCCTACGACATCACGCCGAGCGCTCGCGGGTGCACGGTGACGGAGAGCTGGGTCGACCGGCGTGGCCTCGCGATGAAGAGCGGCTCACCACTGGTGATGGGCATCGTCGACCGCGCCGCGCACAACCGGGCGGGCATGGAGAAGACGCTCGCGGCCCTGAAGGCGGCCGCCGAGGCCGAGGCGAGGTCCAAGGACGGCAGGTAGATTCGGGCCATGGAGGAGAACCGGGCCCGTGCCGTCGTCGACGCCCTGCGCGAGCGTGGCGTCAACGCCCAGATGGAGAAGGCGGGCGTCTACCAGTTCGGCGTACGCATCTCCTTGCGCGACGGACGGCAAGCGATCTGGGACACCGACGGCACGGCGGGCCTGGAGGCGCAGGTGATGCTCGACGGGATGCTCGTCGGCTACGTCCCGTCGATCGAGGGCTCGGATGGGTTCACCGACGCACAGACGGTCGACGCGATCGCACGCACGGACTACGACCAGCCGATAGCCCGGCAGCGCGCGACCGCGCCGTCCCCCGCGGCCCCCCTCCCCCGCCAGGGCGGGGTCTTCCGACGCTTCCTGGACGGCTTCCGCTACCGCTGAGCGCGGCTCAGTCGTCGTTCACGAGCGTCGCCACCCCGGTGGTGTCCGAGACGAACGCGCCGACCGGCGCGGACAGGACCAGTGAGAAGGTCTCGTTGGGTTCCACCGTCGTGTCGCCCAGCACCGAGACGGTGACCGACTTCGACGTCTCCCCGGCAAGGAAGCTCACCAGCGTGGCCGGGACCGCGGTGTAGTCGCTGCCCGCGAGCGCCGTGGAATTCGCGGTGGCGTACTTCACCGACGAGCCGACCGTCGTGTTGCCGGATCGCTTGATCGTGAACGTGATGAGCTTGCTGCCGCTGTTGCCCTCACTGACAGAGAGGTCGTTGACCCGCAGGTACGTGGGCGCGTCGTCGTTGACGATCGTCCCGATGCCGGCCGAGTCGGCGAGCACCGCCCCGGTCACCGCGGACAGGCCGACGTTGAACACCTCGGTCGCCTCCGGGACCGTGTCGCCGAGGACGCTCACCGACACCGTCGTCGAAGTCTGGCCGGCCGCGAACGTGATCAGCGTCCACGGCACCGCGGTGTAGTCGCTGCCCGAGACTGCTGTGCCGTTCGACGTCGCGTACTTCACCGAGCTGGTGCCCGTCGTGTTTCCGTACCGAATCACCGTGAAGGTCTCCAGGGCAGTGCCGCTGTTGCCCTCGCTTCGCGAGCCGTCGCTGATGGCGAGCCAGGTAGCCGGCCCGGGTGTCGCCGTGCCGTCGTCGTTGGCGATTGTCGCCGTGCTGATGTTGTCGGACATGGCTGCACCGACGGGTGACGACAGGCTCAGTCGGAAGCTCTCGTTGGCCTCGGCGGTGGTGTCGCCGACCACCGACACCGCGACGGTCTTGGTCGTCTCGCCGACCGCGAACGTCAGGGTGGTGAGCGGGACAGCCGTGTAGTCGGCGGGAGCGGTTGCGGTGGCACTCGAGGTCGCGTACTTCACTGTGGCCGGGACGGTCGTGTTCCCGGAGCGGGTGATCGTGAAGTTCACCACGTGGGTGCCACTGTTGCCCTCGGTGGTGGTGACGTCCCGCACCGAGAGGTACGCCGGGGCGTCGTCGTTGGCGATCGTGCCGGTGCCGACGGCGTCGGACAGCGTGACGCCCACGGGTGAGGACAGGCCCAGGGTGAACGTCTCGTCGCCCTCGGGCACCGTGTCGCGCAGGACCGACACGGTCACCGACTTCGCCGTCTCCCCGGCAGCGAACGCCATCGTCGTCGACGGCACCATCGCGAAGTCGCTGCCGCCGAGAGCGGACCCACTCGACGTCGCGTACTTCAGCGAGGACGTGCCCGTCGTGTTCCCGGACCGGGTGACGGTGAAGGTCGCCAGGCTGACCCCGCTGTTGCCTTCCATCACCCGGACGTCATTGACCTGCGCGTACGCCGGGCCAGTGGTCGGTGGTGCCGTGTCGTCGTTCGTGATCGTGGCAACGCCGGTGCCGTCGGAGACCGTTGCGCCGGCCGGCGAGGACAGGAGCAGTGAGAACGTCTCGTTCGGCTCGACAACGGCGTCACCCAGCACGGACACGGTCACCGACTTCGTCGTCTCGCCGGCCGCGAACGTCAACGTCGTAGGTCCGACCGCTGTGTAGTCGCTGCCTGCGGTTGCCGTGCCGTTCGCCGTCGCGTAGGAGACCGTGGACGTGCCGGTGGTCGACCCGGTTCTGGTGATCGTGAAGGTGGCGGACTTGGTGCCGCTGTTGCCCTCGCTCACCGAGACGTCGTTGACGGACAGCGCCGGCGGCGACGCCGGGATCGTCCCCGCCGGCCCCCAGAACGGGTCACTGCCGCCGGCCACCAGCAGCTGCCGCTGCAGCGAGCTGCAGTTGCCGCTCGCGGCAGAACCGAGCGGGCTGATGTAGACACCGTCCACCGCTGGGCTCACGTTCTCGTCGTGCTCCCCCCAGACGACCGCCGTCCCGTCCGGCGCCACGTGCGGGGCGTAGCCCACGGCGTAGGGGTTACCGGTGGCGATGTCGCAGCGGAACGTCGGCGCGGCCGGCGGGGCGCCATTCATCGTGCGGAACCGCACCGCACGGTTCCCGGAGGCGTCCCAGCCGGCGGTGGCCAGGAAGCTCCCGGCAACCGCTGGGTACTCGTAGGCGTTGTCGGTGAAGTCTCCCCACGCCGGCGCGATCCACTGCTGCGCGGTGGAGGCTCCGAGGTCGTAGTAGAAGTCGCCGTTGGCGAACTCGCCGTACATGAGCAGCCGGGTGCTCCCGAGCCACTCCGGCTGCTCGAGGTTCTCCGTCCCGGAGGTGGTGATGGTGGACCCGACGGCCGCGCCGGCAACGGTGATCACGTACATGCTGCTCTCGAACGTCCCGCCGCAGTCGAAGTCGTAGAACGTGCCCTGGGGGTTGACCGCGATCTTCGTGCCGTCCGGCGAGACCGTCGCCAGGATGCCGCCCGGCGCCTCCAGCACCGGGATCGTGCACGAGCCGCCCAGCCGGGTCGCGTACTGCGTCGGTGCGAACGGCGCGCGCAGCGGGACGCCGCTCCGGTTCATCTCGGTCAGGTAGCTGCGGACGAAGCCGCCGGCCTGCTCGTTGCGGTCCCGGACCGCGACGATGACGTTGCCGTCGTCGGACTGGCTCGGGTTCCGATACGGCGCGCTCGCCGTCCCGTCCGTCGTGAGCTGGCGGACGGTGACGCCGTCCGGGCTGCTCAGCCAGACGTTGTACGCCTTGACGTAGAGGATGCTGCCGCCACTCGCGATCCCGGTCACCGAGGTCGCCGCGCGAGCCTGCGACAGGGTCGGGGCGACGACGAGGGTGATCACGCCGATGACCAGGAGCAGCGCCTCCAGCAGGGCCGTGGTCGCCGTCCGGCGCCGGTCCCGCGCTCGGGCGGGGGTCGTGTCGATCGTCATGGTCATCCTCCTGGTTCGGCTGGTGGCAGCAGCCTCGCCGCGGTGGCACCGGTGGCTCATCGTGCAGTTGCGCCATTCGGCGACGGCCGATCTGACCGGACACCCGGTACGGAAGGGTGCGAAGTGGGATAGTCGGGACCGTGCTGGTCGGCCGCGACGAGGAGCTGGCCGCCCTCGCCGAACACCTCGCCGCCCGGCGCCCGGTGGCTCTCTCCGGTGAGCCGGGGGTCGGCAAGACGTCGCTGCTCAGAGCAGCCGCGGACGCCAGCGGGCAGCCGGTGTTCCGAGGGGGCGGGCTCGCCACGCTGTCCTGGATGGAGATGCTGCCCCTGACGCGCGCCCTGGACCGACCGCTGTCGGGCGATGCGACCGCCGTGGCCGCCGAGGTCGAGGAGACGGTCGGATCAGGCGTGCTGCTCGTCGACGACGTCCAGTGGGCCGACGCCGGCACCCACGAGGTGCTCGTCCTGCTGGCCGGCCGGGTCCGCCTGCTCACGTCAGCGCGGCTGGGCGACCCCGGCACCGAACTCGTGCTCGACCGGCTGGGCGCAGCGGGGTTCGAGCTCATCGACGTACCGCCACTCGGTGCCGAGGCCTCGGCCTCGCTGGCGCACCACGTGCGCCCGGACCTGCCCCCCGCCTCAGTGGCCACCCTGCTGCGCCGGGCAGGCGGCAACCCGCTGCTGCTGTCGGAGCTCGCTGCGACCGGCGAGCCCTCGCCGAGCCTGCGGTTGGCGATCGCCGCGCGGCTGCGAAAGCTCGACGTCGCGGGGCGCGCCGCGTTCGGGATGCTCGCCCTTGCCGGCCGCCCGCTGCTCGAGGCGGACCTCGGGCCGGCGGGAGCGAAGAGCGTGCTCGCAGCCGGGCTCGCTGTTCACGACGACACGTCGCTCGCCGTCCGGCATTCGTTGCTCGCCGAGGTCGCCATCGATTTGCTGGACCCCACGGAGCGGTCGACCTTGCACGCGATTCTGGCCCGGGCGGTCCCCGACCAGGGTGAGGCGGCCCGTCACCACCTGCTGGCCGGCGACACCGAGCAGGCACTCAGCGCCGCGCTGCTGGCGGCCGACCAGGCCACGCGGCCCGGGGAACGGGCCAGCCACCTGGCACTGGCAGCGAGCTGCGCGACGGGTCCCGACAGCGACGAGCTGCGGCTGCGGGCCGCGCGCGCACTGGACGAGGCCGACGACTGGCTCGGCGTCGTGGCGGCGGTCGACGGCATCTCCAGCACGGACCCGCAGGTCCGCGCCTGGGCAGCCTTGTTGCGCGCCCGCGGCGCCTGGGCCGCGGGCGACGTCGAGGCGCTCCGCAACGCGCTGACAGAGGGACTCCAGCTGGTCGCCGGAACGGGCAGCGAGGTGGAGGTGAAGCTGCGCATCGAGCAGTCCCGGCTGCCGATCTTCGTCGACTCCGACCTGGCCGAGGCGGTACGGATGTCAACCGCCGCACTGGAGCTGGCTCGCCGCACCGGGATCGACGAGCCACGCGCGCTCTACCTCTACGGGACTGCTCTAGGAGTGGCGGACCAGCCCGGTGCCGACGAGAACCTGCTGGCCGCGATCGACGGCGCCCGGCGGTCCGGTGACACCCACACCGAATTCATGGCGGCCAACAACTTCATCAGCTTCCATGAGTCGGCCGGCTCACCGGCGCGTGCCCGGGAGGTGGCGGCCGAGATGGCGGTGCGGGCCGCCGACCTCGGGCTCGGCTACTGGGAGCGCAGCCTGCAGGGACAGATCGTCGGACTCGACTTCCACGCCGGCGAGTGCCGCCGTGCCGTGGTGGCCGCCGAAGCGTTGCTCGAGCATCCGATGGACGCGCGCGGGCGGGACAACGCGGTCGAGGCGCTGGGCCTGAGCCTGATCGACCTCGGCCGGATCGACGAGGCCATCGAGCGGGTCAGCGCTGCGCTCGACACGGCGGCCCCGGACTACCGCGGGCAGGCGATGCTCCGGTTCACGCTCGCCGAGGCAGCGCTGTGGGGTGGCCGCCCTGCCCGCGCCGTGGAGCTGACCGACGACGTTCTCCGGGCGCTCGCCGGTCACGAGTCCGACCCCAACCTGCAGCTCATCCAGCTGACCCGGGCCTGGGCTCGGTGGGACCTGGGCCGCGACCCGGGCCCGGCGCTGGAGCCGCGCGACCGCCCGCTGCTCCGGGCGATCCCGAGCGAGACGGCCGGGCTGCAGCTGCTCTTCCAGCACGAGGATGCTGCCGCCGCGGGCCGGTTCGACGAGGCGGCCGCGCTGTGGGCGCCCTACCACCGACGCGGGGAACTGCGCAGCCTCTGGGCGGCCGGCGAAGCGATCCGGCGCAGCGGGGACGTGGCTGCCGCGGTGACTCGGCTGGAGGAGGTCGAACGACGCGCCGCCGAGCTCGGCTTCGCTCCATTGCTCGGCCGGATCCGGCGGTCGCTGCGCGCCGCCGGGCAACGCCGGTCGGCCGACCGGTCCGTCACACCCGGTGGCCTCACCGGTCGCGAGCGGGAGGTCCTGGCGCTCGTCGCCGAGGGGCTCACCAACCCCGAGATCGCCGCCCGGCTCGGACTCGCTCCGCGGACGGTAGCGACGCAGATCGCCTCGGCCTCCGCCAAGCTCGGCGCCACGAACCGGGCCCAGGCCGCATCCCTGGCGCTCGCGTCGTCGTCACGTGTCTGATCAGCCGGCGCGACAGCCGCCGTTGGTGGTGGTCGAGGGACCGGACTCCGCGGTCGAACAGGCCCGCAACGAGGCCGCCGCGCAGGGCTGGCGCGTCGTTGACGACCTGCGTGAGGCGGGTCCCGGCCTGGTCTGGTGCGGTGCGGTCGACGACACCCGCACTGCCGAGCAGGCCGTCATGGCGGCGCTCGCCGGGGCCGGCCTTGTCGTGACCGCCCGCGCGGACCGCGACGTGGTGGACCGGCTGTGCGACGACCTGCGGCGCCTCGGCCGGCTGGACCACCGGCTCGGGGAACCCGCGGCGTCCACCGAGCTCTCCGCGGAGGAGACCGCCCTGCTCGCCCACCTGCTCGCCGGTCGCTCGCTCGGCGAGGCGGCCCGGGCCCTGCACCTGTCGCGCCGGACGGCGGATCGCCGGCTGGCGGCTGCCCGGCGCACCCTCGGGGCTACCAGCACCTCGGAAGCCGTCGTGCTCGCCGCCAAGCTCGGCATCCGGCCGGAACCACGGTCCGACTAGTCACCCCTCAGGCCGCGCACTCCCGTACGCCGTGCTCGGCGGCCGTGGGTTACCGCCTGATTGCCGAGGATGAGAAGGCCGGCTGCAACGGCATGTCGAACAGCGGGTAGTAGTGCTCGACGTCGAGGAAGAACATGATGCCGGTGATCTTGCCGCCGGACATCTCGAGCACCTGCAGCGACCACGGCTCGAACGTTCCGTCCGGTCCGCTCGGCTTGTACTGCGCGAACGCGGGCGAGCCGTTGGCCATGGTGGGGACGAGCTTGGAACCGCGGCATGCGTAGCCCGGCCCCAGGCACCACTTGACGATGTCCTCGTGGGTCTGCAGCCACAGGTCGTAGGGCGGCATCGACCACGAGGCGTCTTCGGTGAGCAGCGACGTCAGCGAGTCCATGTCATAGCTCTCGAACGCCTTCACGTAGCGCTCGAGGAGCGCCCGGTGCTCGTCGTCCAGCGCCTCGGGCGCGGTGTCCTCGGTCGACGCCTGCTCGCCCAACGTCGCCCGGGCGCGCTGCAGCGCGCTGTTGACCGAGGCGACCGTGGTGCCGAGCAGCTCGGCGACCTCGGCAGCCTTCCACTGGAGCACCTCGCGCAGGATCAGCACCGCGCGCTGCCGGGGCGGCAGGTGCTGCAGCGCGGCCACGAACGCCAGTCGGACCGTCTCCCGCAGCTCGGCCAGCTCGGCCGGGTCACCCTGGGTCGGGAGGACCCGGCCGTCCGGAATCGGTTCGATCCAGGTGACCTCGCCCAGCGGTGGCCCCAGCGTCGAGTCGGCCGAGGACGCGGGCCCGAGGTCCATCGGCCGGGCCCGACGCTGCCGACCGTTGAGCAGGTCGAAGCAGACGTTGGTGGCGATCCGGTAGAGCCACGACCGCAACGAGGAGCGACCCTCGAACTTGTCGTAGTTGCGCCAGGCCCGGACCATCGTGTCCTGCACGGCGTCCTCGGCTTCGAAGGCCGACCCGAGCATCCGGTAGCAGTAGGCGTTGAGCTCGAGCCGGTGCTGCTCCAGCTGGACGTCGAGGTCAGCGACCTCGGTGCCCACGAGGTCGCTGTCCGCCCCGCTCCGAGCCGCAAGCTCAGTCATCCCCGGTGCTCCTCTGTGTCGACGCCAGCCGACACGCTATCTGTCCTGGATCAGGCCGATGACGTGCCCCTCTGGGTCGCTGAACTGCCCCAGGGTCATCATCCCGTCCATGATCGCGTCGGGGCCGAAGATCCGCTTCCCACCCAGGCTCTCGGCCTTGGCGAGGGATGCCTCGACGTCGGGCACCGCAACGTAGAACGTCACGTGGCCGGCGTATCCCTCAGGTCCCTGGGCGATGCCGCCGCCGATCCCGACGCCGTCGGAGCTCAGGTTGCTCTCGCGGGCGATCGAGCCGTACTTCATCTCGTTGCTGCTGTCGATGTCCCACTCGAAGAGCTGGGAGTAGTAGTCCTTGAGCTTGTCGCCGTCAGTCCCGATGACCTCGAAGTGCACGACCGGATGTCCCATGACCCACTCCTTACGTCCGCCGGCGAGGCCGGGGTTGATGTCAGCCTCACTCAAGACCCCACCTCCGACAGAAACTCATCGGAGTGGATCAGTCAAGGTGGAAGACCTCCTGGAGGGGCTGCATCGCGCTGTCCGGCCGGCCGCCGTCCAGCCCGTCGAAGAACGGGGCCATCTCCGCCTGCCACCGCCGGTTGACGTCGGTGGCCTCCATGGCCGAGCGGGCCGCCTCGAAGTCCTCCGTGACCAGGTAGCCGACAAGCAGGCCGTCCTCGCGCAGGAACAGCGAGTAGTCCTGCCAGCCGGCCTCGGAGAGGGCTGCGCGCATCTCGGGCCAGACCTCGGCGTGCCGCGCGCGGTAGTCCTCCAGCCGGGCCGGGTCGACCTGCAGGGTGAAGCAGACCCGGCGGGTCGTCACCGAGGGGCCAGCCGCTCGGCCATGAACGCGTGCGCGTGCGTGGCCAGGTCGCGGCCGTCCTCCCACAGGTTGCGCCACACCGCGAGCGTGTTGCTCAGGCTCGGGTGCACGACGGCCGACGAGAAGCTCTCGAACGTCACCGGTCCGTCATAGTCGCTGTCCCGGATCGCGCCGAAGAGGGAGTCGAAGTCCACGTTGCCGGTCCCGAGGTAGCCGCGGTGCGACTCGCCGATGTGCACGTAGCCCAGCCGGGATCCCGTCTGCTGCACCGGCTCGACGAGACCGTTCTCCTCGATGTTCATGTGATAGCTGTCGAGGTGTACGCCGATGTCCGCCCCCGTCTGGTCGATGAAGTCCAGCATCTCCTCGGCCGTGTTCGCGATGTTGGTCTCGTAGCGGTTCACCACCTCCAGGGACAGCTTCACCCCGGCGGCGGAGCACTGCTCGGCGAGCCAGGCCATCGCTGCCACGCTGTTCTGGCGGGACAGCTCACTGGCCGGGTGGGGGTACTTGCGCAGCGCGGAGTAGAGCACGCCGCACAGGTGCGTCGCGCCGATGCCGTGCGCCACTTCCAGGGCCGCGGCGAGGCGATCCCGGCCGCGCGCGACGACCGCGGGGTCTTCGCTCGACACGTCGGCGTCGTCGTCGAGCCCGAGCGATGCCGTCACGCCGAGGCCGTTGTCGTCGAGCAGCTGCTTGGTCATGGCGATGTCGGTGGCCGACGGGTCGAGCAGTGCCAGCTCGATCAGGTCGAATCCCACCTCCTTGGTGGACTCGATGGCGAACTGGGCCGATTTGTCGGACCAGTCGCCGACCCAGACCAGGGCGTGTACTCCGAGCGGGTTCATGCCGGCTCCCTGCTTGTCGGTCGATCGATGCGGGCAGCGGCGGCCGCCCAGTCGGCGGTGCGGCCGGACGGCTCGTACCGCCGGATGACCTGCGTGGCTCGCACCAGTGCGCGCATCCCTGCCAGGTCGCCGGCTCCGGCGCCGACCGCGCGGGCCTGCACGAGGATGTTCCCCAGCGCCGAAGCCTCCACCGGACCGGCCTCGACGGGCAGCCCGCACGCGTCGGCCGTGAGCTGGCACAGCAGCTCGTTGCGCGAGCCGCCGCCGATGAGGTGGACCACGTCCACGTCGTGACCGGAGAGCCGCTGCGCGTCCTGTAGCGCGGCTCGGTGGCCCAGCGCCAGGCTGTCCACGATGGCGCGGACCGTCTCCGCCTGGCTCTGCGGCGGTGTCTGGCCGGTGCGCCGCGCGTGGTCGGCGATGCGTGCCGGCATGTCCCCCGGCGGCAGGAAGACCGGGTCGTCGACCGCAATCACGGTCGTGAAGGCCGGCACCTGCCCGGCGTCGTGCAGCAACGTGTCCAGGTCAGCGGGCAGTCCGGCCGCGTTCCAGGTGCGCACGGACTCCTGGAGCAGCCACAGTCCCATCACGTTGCGCAGGTAGCGGACGGTGCCGTCGACGCCCAGCTCGTTGGTGAAGTTCGCCGCCATGCTCTCGTCGGACAGGACCGGCTTGTCGAGCTCGAGCCCGACGAGCGACCAGGTGCCGCAGGAGATGTAGGCGAACCGCTCACTCGTCGCCGGAACCCCGACCACCGCCGATGCGGTGTCGTGGGAACCGACGGCCAGCACCGGCACCGGCCCCGAGAGTCCGGTGCTCACCAGCACGTCCGCCAGCAGCTCACCGATACGCGACCCCGGCTCGACCAGCGGTGGCAGCAGGCCGGCCGGCAGCGACACGAGCCGCATCATGTCCTCGGACCAGGTCCGCGTCGTGACGTCGAGGAGGCCCGTTGTCGACGCGTTCGTCATCTCGGCCGCCTGCTGGCCGGTGAGCCAGTAGCCAAGCAGGTCGGGCAGCAGCAGCAGCCGTCGCGCGGCAGCGAACTGCGGATCGCCCTGCGCGGCCGCCAGCTGGAAGATCGTGTTGATCGCCAGGAACTGCAGGCCCGAGACCCGGTAGAGCTCGGCCGCCCCGGCGGCGGCCACCACCCGGTCCATGACGCCGTCGGTCCGGCTGTCGCGGTAGTGCACCGGGTTCCCCAACAGGGCGCCCGACGCGTCCAGCAGCCCGTAGTCGACCGCCCACGAGTCGACCCCCACGCCATCGAGCCGGTCCACCCCCCGGCCGGCCGCGCGCAGACCGTCCAGCACCCCGGCGTACAGGTCGAGGATGTCCCAGTGCAGCGTGCCGTTCACGCGCACCGGCCGGTTGGCGAACCGGTTCACCTCGGTAAGCTCCAGGGCGCCGGCACCGAGGCGCCCCAGCATCACCCGGCCGCTGGACGCGCCGAGGTCCGCGGCGGCGAGGTTGACGGTGCGTGACATGGCTCGAGTCAGCGCAGGAAGGCGGCCGCGACGCCGGCGTCCACCGGGATGTGCAGTCCGGTGGTGTGCGAGAGGTCGCCGCCGGTGAGCACGAAGACAGCGTTGGCCACGTGCTCGGGTAGCACCTCGCGCTTGAGCAGCGTCCGCTGCGCATAGTAGGCGCCGAGCTCCTCCTCCGGTACGCCGTAGACCGCCGCCCGCTTCGCTCCCCAGCCGCTGGCGAAGATGCCCGACCCGCGTACGACGCCGTCGGGGTTGACGCCGTTGACGCGGATGCCCGACTCGCCGAGCTCCGCCGCGAGCAGGCGCACCTGGTGGGCCTGGTCGGCCTTCGCCGCGCCGTAC
>JAVEDB010000209.1 GCA_030841185.1 Actinomycetota bacterium
CAGGAGCCCTCAGCGCCCCGCCGGCACGAGCACGTCGTGCGCCGAGGCCGACCAGACGCGTACTCGCGCTCGTGGCGGTGCTCGCCATCGTCGGCACGGTCCTCTGGACAGCTCTCCAGCTCTACCCGCCTGAACCGCCGGTCGACCTGCGCATCCCGTGGTGGCTGCTTGCACTGATGTTCGCCGCGACCGAGATCTGGGTCTTCCACATCCAGGTCGGCCGCGAGGCCCAGAGCATCTCGATCAGCGAGATCCCCCTGGTGCTGGCTCTCTTCTACGCACTCCCCGAAGACCTGCTCATCGCCCGCGTCGTCGGGCCCGCGCTCGTGATGCTCCTCCACCGCCGCCAGACCCTGCTCAAGTCCGGCGTCAACATCGCCCTCGTCTTCACCGACACCGCCGTCGCTCTCACCCTGTTCCGCGCGATCGGAGGGGCGAGCACCGCCGACGGGCCCCGTGAGTGGACCGGCGCGATCGCCGCCGCTGCTGCGGCGATGGCCATCGACCTGCTCGTCCTCAACCTCATCATCCGGTGGTACGACGGGGCGTCCCCGATGGGCAGCCTCCGCAGCACCGTGTCGGGGATCGGGATCGCCGCCGCGAGCGCCCTGCTGGGCCTCGTCCCCGTGCTGACCCTGCGCCTCGGTCCGCTCGCCGCCATCCCGCTGCTCGCGGCCGGCGGCGTACTCATGCTCGGCTACCGCGCCTACGCCTCCCTCGCCGAACGGCACAGCAGCCTGGAACGGCTGTTCCGGTTCAGTCGCGAGCTCAGCGTCGCCCCGGAGTCCGACGAGGTCCTCCCCTCGATCCTGCATCAAGCCCGTGAGCTGCTCCGGGGTGAGACCGCCGAGGTGCTGCGGTTCGGCGAAGGACCGATCACCCTCTGGCGCTTCGACGGGGCGACCGTCGAAGCACTCGACGACCTCGACGCCGTCGGCACCGGCCTGCTCGTGCGCGGCCTGCTCGCCCGCGGTGAGGCGGTGCTCCTGCGCCCCGACGACGCCTTCGGCGCGGCGTACCTGCAGTCACGCCAGGCCAGCGAGGCGGTCCTCGCCCCGCTGCGGTACGACGGACAGACGGTGGGTGCGCTCGCCGTCCACGACCGTCTCGGCGAGGTCCGCGGCTTCTCGACCGGTGACGTCCAGCTGCTGCAGACCATCGCCAACCACGCGTCCGTTGCGTTGCACAACGAGATGCTCATCGGCCGCCTGCGCCACGACGCCCTGCACGACGCCCTCACCGGGCTGCCGAACCGGGCCCAGCTCGCGGCCGAGGCGATCACCGCACTGGCCGAGGCGCGGACCCAGCGCGGCCACGTCGCTATCATGATCATCGACCTGAACGGCTTCAAGGCCGTGAACGACACACTCGGCCACCACGTGGGCGACGACCTGATCCGTGAGGTCGCGCGGCGGTTCGCCGAGGCCGCGCCGCACGGTGTCACGGTCGCCCGCCTCGGCGGTGACGAGTTCGCCGTCCTGATGCGCCCGAGCAACGTCGACGAGCCGGCCGTCGTGGCCAGACTGCTGCTGGACGTCCTCGAGACGCCGTTCGCCATGGGGCAGGAGCGCCTGCACCTGTCCGGCTCGGCCGGCATCGCGATGGCCCCCGAGCACGGCAACAGCGTGTCCGACCTGCTCAAGCGCGCCGACATCGCCATGTACGCCGCGAAGAACGGCCCGGACGCGTGGGTCATCTACCGGGCGGACATCGACGTACACGACCCGTCGTTGCTCTCGCTCATGGGCGAGCTGCGCCAGGCCATCAACGACGGTGACGTCGACATCGAGGTGGAACCCGTAGTCGACCTGGTCACCGGCGAGCTGGTGTCCGCCGAGGCACTCGTGCGATGGCACCACCCGGTCCGCGGGACGCTGCGGCCGAGCCTGTTCCTGCCGTTGGCCGAGCGCAACGGACTCATCGTGCCACTCACCGAGCTGGTCCTGGACCGCGCGGTCGCTGCCTGTGCGCAGTGGCGGGCGAGCGGTCTCGAGATCGGCATCTCGGTGAACCTGTCCGCTCGGTCGCTGCTCGACACGATGCTGCCCAGCGCCGTCGCCGACGTGCTCGCGCGCTATGGCCTGCCGAGCCACCTCCTGACCCTGGAGATCACCGAGAGCATCGTGCTCAGTGACGCCGACCGCGCACTAGGTCTGCTCGCCGACCTGCGCCAGCTCGGTGTGCGTCTCTCGCTCGACGACTTCGGCACCGGCTACTCGTCGCTGACGCACCTGTCCGAGCTGCCGATCCAGCAGCTGAAGATCGACCGCTCGTTCGTCAGCCAGATCCATGACTCGAGCCGGGACGCCGCGATCGTCAAGGCCGTCGCCGGTCTCGCCCAGCACCTGGACATCGAGGTCGTCGCCGAGGGCATCGAGACTCCCGAGACCGCTGCCCTGCTGCGTGACCTCGGCTGCGGTCTTGGTCAGGGCCATCACTTCGCGCAGTCGATGGCGGCCGAGCTGCTGCCCGTCTGGGTGTCCACCCGGCTGCAGCCGGTCGGCATCCCGGGGGCAGGACTCCCGGCCCGGACGCGGATGCTGCGCGCCGTCCGCTGAGCCCTTGAGCCCGCGGAAGCGTCGTACGCGCTTCTTCGTTCCTCGCAACACCAGCCGGTACGACGAGTGCGACGGCCACCCCTGGATCTCAACGGTGGCCGTCGCACTACTTGTCGGTCAGGGCGCCAGGATGCGCTGGTCCACGAGCAGCTGCTGGCCGAGCTTGACGAGGATGAACTCGTTGTCGTCCGGTGCCAGCACCGGTGCGGTGCGGGTGTCGATCCTGCTCCGCGCCCTCGCGTTGGAGAACGGGAAGTTGTTGTCATTGGTCACGAGAACCTCATTCGGACTCACGACGTGAACCGCCTCGATCGTGTTGAACGGGAAGCGGAAGAAGTCGCCGTCACCGCCGACCTTCGCCGGGTCGGGCACTGCCATCAGGTCGACGAGCAGGCTCTTCTCGACGTAGTCGCCGGTGTGGTGCAGGGGCGGCATGTCGAGCAGGAAGACCTTCTTGAACCGCGGCGCCGGCACTCCGTCGCCCGCGCCGTCGCGCTCAAGCGCCAGGAACTGCCGGCCGTTGACCGCCGTCAGCTCGGGCGCCGACTGTCCGCCGACTCCCGTCGGAGCTGTCGCGTTGGGGTAGGCGAGAGATCCGTCCTGGAGGCGCAGGCTGGTGAGGTTGACCTTGCCGCCCGGCATCTCCAGGCGTAGCCGGCGGTAGTCCCCGGTGTACTGGTGGGTGCCCAGATCGAAGGTCAGGATCCGCAGGTCCTGCGGGTCGTCCGACGCAAGTGCTCCCTCGGCCATCGGGTACAGCATCGTCCGACTGGGGTTGATGGCCAGGCTCTCGAAGCCCCGACTCTGCGCGATCGTCGGCTGCTCACCGGCCTGCACCTGCAGTGTCGGGTTCTGCGGGGACTTCATGCCGGGTGCCCCGATAGGCGCCTCGAGCAGCCGACCCTGCCGGTCCGCATGCAGGAGGAAGGGGCCGAACTCGTCGCCGATCCAGAAGGTCCCGTCCTTGGCGACCTGTATCGACTCGGGGTCGAAGTCGAAACCCGTGAGCAGGCGGGCGCCCGGGTCGGTCCCGCAGGCGGCGGGCTTGGTTGCCGGGAGCACGTTGAAGGTGAACGGCGGCAAGTCGGTGCCCACGGTCGGGTCGCAGACCGTCCTCCAGGAGACGTAGCCGTGCGGGTCGCTCAGCACGATGGTCTGCAGGACCTGCGGGAGGCCGGTCGTGCCCAGACCGAGGTCCATCCGGTACAGCGCGAGCTGCCAGTCCGCCGAGTTGTCGCGGGTGCCGTAGCCGTTGTCCGCCAGGACCCACCACTCACCGTCGCCGGCGGGTACTGCCGCGCTGAACCCCTGGACAGGTTGCGAGCTGAAGACCGGACCCGAGTCCGGCGCGGTGATGCCGTTGAGACGGGTGTCCGACCGGTTGGTTGATGTGAAGAAGGCACCGGTCTCCGGGGAACCGGCGCGGAACGTCGACGCGGGCAGCACCGATCGCGCCTCCAGCAGTGCCTGCTGGTGAATCCCTGGATCGGGCGAGGACGCAGTCGCGACGGCGGCGCTGGCGCCGGCTGCGGCGCCGAGGACGAAGATGGCGAGAACATTCCAGGCTGGTCGCATCGGACCGCTCCTCTGGAGTCGTGGCGGGGACCAGAACGCTGGACTACGGCGAGTATCCCCGTGTTCACAACGTGCTCTCGGCTCCTGAACGCGTCCAGCCTGATGCCCCCCGGAGATCGGGAGGTTTTCCTCCGGCCGAGCGCGGGGGCCCGTTGCGGCCGCTCCTGATGACTAGGCCGTTCGAGGCATTGCAGGGGCACGGGGGCGAGAGCACGATGCGCGGGCGGCCGCCACCGCCGGCGGTCCGCACCAGGAGGCCCGGATGTCCCTGTCCCGCTGGCGCCTGCGGACGGGGTCCGCCCTCACCGCCGCCACCCTCGTCGCGGTCCCGCTCATCGTGCAGACCGGCGCAGGCCAAGCAGCCGCCGGCGAGCAGGCCCGCTCGACTGTCGTCCTGTACGACAGTTTCCAGAAGGCAGGGGGCTACACGCTGGCTGACTACAACGCCAAGTGGAGCAACCCCTACGGTCTTGGTGAGATGGCCCTGTCGGACACTCGCAACTTCGCGGGCAACGCCTTCAACGTTTCGGCCGCGCCCTTCCAGACGGCGTACGACTTCAGCGTGTACGACCACCTGAAGTACATCGGCATCAGCAAGCAGGCATTTCCCGTCCCGGCCGACGGCGCGGTCGAGATCTCCTCGACCATCAAGGCCGCGACGCCGGGCACGGTGCCGGGCCGCATCATCCACGGCACGTACACGCAGAGCGGTGCGCCGTACGCCCAACCGACATTGGAAGGGCAGCAGGCGGGCGCAGTGATGAACGTCGTCGACTTCGGAACCGGCCAGCTCTTCGACTGGTTCGTGGCGGGCAACACGGCCTTCGCACTCATCGAGCGGTTGCCGAGCAACGTCACCGGAAACACGACGGACACCTCGTCTCCGGACTACGTCGGCCGGTCGAAGATGTACACGCAGATCATCCGCGAGGTCCCAGCCGCGCCGGGTGTCCCGCACCGGGTCTCGATCCGGTTCTCCCGCAACGCCAGCGGATCCGCCGCCGACTACTTCCTCGATGACGCGCTCGTCGCGCACGTTGCACACGTTGGGGTACCCCTGGACGTCCAGGGCGTTCCCTACACGGGGACGTACCCGTCGCTCGGCGCCGGGGAGGAACTCGGATCGAAGATCAACTCACTCGCAATCGGGCACGGCCTGTTCAGCCTGCTCGACGCCTTCCCGTTCCAGCACCCGGAGGCGCCCGAGCTCAGCGTTTCTGTCCCCCTCACTGAGCGAGCCTTCGGGCAGGGAGCGATTGCGACCTTCGACGACTTCAAGGTGAAGACGACCACGAACAAGTAGCTCCGGCCCCGCGCCGGAAGGTCGCCCCGCCGCAGAGCGCCTAGTCCCGCTGCGGCGGGGAAGGGGATCACGCGTTCGTGATCGCCTCGCAGGGCTTGCACTTCATCGACGAGAGCCAGTCGTCCCACGGACGCGGCGTCGCGGTGAGATCTTCCACCTTCACATCCCGGCACAGGGGCAGGCCGTCGTCATCGAGGGCGTGAATGCAGAGCGTGCCGACCCCGGTGCCGTCGTCGATGAAAGCGGAGGCGGCCCGCCAACGTCCACCTGTGTCCATCCGGCCACCACCTCTCCGCATGCGGCCTGCCGGTGGCTGCCGCCGGACCCGGGCGCACGAAAAGGATCACAGAAAAGCCAGGAGTCCTGCCACTGTTTCGTCAAATCCGGGTGCGATGGAAGTTCTGGAACGAGCGGGACGGAGTCGGCCCGCGCTGGCCCTGGTAGCGCGAGCCGGTGGCGCTCGAGCCGTACGGCGTCTCGGCCGGCGACGAGAGCCGGAAGAAGCAGAGCTGACCGATCTTCATCCCGGGCCACAGCTTGATCGGCAGCGTCGCCACGTTGGAGAGCTCGAGGGTGACGTGCCCGGTGAAGCCGGCGTCGATGAAGCCGGCGGTCGAGTGGGTGAGCAAGCCCAGCCGGCCCAGGCTGGACTTGCCCTCGAGGCGCGCAGCCACGTCGTCGGGCAGGCTCACGACCTCGTACGTCGAGGCCAGGGCGAACTCGCCCGGGTGCAGGATGAACGGCTCCTCGCCGTCGGGCTCGACCAGCCGGGTCAACTCGGCCTGCTCGACCATCGGGTCGATGTGCGGGTAGCGGTGGTTCTCGAACACCCGGAAGTAGCGGTCGATCCGCACGTCGATGCTCGAGGGCTGCACCATCGACGGGTCGTAGGGATCGATCGAGACCCGGCCGGAGGCGATCTCCTTGCGAATGTCCCCGTCTGAGAGAAGCACGGGGAGACCCTACCGGGGCCTCAGGAAGTCGCCGCGGTACTCCAGCCCGGCGTACCCGGTGGAGGATCCCCAGCCGTCGACGGTGACATCGCCGATCAGGGTCTGCCGGATGCCGTCACCGAGGTCGTTGTACGCCGAGGAAGGCGCGGTCGCCGTCAGCGTCACCTGCCGGCCGCGGGTCCACGCCTTGATCGCGAACGACTCCTGGGAGCCCTCGACGGCGAGGTGGCCGTAGGTCGGGGCCAGGATCTGCGTCGTCCGGCTGCCGCCGTCGACCATGGCGTAGCCACCGAGCAGCGTGCACCTGCCGAGGCCCCAGAGGCGGGTCCGGATGAGCGCGGCCTCCACCACCCCGTCCCCGTCGCCGAGCCCGTCGGCGGACACCCAGACCCACGAGTCCGGCAGCCGCCGGCCCCAGTAGTGGTTCAGCGTCCCGCGGGCGCCGGCGAGGGTGAACGTCTCGCCCGCGACCTCGATGCTGCCGGTGAACCGGGCCCGGGGTCGCCCGGCGAGCTCGAGGTCGAACGGGTGCAGCAGCTTGGCCGGCAGGGGCACCGGGTCGAGTCTCGTCTCGCCCGGGTCACAGGTGAGGTCCCAGCGGACGTCGTCGACCTCCCCGCTGGCCGAACCTGGCGTCAAGGTGCAGCCGTTGACGCGAACGGCGCCGTCGCTGTCCCCCCACGCGCCTGCCCCGGTGCGCAGCACCCGACCGGTCCCGCGAACGAACAGGCTGACCCGCACCTCGGCCTCGCCGCTGCCACGACGGATGATCCAGTCCACGAGGAAGGCGAGGTCGCCGCTGCGCACCTTGATGAACCAGTACTCCAGCGGTGCTCCGCGCGACCGGAACTCTTCCACGACACCTCCGTCCCTTGGCGATCAGGCGTCGGCAACCGCGATGCGACTCAGCCACAGCCGGTAGGCCTCGTCGAGTCCGTCCGTGACCTTCGGGTCGATCATGGGTCCTTGCCTTCGCGCCGGTTCTAGCACGGAACCGACTCCACGCGCGGCCAACATGGCGGCGCCCGTCGCCGACGCGCTCCTGATCTCGACGCGCTGCACGGGGAGCCCCAGGGTGTTTGCAACCAGCTGCTGCACGCTGTGTTCGCGACCGCCGCCGCCGGTGAGGCGGATGTAGGTCGCGGCTGACGTCGCGGCATCCGGGAGCAGCTCGATGGCCCGGCGAACCGTGAAGGCCATCGCCTCGAGCGCTGCACGGGCCAGGTCCTCCCGTGTCGTTCGCTGGTCGAGACCGACCCAGGCGCCGCGACTGCCAGGCTGCGCAAGACCGCCGCGCTCCCCAGTGAGGAAGGGCAGGACCGTGATCGTCCGCTGGCCCGGAGCGGGGTTGTCGAGGATCGCCACCAGCTCCTTCCAGTCCAGCCCGAGCAGCGACCGGGCCCACTCGACCGCGAGTCCCGCGTTCTGGACCGCGGCCATCGCGTACCAGCCACCGTCCGCGTCGCCGTAGACATGGGTGACGGGATTCTCGACGGCACGGGCGACCACCGACGGCAGCAGCACCTGTGCACCCGTCCCGAGGTTGACCTGCAGCCCGACCCCTCCGCCGCCGGCGAGCAACGCGGCGGGGGTGTCGCCGGCGCCGGCGATCACCGGCACGTCGGCCGGACCCCCGTCGATGACCTTCGCCAGCCACGACGTCGTGCCCATGACCGTGTCAGGTGGGACCACGTCCGGCAGCAGTCGCTCAGGGATGCCCGTACGCCGCGCCACCTGACGTGCCCAGTCGTCCTCGAGCACGTCCCACAGCAATGAGGCGGATGCGTCGGTGCGGTCCGTGGCCACCGATCCGGTGAGCCCTGCGCGGATCACGTCCTTGGGAAGGAGCGCCGTCTCCGCGGCATCCGTGACGGATGGCTCGTGCGCGGCCAGCCACGCGAGGGCGGGGCCGTACATGCCGGGGACGATCGGGTTCGCCAGCCGGGCCCGGTCGGTTGCCGGCAGGTCCAGCCACCGCGAGAGGTCGGCGTCGGCGCGCCGATCGGGCCACAGAACCGCGGGGCGCAGAGGGTTGCCGGACCCGTCACACAGGGCGACGCCGTGCATCTGCCCGGCCAGCCCGATGCCGAGAATGCGAGTACTGCACAGCACTGATGAGATGGCGGTTACCGATTCGGTCAGTGCCGTCCACCAGTCGGCTGGGTCTGTCTCTGCCCAACCCGGGTGGACCGCGCTCACCTGGTAGCCCGACTCGCTCTCGGCGAGCACCGTCCCGTCGTCCCGGAGAACAGCGACCTTCAAACTGCTCGTTCCGAGGTCGATCCCCAGGAAGGCGCCACTGCCGGTGGTCATGGCACGTTCATCGGCGTTCGGGATGCTCCGGCAGGGAGGCGAAAGCGGTCTCGGCCAGGTTACGCGAGGCCCGGCGAACCGCCATCCGAGCGCCCGGATCGACGCGTGACGCCGCTACTCGCCCGTCTGTAGGATGTCCGGGCGTTCATTCGCGGGTGTAGTTCAATGGCAGAACATCAGCTTCCCAAGCTGACAGTGCGAGTTCGATTCTCGTCACCCGCTCCAGCCGTTGCCCAGTTGCCCTTACCGAGCAGCACCCGTGACCCGTACCTCGCGCCGGCCAGCGCCTCGGGGATGCCGGGATGGAGCAGTGGGAAGCGCAGGGTGTCAAGCCCTCGAGTATCTGCGCGCGACGGTCGACAGCGCGACGGCGAGGACCAGGATGCCGCCCTTGAAGACGTATTGGTAAAACGTATCGGCGCCGAAGATGCTGAGCCCGTTGAAGCCGGTGTTGATGATGATGACGCCGATCAGGGTGCCGAGGATGTGGAACTCGCCGTCGCGCAAGGTCGCCGAGCCGAGGAAGACGGCGGCGAACGCGTCGAGCAGGTAGCTGTCGGCCGCACTCGCGGTCCCGCTGCCCAGCAGCGAAGCCAGCAGGACGCCGGTCAGGGCCGCACAGACGCCGGTGGTCACGAAAGCGATGATCTTGATCCGGTCAACCGGGATCCCCGACAGGCGAGCCGCCTCGATGTTGCCACCGACCGCCTGGATCCGCTGACCCAGATCGGTGCGGTTGAGCACGACCCAGAGCAGCGCCAAGACTCCTGCCATGATCCAGATCGGGTTGGGCAGACCGAACAGCTCGCCGAGGGAAAGCCGGAGGAACCCGTCGGGGACCCCGCTGCTGATGGGCGCCCCTGAGGTGTAGCCGAAGCCGAGCCCGATGAGGATCGTCCCCACCCCGAGAGTGGCGATCACGGCATTCACCCGTGCCTTGGTGACCAGAGCGCCGTTGATCGCGCCGATGACGGCTCCGACGGCGAGCACAACCAGCACGGCAAACCAGATCGGGAACCCCTGGCGCACGATGAGTCCGGTGACGAGGACGCCGGCGAGGCTGGCCAAGTAGCCGATGCTGAGGTCGAACTCGCCAACCACGAGCGCCATCGTCAAACCGCCCGCGATCAGCGCGGTCAACGCTGACTGGTTGAGGATGTTGATGACGTTGGTCGTGGTCAGGAACGAGTCCGGGGCCGCGATCGAGAAGATCACCACCATGATCAGCAGGCCGGTCAGCGTCCCGTATCGGGACAGCAGCTGGAGGAACCGCCGCCACCTGCGGCCCGTCGAGTCCTCCTTTTCGAGGGAGCCGGCCGAGGCCGTGCCCGGCGACGGCGCCACGTTGGTGCTGCTCATGCGGAGACCTCCTGGTTCGGACGGGCGTGGGCATAGCTGAGGGCCACGACGGCTTCCTCGGTGAGCTCTGCTCCCTCGAGCTCGCCGGTGACCCGTCCCTCCGCCATCACGACGACCCGGTCGCACAGCGCGACCAATTCCTCGACGTCGGACGAGATCGCGATGACACCGGTGCCGGAGCGCGCCAGCTCGCGGATGATCGCGTGGATCTCGCCCCGGGCGCCGATGTCGACACCACGGGACAACTCGTCCAGGACTAGCACCGAGCGCTCACGAGTAAGCCACCGGGCGATCAGCACCTTCTGCTGGTTTCCGCCCGAAAGCGCGCTCACCGGCTGGTCCACGTTCGAGGTCTTGATGCCGAGCCGCTGGCTGAGCTCGACGGCTCGGGCACGCGCCCGGCCCATATGCAGCAGAGGCAGCCACGGCACGAGCCGCAGCGGCCGCTGGTCCGCGATGTTGATGTTGAACGCGACCGAACGGTGGAGGACGAGACCCTGCGACCTGCGCTCCTCGGGAACCAGCCCGATGCCGCGGCTCACCGCGGCGGCCACGTTGGGGAGGACCACCTCGGTGCCTGCGAGCCGGATGCTGCCACTCGTCGGCCGGTCGACACCGCAGAGCAGCCGGGCTAGCTCGGTGCGGCCGGCACCCACCAGGCCGCCGAGGCCGAGCACCTCGCCGCGGCGCAGCACAAACGACACGTCCTGCACGAGACCGCGGCTTAGTCCGCGCGCCTCGAGCACCGGCACCTCGCGAGCCGGCGCGGCCGCGCTCTCCACCTCCGGCTCATGCGGAGCCAGTTCACGACCCACGATCTCGCGAATCAGGCCGGACTTCTCGAGCTCGCCGCGCGAGACCCTCCGGGTCAGGCGGCCGTCACGAAAGACGCTAACCGTGTCGCAGAGGTCGAGGACCTCGTCGAGACGGTGGGACACGTAGAGCACGGCGACGCCCGAGGCCGCCAGGTCACGCACGACCTCGAAGAGCCGGTCACATTCGGCCCCCGACAGTGAGGCTGTCGGCTCGTCCATCGCGATGACCCTGGCGTTGGCGACCAGCGCCCGGCCGATGGACACCATCCACCGCTGTGCGACGCTGAGCTCCTCGACCCGCCGGTCCAGGGGAAAGGTGACCCCGAGGCGTCGACCGGCCTCGACGGCCGGCCGACGGGCCCTGCCCCAGTCGACGAGGCCGAGCCGACTGGGCTTTGGACGTCCCAGCAGCATGTTCGCGATCGCGTCGAAGTGCGGCACCAGGTTGAGCTCCTGGTGGATGAACGCGAGCCCGAGGTCTCCAGCCGCCTTCGGCGTCTCCAGGCTGACCTGCTGCCCATCCACCTCGATCGTGCCCGCGTCCGGGCTCGTGAGACCGGCCAGGCAGCGAATCAACGTGGACTTGCCGGCGCCGTTCGCGCCCACCAGCCCATGCACCTCGCCGGGCCGCAGATCGAGGTCGACACCGGCCAGGGCCCGGACGCCGTCGAAGTGCTTGCTCAGCCCCTTGACGCTGACCAGGGGCGGGGCCGTGTCAGCTGATGGCATCGGGGTGCTCAGACAGGAACTGGGTGACGGAGTCGGTCGAGACCAGGACGCCGGCGACATCGACCGTCTTGGGGGTCCACGAGCCGCCAGCCTTGAGCGCCTCGAGCGTCGTGGTGAACATGGTGGCGCCCTCCTTCTGGCCGTCCTCCCACACGGTGGCCGTGAGGTCGCCGTCCTTGACCGCCTTGACCGCCTGAGAGCTGCCGTTAATGCCGTAGGTCAGCACATCGGTGCGCTTCTGCTGCTTGAGCGCGGAGATGGCGCCCAGTGTCGGGTCCTCCCAGCAGCCCCAGATAGCCAGCTTGCCGGAGCCCTTCGGATTCTTGGCGAGCCAGGCGTTCGCGTACTTCGCGCCGTCCTGGAGGAAACCGGGGATGTTGACCTCGTTCTTGGTGACCTTGATACCCGGCTTCGAAGCCAGCGCCTTGTCGAGGATGCCCTCGCGGTCGCGGCACACCTGACCCGTGCGGTAGGTCAGGGCGAGCACCTTTCCCGAGTCGCCGATCGCCGCCAGCAGCGCCTCCACCGACGGCTCCGCGAACGGCGCGCCGTTCCCGGTGGTCATCACGACCCCGTCGCCGGACCCGCCGCCCCAGGTCGCGACCGGGATTTTCGCCGCCCGCGCCGCGGCCAGGCCGGCACCCAGGGAGGTCACCGGGAAGACCAGGTCGAAGATCATGCCGACCTTCTGGGTGGCGAACGTGCGGATCGCCGAGTTGGCCTGGTCGGCGTTGCCCTGCGCGTCGACGACCTTGACGCTCCAGCCCGCGGCCACCGCCGCCGCCTTCGCGCCCTTGATGACCTTCGCGTTGTTGGAGTCAGTCGCAGTGATCGTGACGATGCCGAGAACCTTCGACCCGGACCCGGAGGCGGACCCCGAGGACTTCCCCGTCGAGCCACCGCACGCCGTGAGCGCGAGGGCGAGAGCGAGCACGGCCACGGCCGGTGCGGAGCGCTTCATGGTCACAACCTTCGTTCGGGGGCGGCAACCGGACCGGTCGTCCGATGCTCAGCAATCGATTTCTGGAAGGTAGACCCAGAGCCGGAATGTGTCAACGAGGTGAACGAAATGAAGCTGAAGGTCAACGACGCGAGCTGTCGCGGACGACCAGGCTGGTGGGCAGCGTGACGCTGCGGACGGATGAGCCCGGGTCCACCGCCCGCTCGACCAGCATCTGAGCCGCGGTACGCCCCAGGTGGTACGTCGGCTGAGCCACTGCCGTGAGCCGGGGATGCACCAACCGGGACCACGGAAGGTCGTCGAAGCCGACGAGCCCGACCTGGTCCGGGATCGACACACCCGCCTCGGTGAGCCAGCCGAGAGCACCCATGGTCATCAGGCTGTTGGCGACGAACAAGGCGTCGGGGGGTTCGGGCAGGGCCAGGAGTGTTCGCGCGGCCTCGGCGCCGCCGGCCTCCTTGTAGTCCGCCACCACGACGAGGCTCGGGTCGTGCGAGAGTCCGGCCTCGCTGAGGGCGGCGCGGTATCCCGCGAGTCGCTGAGATGCCGTGGTCGTTCGCGTAGGCCCAGTAATGCACGCGACGCGGCGATAGCCGCCATCGAGCAGATGGCGGGTGGCCTCCTGAGCGCCCTTTTTGTTAGTAACCACAACGGAATCCACCGGTGAGTTGCGCAACCGCCGGTCGATCGTGACGACCGGGACCCCGGCGTCGAGGAGCGGGCCGACCGCGCTGTCCCGGTCGGAGGAGGGCGAGATCACCACACCTGCCATCCGCTCGGCGAGGGCGACGTCGATGTAGGAGCGCTCCTTCCCCAGCTCCTCGTCGGAGTTGCACAGGACGACCGAGTAGCCGTTGCTGCTTGCGACGTCCTCGACGCCGCGCACCAGTGCGGTGAAGTGCGGGTTCTCGATATCGGAGATGATCAGCGCCCAGACGGAGGCCACTCGCCGTCGCAGGTTCCGAGCGACGCTGTTGGGCCGGTAACCGAGCATCTCGACTGATGCCCGGACCCGTCTGGCCATCTCCGGGTTGACGTCGCTGCGGTCGTTCAGCACGCGGGAAACCGTTGCCGGCGACACGTCAGCCAGCCGCGCGACGTCGTAGATCGTCGACACACTTCTCCCCTCGGTCCGGCCGGGCGAACGACACCACGGCGCCATGTAGCGCTCCGGTGTGGGCTCGCAGCGTATCTGGTGCCGGACCCCGCGACGCGATAGCCTCAGCAATCGGTTTCGCAACCATCGGAGAAGAACCATGCCGCTACCCGTCTACACCGTCACGGCACTGCGGCTGGGGACGATCACGGTCGACAAGTCCGGCATGACCTACGGCGTCGACCCGGGGGTGTCCATGGACGTCCCGGTCTGGGGTGCCGCCGTCGAGGGTGACGGCGTACGGATGCTCGTCGACACGGGCTTCGGCGAGCCGACCGACTGGGACAGGTACGTCCCGCACCGACGCGAGGCCGACGAGACACTGCCCGCCGCGCTCGCCGGGATCGGCTGGCGGCTCTCCGACATCGACGTGGTCATCAACTCCCACCTGCACTACGACCACGCCGAGAACAACCTGCTGCTCCCGGACGCGCAGTTCTACGTCTCCGCGGTCGAATGGGAGTACGCACAGGATCCGATCGCCACCCAGCGCTGGCTCTACGACTTCCCCTGGACGGACGACGCCGTGACCTTCCAGAACTACGTCCTGGTGGCGAACGACCACCACCAGGTACGCCCCGGCATCCGGTTGATCCAGACCCCAGGACACTCCCGCGGACACCAGTCGGTGCTGGTGAACACCGCACAGGGCGTCCTATGCATCGCGGGTGACGCGGCGTGCGTGATGGAGAACTTCACGATCCCGACCCCCCCAGGCGGCCTCACGTCGGCGGAACAGGCCCTCGACTCGCTGGAACGCATGCGCGAACTGTCCGACGTGGTCCTGATGAACCACGACCCCGGACTCAGCAAGTTTCAGAGCGAGGCCTTCCCGGTGATGCCGAAGGTTTCCGGCGAGGCGGGAGCGGGCGCCCGGTCCAAGCGCGCCACCGGGACCCTGCTCCGCTAACGTGCGGTTGGAGATGAGCCTCTTCGACGAGCAGGCGTGGGAGGAACGCTACCGGTCAGCCGGGTCGCACGGCGCGATCTGGAGCGGCCGACCCAACCCTCAGCTCGTCGACGAGGTCTCCGAGCTGCCGGCTGGCAATGCCCTCGACGTCGGCTGCGGTGAAGGCGCCGACGCCATCTGGCTTGCCGAGCGGGGATGGCGAGTGACGGCGGTGGACTTCTCGAAGACCGCTCTCTCCCGGGCGGCCGCCCACGCGGAGTCGGTGGCGCCGGATGCCGCCGTACGGATCGAGTGGCTGCACACCGACCTGACGTCGTGGACGCCACCGCCGCGCGCATTCGACCTCGTCTCGTCTCAGTTCATGCACCTGCCGAGCGCGCAACTCCAACCCCTGCTCGCCCGACTCACCACAGCGGTGAACGCGGGCGGGGTGCTGCTTGTCGTCGGTCATCACCCACTGGACATGGCGACGACCATGCCGCGCCCCGACAACCCCGACGTGTACTTCACCGCGGAGGAGGTCGCCCACACCCTCGATGCAGAGGAGTGGGAGGTCGTCACAGCCGAGGCGCGAGAACGCACAGCCGACGACCCCGAGGGCCGCCAGGTCGCTGTCCACGACGCAGTCCTGAAGGCGCGCAGACGTCGCTGATGTGATCGGAGGTGGAAATGGAGACGATCCGGGTTGACACGCCGTCGGCCGGCTGGCGCTCCTCAGCCGAGTCGGCAGCCCGACGCCTTGCCGCGATCACCACCGCCGGGGCGGTCTTGGGCCTTCTCGTGGGCGGTGTCGGAGGACGCCTGGCGATGATGCTGCTGGCGCGGCTGAACCCCGACGTCACCGGTATCACGAGCGACGACGGCTTCCGCATGGGGCAGTTCACCGTGCCCGCCACCGTGAATCTGCTGATCGTCGGACTGGGGTTCGGCCTCGTCGGTGCTGCGGTCTATGCCGTCGTCCGCTGCCTGATGGTGGGGCCGCGCTGGTTCCAGGTCCTGTCCGTCGCCGTCGGGCCGGCGGTCGTGGTGGGCGCCGGCATCGTGCACACGGGCGGGGTCGACTTCGACCTGCTCGCCCCGGCGTGGCTCGCGATCGCCGTGTTCGTCGCGATCCCCGGGGTGTACGCCGGACTGCTCACGCTGGTCGCCGAGCGGATGCTGAGCGAGGACGGGTGGTTCGCCCGTGCCCCGACGGCACGCGCCACCGCAGCCCTGGCCCTGTGGGTCGTGTTCTTCCCGCTGCTTCCCCTGCTCGCCGTGCTGGTGCTCCTGTGGGTCGGTCGCGAGGCGCTGCGCCGGACACCACGCGGGGCGATCGCTGTCGGCCACCCGGCCATCCCCTGGGCTGCGCGGGCCGGGCTGGTTGCCGCGTTCTCGCTCGGCCTCGCCGACCTCGGCCAGGACGCAGCCGAGCTGCTCTAAACGGGTCAGGTCACCGTCTCGCCAGCGGCAGCCAGCGCAGCACGTCCTGGATCATCCGGTCCCAGTAGCCCCACTCGTGCTCGCCGGGACCGAACTCCACGGTCAGCGGGACGCCGAGCCGTTCGGCGGTGTCGCGAAAGGCGAGGTTGTCCGGGAACAGGTGGTCCTCGGTGCCGCAGCAAAGGAACAGGTCGGGCACGCTCGCCCCCGACCGCGTCGACTCATCGAGCAGCCAGAGCAGGTCGTTGTCCGTCCCGCCGATCGGGCCATTGCCGAACACCCGGCTCATCGCCTGCGCTCGCTCGCCTCCGAGCCGTTGCCGCCGGGCGAGGTCGAGCGCGCCCGACAGGCTGGCGGCCGCGGCGAACCGCTCCGGCTGCCGCAGCGCCCACTTGAATGCCCCGTAACCGCCCATCGACAGCCCCGCGACGAAGGTGTCCTCGCGCCGCTGCGAGAACCGGAAGAAGCTCGCCGCGATCGCCGGCAGTTCCTCGGACAGATACGTCCAGAACCGGCTGCCGTGCACCTCGTCGGCGTAGAAGCTGCGGTGCACCTGCGGCATGACGACGGCCAGCCCGAGCGGTGCGACGTACCGCTCGATCGAGGTACGCCGAGACCAGGTGCTGTCGTCATCGCTCATCCCGTGCAGCAGGTAGAGGACGGGCGGGTCACCTTCCGCTCCGGCGCCGGCCATCCCGATCTGGCTGGACGTCTCCTGCGGCAGGATCACGGTCATCGACGTACTCAGCTCGAGCACGTCGGAGAAGAAGTCGCAGCGGATCAGCGCCACCGTCGTACCCCCATCAACCGGTCCGGGGGCGACATCCTGGCACGGTGCCTCCGCGGCACCGGCGCAGATCTAGGCTCGACGCATGGCCGGCAAACACGGCGCGGCAGCCAAGGCGCTCGCAGCGGCACTGTCACCGCTGTCCGCACCCGAGCCGGGAGAGCTCGTCGTCCCTCCCGCGCAGGACGAGCCCGGTTGGTGGGCGGGCGCGCCTTCCGCGGTGACCGTCGGCGACGCGGTGTGGCTCGCCTACCGGCTGCGCCGACCCGTCGGCAAGGGACGCGGCTACGCGAACGTCGTCGCCCGCTCGGTCGACGGCTTGTCCTTCGAGACCGTTGCGGCCGTGGAGCGGGACACGTTCGGCGCCGAGTCCCTCGAGCGGCCGGCGCTGGTTCCGACGACCGACGGCGGCTGGCGGCTGTACGTGAGCTGCGCGACGCCGGGGACCGCGCACTGGCGGGTGGACGTCCTCGAAGCGCCCACGGTGCACGATCTCAGCCGCGCCGAACCGCGCACGGTCCTCCCCGGCGGCCCGGACCGCGCGGTGAAGGATCCGGTGATCCTGTGGCACGACGGTCAGTGGCACCTGTGGGCGTCGATCCATCCCCTGGACGACCCGGACGCGACCGACCGCATGTGGACCGAGCATGCCTCCAGCGCCGACGGGCTCAGCTGGGACTGGCAGGGCACGGTCCTCGAGGGGCGCGCCGGCCACTGGGACTCGCGCGGCGTGCGGATCAGCGCGGTCCTGCTCGACGGCGGTGCCCCGATGGCGACGTACGACGGGCGTGCGAGCGCCGGCGAGAACTTCGAGGAGCGCACCGGCGTGGCGGTCGGTGACCCGCGTGGCGGCGTCGCGGGCGGCTTCCATGCGGTGGGCGCCGAGCCTGCGGCCGCCTCCCCGTACGCCGGGGGCGGGCTGCGCTACCTCAGCTTGGTGATCATGCCGGACGGGGCCCGGCGCTGCTATTTCGAGGCCACCCGGGCCGACGGTGCCCACGAGCTGCGGACGGTGCTGCTCGACCTGCCGTGACGCGAGAGCAAATGTGGCTTGTCGGTTTCGACAGAATGGGCCGCCAGACGGCACAATCGCAGGCAGGGCCGCAAGTCGGCCGCTGACACGCGCGGGGGAGCGCGGGAACGATGGGAGTAGTGCCGTTCTCGACACGCTGCCGGCTGTCTTGCGTCCACCGCGGGGACGCCACGTCGCAGCGCGCCGACCACCACAGCCTGAGCGGGGCCAGCGCGGTGACATCCAGGGGATGCGGGCCGTCGCGGTCCTCCTGGTGGTTGCCAGCCACGTGGGAGTCCCGGGGCTCGCCGGTGGCTTCGTCGGCGTCGACGTCTTCTTCGTCATCTCGGGATTCCTCATCACCGGTTTGCTCGCCCGCGACGTCTGGCTAACCGGTCGGGTCTCGATCACCCAGTTCTACGCCCGCCGGGCCCGCCGGATCCTGCCGGCCGCCACCGTCACGCTCCTAGCCATCGTCGCTGGTTCAGTGACGGTCTACACCGCCGGGAACCTCGACCTGGTGCTGGCCGACGTGAAGTGGGCGGCGCTGTTTGCCGAGAACATCCACCTCGCCGCTGCGGGGACCGACTACTTCACGGCCAGTTCGTTCCTCTCCCCGGTGCAGCATTTCTGGTCGCTGGCCGTCGAAGAACAGTTCTATCTCGTCTGGCCGGCCCTGATCGCCCTGGCGACCTACCTGCCCCAGCGGGCCGGGGCAACGGGACAGACCAGGGCCCTGTTCTCGCTGCGCCGCGCCGAAGCGATGATCGCCTTCCTCAGCCTGCTGAGCTTCACCTGGTCTGTGTACGCGACCGCGGCCCACCCGCAGATGGCGTACTTCTCCACGTTCACGCGGGTGTGGGAGCTCGGCATCGGTGCCTTGCTGGCGCTCTCCACCGCCCGGGTAGCGCGGCTGCCCGCCGCCGTGAAGTTCCTGGCGACGTGGGCTGGCTTGGGCGCGATCGTCCTTGCCGGCGTGACGTTCACCGAGCAGAGCCCGTTCCCCGGCGTGCGCGCACTCCTGCCTGTGCTGGGCGCGGCATTGGTCCTCGCCGGCGGTACCGCCGGACCGAGGTTCGGTGCAGGTCTGCTGCTGGGCCTGCGGCCGATGCGGTTCATCGGCGACATCTCCTACTCCATGTACCTCTGGCACTGGCCGCTGCTGATCCTGGTTCCCGCCTACCTTGACCGCCCGCTTCGGGTCGGCGAGAACGCTGGGCTCGTTGTCGTGCTCGTCGGGATCTCCTGGCTGAGCTACCGCGTCGTCGAGACGCCGTTCCGGACGTCGCGTGGGCTGAGCCGGAACCCGCGCCGGGCGATCCTGCTGTGGCCGGTGGCACTCGCCACGGTTCTCGGAGTGACGCTCGCGGCGTATCCCGGAAGTGTCGGCAGTACGCTGACCCCCTCAACGACCGCCGGCCCCGCGAGCCTGGCGCAGCACGCCAGCACTTCAACCGCCGATGGCCGAGGCGCCCCCGCGCTCGTTGCCAGCGTCACTCCGCAGACGCTGAGGCAAGAAGTGTTAGCAGCGGCCGCCTTGGCGCGCATGGGTGCGCCACTCCCAAGCAACCTCCAGCCGAATCTGAGGGCCCTGTGGCTGGACGTATCCCGGCCGCCGCCGGGCTGCTCGGCCGCCAAGGTGCCTGAGACCTCGCATCGCCTGTGCGCACTGGGCGACACGACGTCCTCCCGCACGATTGTCGTGTGGGGAGACTCGCACGCCAGTCAGTGGCTGGCACCACTGGAGGAGCTGGCAAAGGTCAACGGCTTCAAGGTGGTCCCGATCACCAAGACCGGCTGCCTGCCGATTGCCCAGTTGGTGGACTACCTGGGCGTGGCCAACAGCAAGTGCTACCGATTCCGACTGTGGGCCATGAAGCAGATCCTGAGGCTTCACCCGGAGCACGTCATTGTCTCGGCGCTGGTCACCAAGGTCGTCATGGACGTGCACACCGGCAAGCACGTCCCTGAGGCGGTGGGCACGGCGATGTTCGCCCTCGCGGCTCAACGCACGCTGGCAGAGCTCCGGACAACGGGCGCCACCGTCACGGTGATCGGGGACAACACGTACCTGAAGCGCACCGCAGGAGACTGCCTCGGCTCAAAGAGATCAGACATGTCCTCCTGCGCCGCCCCCATGAAACCCCTCATCGTTCAGCGCAATCGAGCGTGGCAGAGAGCCGTCGCCGCGACCGGCTCTCGGTACGTGGACCTCTCGCCGTGGTTCTGCGACCGGGATGTCTGTCCGGTGGTCATCGGGAACATCATCGTGTATCGCGACGACAACCACATCACTACGACGTACGCGAGACACCTGACGCCCGTCCTGGCCGCGAAGCTCGGTTTCGCGTGACCCTCCTGACGACCCCCGGGATTCACTGCTAACACTCGGACGGCTCTCAGGGTTTTCGCATCATGACGGCCGAACCTCGTTGCATGAAGCTCAGTCGGCGTGATCACTCCGGCCACCCCGCGTGAACCGCCGGGTCGTCGTCAACGTTGCCCTGCTTGCGACCCTGGCGCTGTCCGGCGCCGGCGCGGCCCTCGCGGTGGGTGATCCCCAGGCCGCCTCGGCCAGCGGGTCGCGGACGGTCACCGCAGCCATCGGTGACGTCACCGCCACGGTGTCAGCGAGCGGGAACCTCTCGGCTGCCACCACGGTGGGTGTCAATTTCGCCGGCTCGGGCGGCACCCTGAAGGCCATCTACGTGAAGGTCGGGCAACAGGTCACCCTGGGTCAGGCCCTCGCCAAGGTGGATGACGCCGCCGCCCGGGAGACCCTGCGATCCGCCGAAGCGAACCTGACGTCGGCCGAGGCCCAGCAAGCCACGACGACCGAAGGTCAGACCAGCGCCGAGAGGGGGCGCGACCAGGCCTCGATCAACTCGGCACAGGTAGGCCTCACCAACGCCAAGGTGTCGTTGTCGCAAGCCCGGGCGACCTACTCGCTCGACATGATGCAGCAGGACGCGCTTGTCGCGGCCGCAAAGGCCGCGTACGACGCGGCGACCACCGCATCGAGCCGGGCCAGCGCCCTGTCCGCCTGGACCCAGGCCAAGAACACGCGCGACAGCACCAGCCTGCGGGACAGGCAGCAGATCCAGAGCATCGAGGGACAGGTCAGAACCGCCCAGGCGTCGGTGACGAGTCAGCGGGCCGCGGCCGCCGTGAACAGCCAACCGCCGCGGCAAGGTGCGGTCAGCGCTGCAGCGGCCCAGGTCACCTCGGCGGCCGTCCAAGTGGCTACGGCGCGGACGACACTGGACCAGACAGTCCTGCGGGCCCCGGTCGCCGGGACGGTTGCGTCGATCGCCGGCGTCGTCGGCGGGAGCTCGTCCGCGAGCTCGTCGTCCTCCTCGACCAGCTCGTCCTCGTCGAGCAGCTCGACCAGCTCGAGCTCCAGCAGTTCGGCGTCGGCAACCGGCTTCGTCGTTCTGACCAACCTGTCCGACCTGCAGGTGACGAGCCTCGTGGCCGAGGCAGACGCGAGCAAGGTCAAGCTCGGGCAGCAGGCCACGATCACCTTCTCGGCGGCCGGTACGACCGCGACCGGCCGGGTGACACACGTCGACGTGCAGGACACCGTCAGCAACAACGTCGTCGAGTACGGCGTCACGGTCTCGCTCGACAGCGTGCCCGCAGGGCTGAAGCTGGGCCAGACCGCCTCCGTGAGCATCACCACGGGTACCGCGAAGCAGGTGTTGAGCGTGCCCACGTCGGTCGTGACCACCGTTGGCAACCTGCACACCGTCACCGTCCGCAAGAACGGGAAGGACACGGTCGTCCCGGTGGAGACGGGCCTGGCCGGCGACCAGAGCACCCAGATCATCAGCGGCCTCTCGGCCGGAGCCGTGCTCGTCATGCCTACGACCACCACAGGGACCACCGGATTCACCTTCCCCGGCCGCGGTCTCGGTGGCGGCGGGGCGGGCCGGGGGCTGGGCGGATGAGCGCCGCCGCCGCGCCGCGTCCCGTCATCGAGCTCACTGGCGTGACGAAGACCTACGGAACAGGAGACACGGTCGTCCACGCGGTCGCCGGGGTCGACCTCGTGGTCGAACGCGGGGACTACGTCGCGGTCATGGGGGCGTCGGGCTCCGGAAAGTCGACGCTGATGAACATCATCGGTTGCCTCGACGCCCCGACCCGTGGCCGCTACCGCCTCGATGGCGTCGACGTGCGCCGGCGTGCCGAGGCCACGCTGTCACGGATCCGCAACCGGAAGATCGGCTTCATCTTCCAGAACTTCAACCTGATACCGCGGACCAGCGCACTGCGGAACGTCGAGCTGCCGCTCGCATACGCGGGCATCGGCGCCGCTGACCGGCGGGAACGAGCCTTGGAGGCGCTCGCGCGGGTGGGTCTCACCGACCGCGCCGGTCACCTCCCTTCGCAGCTCTCGGGCGGCCAACAGCAGCGGGTAGCAGTTGCCCGAGCGATCGTCACCAATCCGGTGCTGCTGCTCGCCGACGAACCGACGGGTGCGCTGGACAGCCACAGCACCGAGGACGTCCTCGCGCTTTTCGACCAGCTCTCCCTGGCCGGACGGACGTTGGTCGTCATCACGCACGAAGCCGATGTCGCCCGGCGCGCGAAACGCATCGTACGGATGCGAGACGGCCTGATCCTCTCCGACGAGCGGGTGGCGCCCCTGGCCGGCGAGCCTGTCGGTCCCCGTGCCCAGGCGGAGCTCGCCTCGTGAACATCGGCGAGAGCACCCGCTTTGCCGTCCAGGGCGTGACCTCCAACAAGATGCGATCAGCCTTGACGACGCTGGGAATCCTCATCGGCGTCGCGGCAGTCATCATTCTTGTCGCCGTCGGGACCGGCTCGAGCAAGGCCGTCGCCGACTCCATCAGCCGGCTCGGGAGCAACACCCTGACCGTGAGCTCCTCGTCGACCACCGGTGGTGGGCGGGGTGGGCCGCGGCAGCCAGCCGTCGGTGGTGCGGGCGCCACCGCCTCGCCGAACAGCGGCACCAAGACCCGAGCCAACCAGCTGACCATGGCGGACGCCCAGGCCCTCACGGACAAGGCAGCTGCGCCTGACGTCCTGGGCGTGGCGCCGGTTGTCTCGGCGTCCTCGGTGACCGCCACGTACTCCGGGGCGTCGCACTCCGTGGGTACGTTCACCGGGTCGACCTCGACGTACCTCCTCATCGACAACGACACCGTCGCGACCGGTTCGCCCTTCACCGACACGGACTACAGCGAGCACCGCCGGGTCGCCTTGCTCGGTGTGACGGTGGCCAAGGATCTGGCCGGCGGCGATGGCACCTCCATCGTGGGCAAGACCGTGGCCTTCAACGGCAAGCAATTCACGGTGCTCGGCATCCTCACCGCGAAAGGAAGCACCGGTCCGCAGGATCAGGACGACCGGGTAGTCGCACCTGCGACCGCGGTGCAGGACACGTTGGCCGGCTACGGCTCGCTGAGTTCGATCTCGGTGAAGGCGGCGTCGTCCTCGACGACCTCGGCAGCGCAGTCCGAGGTCGAGGCCATCCTCGACGGCCGCCACCACGTGACGGCGGCGGACCGTGACTACAGCGTCTTCAACTCTGCGGCCCTGCTGTCGGCCGCGACATCGTCGAACGCCACCTTCACGGTCCTCCTCGGTGCCGTCGCCGCGATCTCCCTGCTCGTCGGCGGCATCGGGGTGATGAACATCATGCTGGTGACGGTCACCGAGCGGACTCGCGAGATCGGCATTCGCAAGGCCATCGGTGCCGGCAAGGGCGACATCGTCAGCCAGTTCCTGCTCGAGGCAGTGATGCTGTCGCTGTTCGGGGGGATCGTCGGAGTCGTCGCCGGGCTGATCGGATCGCGCTTCACCATCGTCGGCGTCCAGCCCGTGGTGGCGCCGTACTCCGTCGTCCTCGCGTTCGGCGTGGCGATCGCTGTGGGGTTGTTCTTCGGTCTCTACCCGGCGAACCGAGCCGCCACCCTGCGCCCCATCGACGCCCTTCGCCACGAGTGAGGACCACATGACCGACACCGACCTCTCGCCCATGCAGGAGCAGGACTTCGACGACGAGTTCGGCGGGCCACCGGCAGCGCGCCGGGTACCCCCGCTCACCGCTCTGCTCGCAGTCGGTGTCGCACTGGCGCTGGCCTTCACCTCCGGTGTCTTGACCCAGAAGCATCACGACGCCAGCGCATCGTCGGCGAGCGCGCGATCGGCCCCGACGGGCGGATTCGCGCCCGGCGGCCTCGGGCGCGGAGGCAACCAGGCTGCGGCTGGCGGCGGGACGGCCGGTGGCGGATCGACGGCTGCCGGTCCGGCGGTCATCGGGACCCTGGTGAAGACCGACGGCAAGACGGCGACGGTCCAGGACCTCGGCGGGAAGCAGCACCTCGTGCACCTCACCGCGAGCACGACCGCAACCCGGACCACAACCCTCGCACTGACCGCGCTGAAAGCCGGCGCCACCGTCACGGTCACGGGCACCGCAAACGCCGACGGCTCAATCGGAGCCACCGCCATCACGGTCCGCTGATCGCAAACCCCTAGCCACACCACCGAAAGGCCTCCCCATGTCTGTCCGTCGCCCGCACCTCGTCTTCGCCACGACCGCTCTCCTCGCCGCGGCGTCGTTGGCCGGCTGCGGCTCGTCCGCAAACTCCGCAACAGTCGCGGCAACGCCGTCCAGCAGCGCCACCGCGTCCGGCCCGCAGCCCAGTGGCCGCCCGACAGGACTGAGCACGGCCCGGGCGAAGCAGCTCGCACAGATCCAGGCGTGCTTCAAGGCTGCCGGCATCCCGTTCCCGACCGGTCGGCCCTCGCGCCCGCCGGGGGCGACACCGGGCGTCCGGCCGCCGGGGGCGACCCCGGGCGCGACCCCGCCGGCCGGAAGGGGCGGCGGCTTCGGGGGCGGTGGCTTTGGCGGCGCGTTCAGCAGCCCCGAAGCGCAGGCCGCGCTGAAGGCGTGCGGGATAACGTTGCCGACCGGGCCACCTCCGGCCCAATAGGCACCCCGCCCGACCAGGTCTGGGGAGTGAGACCGTGACCGAGCCCATGAGCGGGACCCCGAACGCCCGTATCGACGCCGGCACGGTCACGGCTCCGGGCGCCCTCGAGGCGAAGATCCTGGTCGTGGACGACGAGCCCTACCTCGCCGACCTGCTGATGACCAGCCTGCGCTTCGCCGGCTTCGACGTCCGCGTCGCCTCTACCGGCACCGAGGCACTGGCGCTTGCCGACGAGTTCCGGCCGGAGCTGCTGGTGCTCGACGTGATGCTGCCCGACCTGGACGGGTTCGCCGTGCTGCGTCAGCTGCGTGCCACCGGGCGGCCGCTGGCCGTGGTGTTCCTCACCGCCCGCGACGGCACCCAGGACAAGGTCAGCGGCCTGACGTTCGGCGGGGACGACTACATCACCAAGCCGTTCAGTCTCGAGGAGCTCATCGCGCGGATCCGCGCCGTGCTGCGCCGCACCCGCGGAGTCGGCGGCGTCCCCGTGCAGGACGCCCGGCTCCGTTACGCCGACCTGGAGATGGACGAGGACGGCCACCAGGTCTGGCGCCACAACAGCCTCGTGGAGCTCTCCCCGACTGAGTTCGCCCTGCTCCGGTACCTGCTGCTCAACGCCGGACGGGTCCTGAGCAAGTCTCAGATCCTCGACCACGTGTGGAGCTATGACTTCGGGGGCGATGCCGGGATCGTCGAGTCCTACATCCGTTATCTCCGTCGCAAGATCGACGTGTTCGAGCCGCCGCTGATCGAGACGGTTCGGGGAGTCGGCTACACGTTGCGGCTGGCTCCCTCGCGGTCCCGTACGTGATCAACTCCTCGCTGCGGTCGCGGTTGATCGTGGCTCTCGTGCTGCTCACCACTCTCGGCCTGCTGGTGGCGAACATCAGCGGGGTGCTGCTGCTTCGCACCTATCTCTACGACCGCATCGATGCACAGTCGCCGTTCGGCTCGAGGCTGCCCGCAGGCCGCCCGGACGTGAACAGCGATCTCTGCACCAGGCGCGACGGAGGGCCGATCGCCCGGCTGCCCAGCGACTTCAAGCTGGTGGTCCTCGACGCTTCCGGTCATCAGCGGTGCACCCTGGAGACGTCGGTGGGCCCGCGCCCCGACGTTCCGCGCATCACCCTCGCGCAGGCGAAAGACCAGGTCGGCCAGTTGCGAACCGTGGGCTCGGTCGGCGGGAGTGGACCGCGCTGGCGGATCCGGGCACAGCCGCTCGTCGACGGAACCGGAACGGTCATCACCGCCGTGTCGCTCGCTCAGACAGACGCGACCGTGCAGCGACTCGTCGTCGTCAGTGCAGCGACGAGCCTGGTCGTGCTGCTCCTCGTCGCCGTCGGGGGCTGGTTCCTGGTCGGTGTCGGGCTGCGGCCACTGACGACGATCGAGGACACTGCCGAGGCGATCGCCCACGGCGACCTGAGCCGCCGCGTCCCCATCGGCCGCCCCGGCACCGAGGTCGGACGGCTCTCGCGGTCGCTCAACGAGATGCTCACCCAGATCGAGGCGGCGTTCTCCGGCCGGGCGGAGTCGGAAGACCGGCTCCGCCGCTTCATCGCCGATGCCAGCCACGAGCTGCGCACACCGTTGGCGACCATCCGTGGCCACGCCGAGCTGTATCGCCAGGGGGCCGTCCAGGAACCGGCCGACGTCGCCCGCCTGTTGGGCCGCATCGAGTCTCAGACGTTCCGCATGGGCGGCCTGGTCGAGGACATGCTGCTGCTCGCCCGCCTCGACCAGGACCGCGTGCCGGAGAGCCGCATCGTCGACATGCTCTCGCTGGCAAGCGACGCGGTCTCCGACGCGCAGGCCATGGACCCGAACCGGCGGATCACCTTGGTACGGATGAACGAACCGCCGTTCGTCGAGGGCGAGCCGGTGACCCGCGGTGACGAGTCGAGGCTGCGTCAGGTCCTCGGCAACCTCGTGGTCAACGCCCTACGGCACACCCCCGCGGGGACGCCGGTGGACGTGCGAGTCGGGGTCCGGTACGACGGGGAGCCGCGTGTCGTCATCGAAGTATCCGATCAGGGGCCTGGCATGCCAGAGGAGGTGGCGGCGCGAGTCTTCGAACGGTTCTACCGCGCGGATCCCAGCCGCTCACGCCAGCAGGGCGGCACCGGCCTGGGGTTGTCCATCGTGGCTGCCGTCGTCGAGGCCCACGGGGGCCAGATCGAATGTCACAGCACGCCGGGCTCGGGCACGACCTTCGTGGTGACCCTGCCGGCGGTCCTGACAGGCCCAGCCCGGTGATCGCTGTTTCGGTGCCGGATCGGGCAGTCGACTCTCCGTTCTGACACCGAAACGGCGATCTTGGCAGTTACCGAGAGCCCGTGCCGGCTGCCCTCGGCTCAGAGCCGGTCGGCGGCGTCGCGTCCGGCGGCGCGACCCGAGAAGAGACAACCGCCGAGGAAGGTGCCCTCCAGCGCGTTGTAACCGTGTACGCCGCCACCGCCGAACCCCGCGACCTCGCCCGCGGCGTACAGGCCGTCGACGACCTGCCCGTCGAGCCCGAGCGCACGGGACGCCAGGTCGGTCTGGATGCCGCCGAGGGTCTTGCGGGTCAGCACGTGGAGCCTGACGCCGATCAGCGGTCCAGCGGCCGGGTCGAGCAGCTTGTGCGGTGTCGCGGTGCGGCCCAGCCGGTCGCCGAGGTAACGCCGCGAGTTGCGGATGCCTTGTACCTGGGAGTCCTTGCTGAACGGGTTGTCCATCTGCAGGTCGCGGGCCTCGATCTGGGCGCGGATGCGCACCGGGTCGAGCAACGGTTCGTCGGTCAAGCCGTTCATCGCGGCTACCAGATCCTCGATCGTGGCCGCGACGACGAAGTCCGCGCCGTTGTTCTTGAACGCCTCCACCGGTGCGGGAGCGCCCTTGCTGAGCAGTCGCTCGCGGACGAACCTCCCCCGGTCCTTGCTCGTGATGTCGGGGTTCTGCTCCGAGCCGGAGAGCGCGAACTCCTTCTCGATGATCCGCTGCGTGAGGATGAACCACGAGTGGTCGTGGCCGACGATGTCGGGCGTCGTCCGCAGGTGCCGCAAGGTGCTCAACGTGTCGTAGCCAGGCAAACACGGGTCGGGAAGGCGGCGCCCCAAGGCGTCGAACCACATCGATGACGGGCCGGGCAGGATCCGGATGCCATGCCCCGGCCAGACCGGCGCCCAGTTCTGCACGCCCTCCGTGTAGTGCCACATGCGGTCGCGGTTGACCAGCCGCACACCGGCGTCGGCGCTGATGTCGAGCATCCGGCCGTCGACGTAAGCCGGCACACCGGTGACCATCGTTGCCGGCGGGGACCCGAGCCGGTCCGGCCAGAACCGCCGCACCATCTCGTGGTTGGCCCCGATCCCGCCGGTCGTGACGATGACGGCCTGCGCCGACAGCTCGAAGTCGCCGACGACCTCGCGGCTGGACGCGGCACCACGCGCCGACTCGTCGGCTGCAAGAACAGCACCCCGTACGCCGTGCACCCTGCCGTCGCTGATGACGAGCTCGTCGACCCGGTGCCGGTGATGGAACGTGACCAGGCCGTTGTCGGCGGCACGTTCGGCGCTGCTCACGAACGGTCCGACGACACCGGTCCCGGTGCCCCAGGCGACGTGGAAGCGGGGCACCGAGTTGCCGTGCCCGTCGGCACGCAGGTTGCCGCGCTCGGCCCATCCGACCATCGGAAGGAACGCGATCCCGTGGCTGGCCAGCCAGGATCGCTTCTCGCCGGCCGCGAACTCGACGTACGCCCGGGCCCACTGCGCCGCCCAGACGTCCTCGTCATCGAGCCGGTCGAACGCCGCGCTGCCCTGCCAGTCCTTCCAGGCCAGCTCGACGGAGTCGGAAACCCGCAGGCGCCGCTGCTCCGGGCTGTCCACGAGGAAGAGCCCACCGAAGGACCAGAACGCCTGCCCGCCGAGGTTGGCCGCGTTCTCCTGATCGAGGAGAGCGACCCGCTTGCCCCGGCTGGTCAACTCGTGGGTCGCGACGAGCCCGGCCAGCCCCGCACCCACGACGATGACATCAGCGTCCATGGTCGCCAGCCTTGCATGCGGCGGCGACCGGGTCCGGTCAAACTGTGCGCTCAAGGATCTGGACAAAGCGTGACTTAACCCACAGGATGCATGCTGCCGGGCCCACCGTCGCGGGGGCCCCGAAATCGGGGATGCCATGAAGCCGAGCCGTCTATGCCTGCTGACTGCCACCGCAGTCGCGCTCCTCACCTCAGTGGTCGCGACCGGAGGCGCGGCCGACGCCGCGTCCGCCACCACCCACTCGAAGCGGGTGTGCGCCCACGCGAACACTGGCTTCGCGGCGTGCGACGCTCACATCCGCACCGACGCCGCGCTCAAGCCACTGGCGACGGTCGCTTACCAGAGCGGCTACAACCCCGGACAGCTGCGAACGGCATACGGGCTCACTACGACCACCGGGCCACTCGTGGCGATCGTGGACGCTTACGCATCGCCGAACGCCGCAGCCGACCTCGCGGCCTACCGCAACCAGTTCGGGCTGGGCGCCGCCAACCTCACGCAGGTCAACCAGACCGGCGGCTCGATCTCGACCGTCGCGAGCGACACCGGGTGGGGGCAGGAGGAGATGCTCGACCTCGAGATGGTCTCCGCCATCTGTAAGGACTGCCCGATCCTCTACGTCGGCGCGAACTCAGCCTCGTTCAACGATCTCGCCACGGCGGTCAACACTGCTGCCGCCAAGGGCGCAAAGGTCATCAGCAACTCCTACGGCGGTCGCGAGTTCAGCTCCGAGACCACCCTGGTGAGCGCCTACACGCACACGGGAGTTGCCATCACGGCCAGCTCGGGCGACAGCGGCTACGGCCCGCAGGCACCGGCTGCCTTCAACACGCTGACTGCCGTCGGCGGCACGTCGCTGACGCTGAACGCCAACAGCACCCGCAAGAACGAGACGGTCTGGAACGGTGCGGGCAGTGGTTGCTCGGCGTACATCGCCAAGCCGACCTGGCAGCACGACGCTGCGTGCAGCCGGCGCACCATCGCCGACGTGTCCGCCGTGGCTGACCCGGCGACCGGCGTGGCCGTCTACGACAGCTTCGGCAGCACCGGTGGCGCCAACTGGTACGTGTTCGGCGGCACGAGCGTCGCGGCGCCGATCATCGGTGCGGTGTACGCGCTGTCCGGGAACACCGCAGGCACTCCGGCATCGCTCGCGTACGGCGCGCCCGCCGGCTCCC
>JAVEDB010000224.1 GCA_030841185.1 Actinomycetota bacterium
GCCGAGCCGCACGCAGCCGCGACCAGCTACGTCTGAGCGAGCGGCCGCGTCGCGGTGACCCACAGGAACTCGACCAGCGTGCCCTCGCCCTCGACCTCGGTGACGCGCTCGGCCGTCTCGACGTCGAGGCTGGCGGCCTGGGCCGCCGCGAGGGTGGCGGCCTCGCCGATGCCCCCGAAGAACATCGGGACGCCGAGCCAGTCGGGCTCCGTGCAGTCGCCGGGGATGAGCGGCGCACTGGTGACGAACAGGCCGCCGGGTCGCAGCCAGCCGGCGACGGCGGCGAACAGCGGGGCGTGAACGGCCGCCGGAAGGTGGCCGAGCGCGTAGAAGGACACGACTGCGTCCACCGAGGCCGGCCGCAGCCCGAGCTCGCCAAGGTCGGCCTGGACGAGCATCGCCGTTGGAGCCGCCTGGCGGGCTAGCGACAGCTGGGCGCGGGACAGGTCGACGCCGAGCACGGTGTGCTGCTCGGCCAGCATGCGGGTGGCCGGCTCCCCCGGTCCGCAGCCGAGGTCGACCACGCGACTGCCGGCCGGCAGCCGGGCGAGCACTCGCCGTACGACGTCGAGGCGCACCGGGCTAGTAGCCGACCAGTCGCGGTAGCGGGTGCCGATCGCGTCGTAACCGGACGACACGATGTCCCGGGATGTGCCTGGCATCGGCCTATCGTGCCTCGGTCCGCCCTCTCGTGCAGGACGTCAGGGGCCCGATCGACTGCCACGTGTCCTTCGACCCCGTGACACGACGCCAGCCGACGGGCATATTTAGCCAGCAGGTGTCGATCGGGGAGGTCACCGTGTCCAGTCCGGTTCCTGGTGCCAAGGTGGGAACGGTGTTCGGCAGGCGTGGAAAGCACTGGAAGACGTGCAAGGTCATCAAGGACAAGAAGGGCGCTTTCGTCAGCGGCATGCATACCGGTGTCGACTTTCCCGCGAAGGTCGGCACCAAGGTTGTGGCGGCACGGGCGGGGGTGACTGCGCACGTCGCGTTCGGCAAGGCGTTCGGTAGTCACCAGCTCGTGGTGCGGTGCCCCGACGGCACTCAGGACTTCTACGCCCACATGTCCGAGCGGGTAGCTGATGGTCTCAAGGTGAAGGCTGGTGACCGCCTCGGCGCGGTGGGCAAAGAGGGCAACATCACCGGACCACATCTGCACTTCGAGCGCCACATCAAGCACGCCACCGCGTGGTCGTGCGCGATCGTCACCGATCCGAGCCCGTCGATCGGTTCGCCGACCTCGCTTGCGAAGCCAGCTCCGAAGAGCGCCAGCGCCACGCAGGTGCTCCTCTCGGGGCTGCGGTTCGGGAACAAGCAGGCGACCGCCGTACGGCTGCTGCAGAGCGCTTTGAACGCGCACAAGCTGGCGGGCGTCCCGGCACTGCCCGTGAGCGGCAACTATCTGAAGGACACCGACAACGCGGTGCGGACCTGCCAGCAGCGGCATGGCTTCGGGAACGACGCCGTCGGAAAGTCGAACGTGGGGCCCAAGCAGGCAGCCCACCTGTTCGGGACAAAGGTGACGATCGTCGATGACCGGTAGGAGCCCAAATGGGTGAGAATCTCCCGATTGTCTACGTCCGCGGCTTCGGTGGCGGCCAGAGCGGCATAGACCGGGCGGTGGACGACCCGTTCTACGGCTTCAACGAAGGCGCCACGCACATTCGCGTCGGCGCGATGGGTGAGCCGCGGTTCTACCAGTTCGAGGGGCCCATGCTGCGCCTGCTGCTGCAGCAGCAGTACACCCTGCGCGTCGGCGGCAGCCAGCAGCAACAGCTGCTCGAGGCCGAGGCCGGGGCACTGCCGCCGGAGTCGGTCTGGATCTACCGGTTCTACGACGCCAGCGCAGGCACCTTCGGGCAGGAGCCCGTCCCCTACAAGATCGGCGAGTCAGCCAAGGGACTGGCGGACTTCATCGCTCTGGTGCGCGAGAAGACCGTGGGCAATCCGCGGGTGAACCTCGTGGCGCACTCGATGGGTGGCTTGATCTGCCGGACGGCGCTGCAACGGGAGATCCACCAGCCGGAGCAGGTGGTCTCCAAGTTCTGCACGTTCGGGACTCCGCACGGCGGCATCGACCCCGAGCTCGGTGGCGGCATCGGGGACTGGGTCATCGAGAAGTTCGGCCCGAACGGATCCGACGTCTTCAGCCCCAAGCGCATGCAGGAGTACATGCTCCCGGAGGGCTACGACTTCGCCGGCGACGTGAACCGCAAGACGGGTGACTGGGACCCGCGCATCATGGTCGGCTCGTTCCCGGTGTCCCGGGTGCTCTCCGTGGTGGGGACCAACCCGCAGGACTACGACGCGGCGCACGGACTTTCCTCGAAGGCGATGGGAGCGCAGAGCGACGGGCTGGTCGCCATTCGCAACGCCTACGTGCGTGGTTCCGCCCGCTCGTACGTCCACCGCTCCCACTCCGGGCGATACGGGCTGGTCAACTCGGAGGAGGCCTACCAGAACCTGCGGCGCTTCCTGTTCGGGGCGATGCGGGTGGAGATCAAGCTCGAGGGCCTCGACGCCGGGCGGCTCGGCACCCGGGTGTGGCAGGCGGACGCGCGGTTGGCGATCCGGGAGCTGCCGGTCCTGATTCACGAGCAGACCGCCGAGCACCACTGCCCCGTCGACCTCAACGCCGAAGCCGGCAAGGTGGCGACGCCGATGGCGCCCGTCCCGCTCATCACGATGTTCTTGATGAACAACAAGGACAGGTGCCGCTACGCGCTGTCCCTGAAAGTCGTGTCGCTGGAGGAGCATCACGGGCTGTTCGGCTTCCATGACCACCTCGAGCAGATCGGCGACTGGGAGGACAGCCTCGTCGTGGACGTCCTCGTGGAAGACGGTGTGGCACGCGGCGTGGACTGGGCCTGGAGCAGCAGCCTGGGCGGTCGCATCGCCGATGCCCAGACACTCGGCAACCCGCTCACGTGGGAGCCGGCAGACCCCAAGAACCCCCAAGGAGGTTGGGAACCCACCGTGCCCATGCCGCCGACTGCGAAGAACCTCCTGGGCGACGACGCGCAGCTCAGGCTCTCGGTAACCCTCTGGGACTGACCGGTCGGCAGGCGGCTCTATCGTCGGGGCATGGTGTTCTGGCAACTGACCATCGACGCGAACGACCCGACCTTGCTGGCGCGGTTCTGGACCACAGCGCTGGGCTACCAATCGGCGCCGCCGACGGAGCCGGCAACGACGTGGTTCGCGCATTACCGCGCCCGACTGGGCGGCGAGGCGGCCTTCGACGACCGGCTGTTCGACCCCACTGGGGCGGGACCGGCGATCTGGTTCCAGCAGGTGCCGGAGACCAAGGCAGGCAAGAACCGGCTGCACCTCGACCTCTACCCGACCGGGCGCGACAACGCGCTGCCACTGGAGCGGCGGGTCGCGATCGTCGAGTCGAAGGTCGCTGAAGTGGTCGGACTGGGAGCCACCGTGGAGCGACGGACGCGGCACGACGACCCCGATGATCCCGTCTACTACGTGGTCATGCACGACCCGGAGGGCAACGAGTTCTGCATCAGCTGAGCTCGGCGTGAAGGTGCAGCCTCAGGACGGCGCCGGGGCGTAACGCACGTGCAGCACCCCGGTCTTGAGGGTCTCCGACGACAGAAGCTCCAGCGGGAACGTCGCGGTGTTCTCGAACAACCGCACGCCCGAGCCGACGGCGATGGGGTGGACCAGCAGCGCGAGCTCGTCGAGCAGGCCGTTGGCGAGCAGCCACCGCACTGTCGTGGTGCTGCCGGACATCCCGATGTCGCCGTCCGTCGCGTCCTTGACGGCTTGTACGCCGGCCGCCACGTCGCTCGAGATCACGGTCGTGTTCTGCCAGGTCGGGTCCTTGAGCGTCGTGGACAGGACGAACTTCGGGATCGTGTTGATGAACTCGGAGAACGGCACCTCGGGACCCTGTGCGGGCCAGTACTGGGACCACTCGTCGTACAGCTTGCGACCCATCATGAAGCTCTTGGAGGAGGCCATGCCCGAGCCGACGATCTCGCCCATCGCGTCGTCGAAGTAGGGGAAGTGCCACTTGTCAGGGGACTCGACGACGCCGTCCATGGAGATGAAGAAGTTCGACACGATTCTGCCCATTTGCGGTCTCCTCGGATGCAGTGGCGGTCTCTGAGAACCTAGACGCTCCCGGCCGGCGAAAGTCATCGCGGGTGGTCACGACCGAGATAACGGCGCGCCCGTAGCCCCGGTTGCTCAGTACGGTCGTGCGCATGACGAACCGCTACTGGCCCCTGTTCGACCTGCGACTGCACGTCGACGACCTCGAGCTGCGGCCGATGACCGAGGCCGACCAGGAGCTGGTGGCCAGCACCTTGCCGGCCGACCTCGAGCTGGACCCCAGCGCCACGACGTACGCCGGTGAGGACCCGCACATCACCCGCGGGCGGATCATGCATCAGGCGTACTGGAAGTACATGGGCACCTGGACTCCGAAGGCCTGGCGGGTGACCTTCGTGGTGTCGAGGCAGGGCGCGATGATCGGCGCCCAAGAGCTCGAGGGCAACGACTTCACGATGCTGCGCACCGTCGACACGGCGTCGTTCCTGCTGCCGGCGGCACGCGGTCAGGGGCACGGCAAGGCCATGCGGCGGGCGGTGCTGGCTCTCGCCTTCGGACCACTCGAGGCGCAGGCGGCGATCACCGAGGCCTGGCACGACAACCACGCGTCGCTCGGCGTCTCGCGAGCGCTGGGCTACCTGCCCAACGGTGAGTCGCTGGAGAGCCGCCATGGTGCGGACGGGGAAAGCCCGGACACGATGGTGCACCTGCGGCTCGTCCGCCGGGACTGGCTCGAGCGGCGCGGCGGCGACGGCGTCCGCATCGAGGGGTTCGACGCGTGCCGGATGCTCTTCGGGCTGGACTGAGCCGGTTCGCTCAGACGCCGCGGGTCACGACGACGTCGCACAACGACTCCAGCGCGGCCCGCGCCGCCCCGGCCGGCAGCGGCTGCAGCACGCGGCGGGCGTCGTCGGCCCAGCGCCGGACGTCCTCACGGGCCGCGTCCATCGCCGGGTTGCGACGCAAGAGCTCCAGGGCTTCCTCGTGCAGCGAGTCGTCGTCGAGGTCGGAGTCGATCAGCTCGAGAAGCCGGGCGTCCGCGGGGTCGGCGCGGCGGCGTACGTGCAGCACCGGCAGCGTCGGTACCCCCTCCCGCAAGTCCGTCCCCGGTGTCTTGCCCGATGCGGCGGCCTCCGAGCTGACGTCAAGGAGGTCGTCGGAGAGCTGGAAGGCCACCCCGATCCGCTCGCCGAACAGCGTCATCACGTCGACCACCGACGGGGACGCGCCGGACAGCAGCGCTCCGAACCGGCCCGACGTGGCGATGAGCGACCCGGTCTTGTCGGCGACCACCGAGAGGTAGTGCTCGACCGGGTCGTCGCCCGGATCCGGACCGACCGTCTCGCGGATCTGGCCAGTGACGAGGCGCTCGAAGGTGCGGGCCTGCAACCGGACAGCTTCCGGCCCGAGGTCGGCGAGGATGTCGGATGCCCTGGCGAACAGGAAGTCGCCGGTGAGGATCGCGACGTTGTTGTCCCAGCGGGCGTTCGCGCTGGCCGCGCCCCGGCGCAGCGCAGCCTCGTCCATCACGTCGTCGTGGTACAGCGTCGCGAGGTGGGTCAGCTCGACGACCACCGCGGCGGGCACCACACCGGGAGCCCGGACGTCGCCGAACTGCGCTGCCAGCAGCACGAGCAGCGGTCGGAACCGCTTCCCGCCGGCCCGGACCAGGTGCCGGGACGTCTCGGCCACGAACGGGTACTCGCTCTTCACCGCATCGTGCAGCGCCGCCTCGACGGCTTCCATCCCGCTGCGCAGGTCGGCTTCCAGGACCGGGTCGGCGGTCGCGACCCCGAAGGGTCCAGCGAGTTTGCTCATGACCCCTCCCGACTCACCGG
>JAVEDB010000228.1 GCA_030841185.1 Actinomycetota bacterium
TCGGTGACATGGGGATGACACAAATGATGAGCGGTACGGCACCGCTCGGGCAGCACATGATGCTGCGGGCTGCGCCCCGGACACTTCACGCCGGCCGGGTGACCCTGGTGGCGACCAACCAGGGGTGGCGCACCCACGAGCTGGTCGTCCTGCCCTTGGCCGCCGGCAAGCGCGCCGGTCAACGAGTCCTCGGAACGGACGGGAAGGTCGACGAGGCGGGAAGTCTGGGCGAGGCGTCCACCAGCTGTGGTGCCGGCATCGGTAAGGGTGTCCGCGCCGGAACCGTTGGCTGGATCACCCTCAATCTGGCGCCCGGGCGCTACGAGCTGGTCTGCAACCTGCGCAACCACTACGCCAACGGCATGCACGAGGAGATAGCAGTCGCGTAGGCCGGGGAACCCGCATCCCACTGTCACGTTTGTCGCAGGTTGCGCGGACAACGGGCGGGCCGCCGGTCGACTGCAGGCTGACAAACCTTGCGCGACCCCGGGCTCGACCAGCTCGGCCTCGCCGTGGACCGGGCCCACCGCGGCGAGCCGCTCGACCGCGAGGGGGCAGCAGGGGGGCAAACTCGCTGACACCAACCGATACGTAGCGGCACCAGCCGAGACCGAAACAACCGCTGACCTGCATGTTTGCAGCCTTCACCGCAGCAGGCACTTGTCTAGACGAGTCACTCATAACCCAGAGGTCGCAGGTTCAAATCCTGCCCCCGCTACCAAAGAAGTGCAGGTTAGGGCCATGATCACCGATCATGGCCCTGACCTGCCCCCGAACCGTCATTGCGGAGTCACCGGGCTGAATTCGCATGGCTGGCTGCCGTCGTCGCGGGAACCATCAGCCACCGCGGCTTCACCACGACCCCCTAGACAGGTGCGGTGGACTCACGCTCGATGAAGGTGCCCTTCATGCGGTAGCTGGAGGGCTTGCGCTCCGGGTTCTTGATCCGGTCGAGCAGCAGCCGGCAGGCCTTGGCGCCGATGTCGTAGACCGGCTGGCGGACGACGGACAGCGGGGGCGAGACGACCTCAGCCCACTCGGCGTCGTCGAACCCGACCAGCGAGACGTCCTCGGGACATCGAAGTCCTAGCTGCCGAAAGGCCAGCAGGGCCCCGAGGGCCAGGATGCTGTCGAACGCGATGATCGCCGTCGGGGGCTCGGCGAGCTGCATCAGCTCGCTGGTGGCCGCCTCCGCCTCGTGGCGGTGGAACCCCGCAGCACTCAGATATTCCCGACGGGGTTCGATCCCGGCCGCGAGCATGGCATCGCGGAAGCCGGCCGCCCGGGCGGGGAACGTCGTGTTGCCGATCTGCTCGACCGACTTCATCATTGGCCGACGCAGAGATGCTTCGGCCTCGGGCGGCCCTCCGGTGATGATGCCGATCCGCCGATGTCCGAGTTCGATCAGGTGCCGGGTTGCGTCGGCGGCCGCATGTCGGTTGTCCAGCCCGACCGAGTCCGCCTTCAGGCCGCGCATGGACCGGTCGAGCAGCACGATCGGCATCCCGGACTCGATCAGTGAGCTGAGATGGGCGCGGCTCTCACCATCGGTCGGGCAGAGGATGAGACCCTCGACTCGGCGCTCGACGAGCGCCGCAATCGCGTTGTGTTCGTGGGCTGGGTCCTCGTCCGTGTTGGCCAGCAGGACGTCGAAGCCCTCGCTGCGTGCCGTGTCGGTGATGCCGCGGAGGGCGCCGTAGAAGAACGGGTTCTCGATGTCGGCCAGCACGATGCCGACTGTGTGCGTAAGGCCGGTGATCATGCTGCGGGCCAGCGCGTTTGGTCGGTAGCCCAGCTCGGCGGCCGCGGCCTGCACGCGCTGGAGGGTGGCCGGGCTGACCGATCCGTAGCCCCCGAGGGCGCGGGCAGCGGTGGCTGTGGAGACACCGGCCAGCTTCGCGACGTCGAGGACGGTCGCCATCCCGGTTGCCCCGTTCTGGCTCATTGCGCCTTCCTTACCTGTCGCCTGTCAGGTCCGCCATCCCCCGCCGGATACCGCCAGGACCGTATCGGGCTGCGCAGCGGTTTCCGGGGGCGACAACTGTTGGACACGATTCGAACGCGGCGTCTTGACAGATTCCGATGAGGGATGAGAGCGTTCTCAACGTCCGCTTATGAGAACGTTATCACCAGGTGAAACGGAGCGCGAGAATGCCGGAAACCCTTCCTCTCAAGCCGATCGACGTCGACACGGTGGACAAGCTCACCGCTGCGATCGGCGAGCGAGCAGCCATCGCGAAGGCGATCGAGCCGCTGGTCGGATCCGGTCTGCGCAACGTCTACTTTGTGGGCGCCGGCGGTTCCATCATCTGCAGCTACCCGGCGCACTACGTGCTCCAGCAGCGCGGCTCCATCCCGGCCTTCCAGCTGCAGAGCGACGAGCTCAACAGCAGCGTCCCGCGGCTGATGGGGCCGGGGTCCCTGGTGGTCCTGGCCTCCTACACGGGCAAGACCAAAGAGACCGTCCAGGCCGCGCAGACCGCGAAGGCGACCGGTGCGACGGTCATCGCCGCGGCCAAGGAGGGCAGTCCGCTGGCCGATGCCGTCGATGTGGCGTTCTCCGGCAAGAGTGACATCTTCGAGCTCCTCGTCGCCTACGCCGTGCTGGAGGCAATCGGCACCGACCTAGACCCGGTAGCCATCCAGGCCACGTTGGACGCGTTGCCTGAGGCGGTTCTCAGCGCCGTACAGGAGTCCGAGAGCCTGCTGGCCGACATCGCCAACGAGTTCAAGGACGAGCCGATCACCTACGTCCTCGGCTCCGGTCCTTGCTACGGCTGGGCCTACGGCCTGGCCATGTGCTTCCTGCAGGAGATGCAGTGGAAGCATGCGGCGGCGTTCAACACGGGAGAGTTCTTCCAGGGCGCGTTCGAGATGGTCGACGACGACACTGCTGTGCTGCTCTGGCTGGGCGACGACGCGACTCGTCCGATGGCCGAGCGGGGCAAGCGCTTTCTGGAGACCTACGCCAAGAAGGCGCGGTACGTCGACGTCCGTGACCTCACTCTCCCGGGGATCCCGGCCGACTTCCGCGGTGACGTGTCCGGGATCGTCGTTGGCGCGCTCGCGAATCGGCTCGCGCAGCACTACGAGTCGCTTCGCGGCCACGACCTCGAGCAGCGCCACTACATGTTCAAGGTGGACTACTGATGCTGCCGGTGAGCTTCGACGCGGAGCGCTACCTGCGGATCCAGTCCGGAGCGGTGGACCTGGCCGACGAGCTGCATCGCGCGGTCAGTGAGTGTCTTGCCGCTGGTGCGACGAACCTGTTCTTCGTCGGCTCCGGCGGGGCGGGGATCCTGATGCTGCCGGCAGCCGAGCTGCTGCAGACCAGATCCACGTTCCCGGTGCAGGTCGTGAACCCCGCGGAGCTGGTCGAGACAGGCAACGTCAACCTGGGCCCGGGTTCGATCGTGGTGATCCCGTCCCTGTCGGGTACCACGGCCGAAAGCGTTGCCGCACTGGAGTTCTGCAAGGACCGGGGAGCGACCGTCATCGCGCTTACGGGCCACGCGGAGACGCCGTTGGCCGACGGCGCTGCGTACGGGCTCGTCAACTTCGCCGAGGACGATACCTCGTGCGAGTCCTTCTACCTGCAGTCGCTGCTCATCGCGCTGGCCGTGATGGACGTGCGGCAGGAGCTGTCCAACCACCCAGGGCTGGTAGGACAGCTGCGTAGTCTGCCGGAGGCCCTGCTCCAGGTGAAGGCGCAGGCCGAGAAGCGCGCCGACCAACTCGCGGCCCACTTGCACGGCTCCGACTATCACATCATTACGGGGGCCGGCTCGACCTGGGCCGAAGCCTTCTACTACGGCATGTGCATCCTTGAGGAGATGCAGTGGATCCGCACCCGACCCGTCCACGCGTCGGACTTCTTCCACGGCACGCTCGAGCTGGTCGAGGCCGGAGTCAGCGTGGTCTTGTTGAAGGGTGAGGACTCCGGGCGTCCCCTCGTCGAACGTGTCGAGAAGTTCGCCGGCGCGCTCACCGACCGGACTCTTGTCCTGGACGCCGCCGAGTTCGATCTGCCCGGCATCGACCTCGAGGTGCGGTCCCTGATCTCCCCCGTCGTGCTCGCCGCCGCATTGGAGCGGATCAGTGCCCATCTCGAGGTCCAGACCGGCCACCCGCTGACCACGCGGCGCTACTACAAGCGCATGGCCTACTGAGCGGCTATGGGACCTCGTCTGCTCACGGTCGGCGACAACGTCGTCGACCAGTACCCCCAACAAGGGCTGCTCTATCCCGGGGGGAACGCGGTCAACGTCGCGGTGCACGCCCGTCGGCTGGGTGCTGACTCGGCGTACATCGGCGCCGTGGGCAGTGACTCCGCGGGCGAAGTGGTGCTCCAGGCCCTGCGCGCCGAGGGCGTCGACACCTCCCGGACTCGGGTCCGGGAGGGCGCGACCGCCCACGCCGTCGTCACCATCGTCGACGGCAACCGGACCTTCAGCAGCGGCGACCTGGGGGTCTCCGTCTTTGCCCTCCTCGAGGACGACCTCGCGACCGCAGCGACGTACGACGTCGTGCACACGGGGGAGTGCTCCAACCTGGAGGACCAGCTGCCGGACCTGGCGGCCGCCGCTCGCCGGCTCTCCTTCGACTTCTCCGAGCGGGGCTGGGACTACATCGAGGCCCATGCTCCCCGTGCGCATATTGCGATCCGTTCCTCTCCCGATGCCGACGTGGCTGAGGCCACGGCGGTGGCGGAGCGGTTGCGCGCCCTCGGGCCCGCGACGGTCGCCGTGACTTTGGGCGCGCGCGGTGCCCTGGTGCTACGCGAGGCGCTCACCTACCGACCTGCGCCGGCGGGGACGATCGTCGACACGCTCGGCGCCGGCGACGCCTTCATCGCCCGACTGCTGGTCGGGATCGCACAGGACGAACCGATCGAGCAGCTGGTCGGTGCAGCAACGGATTACGCAACGGCAGCCTGCGCGACCTTCGGCGCGTTCGGCTACGCCACCCCGCTCGACCCGAGCCCGACCCGGCATGAACCCTCGCACCGCCCCCACAGATTGGACGTGTCATGAAGAAGGTCTTCCGAGCCAGCTCCGTGCTGGCGACTGCGCTGGCCGCCGGGCTGCTGCTCGCGGCCTGCGGGACGCCGAACTCCGGCGGCTCGAGCGCTAAGCAGCAGAACCTCGCCACACCCGTGAAGAAGTCGGGCACGCTATCGATCCTGACGAAGTTCGCCGACCCGAAGTACGCGCCGTACTTCGTCGACACGGCCAAGGCCTACGAGGCCGCCAACCCCGGCGTCAAGATCGCGCTCCAGCAGGTTGGGGACCAGCCGTACAAGGACAAGATCCGAGTGCTGACCGCGTCGCACAACCTTCCGGACATCTACTTCTCATGGGCTGGTGACTTCGCCAACAAGTTCGTCCGCGGTGGGCTGGCAGCAGACCTGACCAGCGTCATCGGCCCGAACACCGCCTGGGGCAAGACGTTCTCCCAGGCCGCGTTGAAGACGTTCCAGGACAACGGGAAGGCATACGGCGTCCCGATCGACCTCGACGCGAAGTACATGGTCTACAGCAAGGCTGCCTTCACCAAGGCTGGGCTGTCCGGACCGCCGGCATCGTTCGAGGAGCTCGTCACGGACTGTGGCAAGCTCAAGGCCGCCGGCTACACGCCGATCGCGTTCGGCAACCAGTTCGG
>JAVEDB010000214.1 GCA_030841185.1 Actinomycetota bacterium
TCCTGGTGACGGAGGAGGCCGCGGGCTGGCTGTCCGAGGACGGCTTCGGGCACATCTCCACCTTCGGGGGAGCGGAGCTGGGCTGCATCGCCGGTCTGAAGAGCCTCGAGATCTGCAACCGGCCGGAAACGCGCTCGATGGTCCACTACATCGCCGACCTCATCGGGCGCGGGCTGCTCGAGATCCAGGCCGACTACCCGGACTGGTTCGTCGGCATCCGCCAGAACGGTGTGGTGATCGGGCTGGAGTTCGCCCACCCGCAGGGCGCCAAGCACGTCATGCGTCACCTGTACGAGAACGGCGTGTGGGCGATCTTCTCCACCCTCGACCCCCGGGTCCTGCAGTTCAAGCCCGGCATCCTGCTGCGCCCGGAGCTGTGCGAGGAGCTCCTCGACCGCACCGAGGTGGCCATCCGCGCGGCGTGGGCCGAGGTCCGCCAGACGGTCCGGCCCGGCGAGAAGGTGCCGGCATGAGCGAGGCGGCTGTCATGGTCCAGGCGGCCGGGGTCCCACGCGCCCGGCAGATGCTGGAACGGGCGACGTGGGCCGCCCGCGCCTTCGCGACCTACGACCACGCGACCGTCGTGCGCATCGCCGAGGCGGTCGCGGACGTCGCCGAGGCGCAGGCCCAGCACTACGCGGAGTGGGCCGTGCGCGAGACCGGGTTCGGAGTCGTCGAGCACAAGGTCATCAAGAACCGGCTCTGCTCCCGCGGCATCCTCGACACCTACCGCGACCATGACTACGTCACCCCGCGCGTCGACGCAGACCTCAAGATGGTCGAGATCCCGCGCCCCGCGGGTGTCGTGCTGGCGCTGACCCCGAGCACGAACCCGGTCTCGACGGTGTACTTCAAGATCCTGCTGGCCCTGCTCACCCGCAACGCCGTGGTGCTGAGCCCGCACCCGTTCGCGAAGGCCTGCTGTGCCGACGCCGCCCGGACCCTGGGCGACGCGGCCGTCGCGGCCGGCGCACCGGACGGCGTCGTGCAGGTCGTCGAGGAGCCGTCGATCCCGCTCATCGACGCGCTGATGACCGACGAGCGCACCAACGTGATCCTGGCGACGGGCGGTGTGCCCGTCGTACGCGCCGCCTACTCGTCGGGCAACCCGGCGATCGGCGTCGGCCCCGGCAACGTCCCGGTCCTCGTCGACTCCACCGCCGATCTCAAGCGAGCGGCCGAGAAGCTGGTGGCCAGCAAGGCCTTCGACAACTCCATCCTATGCACCAACGAGAGCGTCCTCATCGTCGAGGAGTCGGTCGCCGACCGGTTCCTGCGCGAGATGGAGCGACAGGGGGCCTACCTGCTCAAGCCCGACGAGCGGGACCGGGTGCGCGACACCGTTTTCCCGGACGGGCGGTTCGACACCTCACTGGTCGGCAAGGACGCGACGGCGATCGCCGCCAAGGCCGGCGTACGCGTCCCCGGCCGGACCCGCATCCTCGTCGCGCCGTTCGACCTCGCGGTGGACGAGGAGCCGCTGGCGCACGAGAAGCTCTGCCCGGTCCTCGGGGTCGTCCGGGTGCCCAACGCCCGCCGCGGGATCCGTACCGCCGTGGCCGTCCTGCGCATCGGCGGGGCCGGCCACTCGGCGGTCATCCACAGCCGAGACCCCGCCACCGTCATGGCGTACGCCGCGGCGGTGCGCGTGCTGCGGGTGGCGGTGAACGAGGGCGGCAGCACCGGGAGTGCCGGCTTCGGCACTCACCTGGCGCCGTCGATGACCATCGGCACCGGCTTCCTCGGCCGGAGCTCGCTCGGCGAGAACCTCGAGCCGAAGCACCTGGTCAACGTCACGCGGGTCGCCTACAGCACCGACCCGGCCGAGGTCGTGCCGTCCTTCGCCGGCCTCGACCCGTGGCAGTCGCCGGTCGTACCGGTGCCGCCCTACCCGGTGGCGAACAACGTCGCCGGTGGTGGCCTACCGGCACTCAGCTCCGTACCTACCTCTCCCGGGGGTGATGCCAGCGAGCTGCGCGACGAGCTACGCCGGCTCATCATCGAGGAGCTCAACACCATCATCAGGGGCTGACGCAGTGGCCGAGCTCAGGTCGTTCATCTTTCTCGACCAGCTGCAGCCGCAGACCATGTGCTACCTCGGCACCTGGATCAAGGGCAGCCTGCCGAGATCGGACATGGCCGCCCAGATCATCGAGGTCGCGCCCGGGCTGGACATCGAGGCGATCACCGACGTCGCTCTGAAGAACACCGAGGTGCAGGCCGGCATCCTCGTCGTCGAGCGGCAGTTCGGCTACCTGGAGATTCACTCCCGGTCGACGGAGGCCGTCCGCTCCGCCAGCGCCGCGGTGCTGGAGTCGATCCAGGCCAAGGCCTCCGACGCGTTGCGGCCCACGGTGCTGGCGTCGCAGATCGTGTCCCGCATCGACGCCCAGCACGCCTTCCTGATCAACCGCAACAAGGTGGGCTCGATGGCGCTCCCGGGGGAGTCGTTGTTCGTCCTCGAGATGCAGCCGGCGTCCTACGCCATCCTCGCGACCAACGAGGCCGAGAAGGCAGCGGCCATCAAGGTCGTGGACTACCGCATGATCGGGGCCACCGGCCGGGTCTACCTGTCCGGCCGGGAGTCCGACGTGCGGGCCGGCGCCGAGGCGGCCGAGCAGGCTCTGGAGGGAGCAGCGTGACCGCGGGCGACGGCGCGTTCGCCGGGCTGTCCAGCGACGAGCTGCGGGCGACGGTCCGGGCGGTGCTGCGTGATGTGCTGCCCGCCGCTGTCACCGACCGCGCCACCTCGTCCTCGCGTGGGCCCGACGGCAGCATCGAGCTCGTGCGGCTCG
>JAVEDB010000013.1 GCA_030841185.1 Actinomycetota bacterium
CGGTGAGGTCGGCGAAGAACGACCGGCTGCGGACGTCGACGACGGCGGCGATCCGCTGCACGTTCCCCTGGGTGCGACCACCCAGCTCGGCCAGCGTCGGGAGCAGACCGGGCGGCAGGTTGTCGACCACGAACCAACCCAGGTCCTCGAGCACGTTGGCGGCGGTGCTGCGGCCGGCCCCGGACATGCCGGTGACGATGACGAGCTCGGGGAGCGGGACGACTTTCTTCCTCTTCGCGGTCACCGGTTGTCCCTGTCGTTGCCGACCACGCTGTCGACGACCTCGCCGGTCGACGTGTTGACGGCTGGCAGGCCTGGCTCCCGGGCCGCCAGCGCCGCGAGCACCGACGCGGCGGTCCGCGGGCCGATGCCAGGCACCTCGGTGATCTCCTCGATGCTCGCGGCGGAGAGCCGCCGCAGCGAGCCGAACTTCCGCAGCAGCGCCTTGCGGCGGGTCTCCCCCAGACCCGGAACGCCGTCCAGCGCACTCGTCGTCATCGACTTCGAGCGACGCGTCCTGTGCAGCGCGATGGCGAACCGGTGTGCCTCGTCGCGAACCCGCTGCAGCAGGTAGAGGCCCTCGCTGGCCCGGGGCAGCACCACTGGGTGCACGTCGCCCGGGCGCCACACCTCCTCGAGCCGCTTGGCGAGCCCGCAGAGTGCGACGTCGTCGATGCCGAGCGCGTCCAGCGCACGCTGCGCCGCGGCCACCTGAGGCGCACCGCCGTCCACGACCACCAGGTTGGGCGCGTAGGCGAACCGGCGGGCCCTACCCGTCTCCGGGTCGATGCCGGGGGGCAGGGCGGCAGGGTCGCTCTCGACGTCGCCTGCGCTGTCCATGCCGGCCTCGCCGGTAGCGCTGCGGTCCTCGAGGTAGCGGCGGAACCGGCGGGTGATCACCTCGCTGATCGACGCGGTGTCGCCCTGTCCGGCGGACCCGCGGATCACGAAGCGACGGTATTCACTCTTGCGAGCCAATCCGTCCTCGAAGACCACCATCGAGGCCACCACGTCGTTGCCCTGCAGGTTCGATACGTCGTAGCACTCGATGCGCAACGGCGCCTCGGGCAGACCGAGCGCATCCTGGATCTCCTGCAGGGCCAGGCTGCGGGTCGTCAGGTCACTGCCCCGCCGGGTCTTGTGCAGGACCAGGGACTGCTCGGCGTTGCGCGCCACGGTCTCCATGAGGTGTCGCTTGTCGCCGCGTCTGGGCACTCTGAGGTCCACGTTGCTGCCGCGGAGGGAGGAAAGCCAGGTGGAGAGGGCACTGGCGTCGTCGGGCAGGACAGGGACGAGGACCTCCCGCGGGACCGGCTGCGTCCACCCGTCGTCGACGGCGCCGCCGTAGACCTGCTGGAGGAAGTCCTCGACGAGGTCGGCGGTCGTGACGTCCTCGACCTTGTCGACCACCCAGCCGCGCTGGCCGCGGACCCTCCCGCCGCGCACGTAGAAGACCTGTACCGCGGCCTCCAGCGGGTCCTCAGCGAAGGCGACCACGTCGGCGTCCGTGCCGTCGCCGAAGACGACAGCCTGCTTCTCCACCGCGCGTTCGAGCGCCTTGATGTCGTCGCGCAGCCGGGCGGCCCGTTCGTAGTCCTGGTTGGCGGCCGCGACCTGCATCTCCTTCTCCAGCCGCCGCAAGTAGGGACCGGTCTGCCCCGCCATGAAGTCGCAGAAGTCCTCGACGATCTGGCGGTGGGTGGCGGCGTCCACCCGCCCGACGCAGGGCGCGGAGCACTTCCCGATGTAGCCGAGCAGGCACGGCCGGCCCACTTGGCCGGCTCGCTTGAACACGCCCGCCGAACAGGTGCGGGCCGGGAACACCCGGAGCAGCAGGTCCAGCGTTTCGCGGATGGCCCAGGCGTGGGCATAGGGCCCGAAGTAGCGCACGCCGCGCTTCTTCGCGCCCCGCATCACCTGCAGCCGGGGGTACTCGTCGTTGAGGGTGACGGCCAGGCTCGGGTAGCTCTTGTCGTCGCGGTAGCGGACGTTGAAACGGGGCTCGAACTCCTTGATCCAGGAGTACTCGAGCTGCAGCGCCTCGACCTCGGTGGACACGACGGTCCACTCCACGGCGGCAGCGGTGGTGACCATGGTCTGCGTCCGCGCGTGCAGGTTCGTGAGGTCCTGGAAGTACGACGAGAGCCGGGCGCGCAGGTTGAGCGCCTTGCCGACGTAGATGACCCGGCCCCGCTCGTCACGGAACCGGTAGACCCCCGGGGCGTCGGGGATCGACCCCGGCGCTGGGCGGTAGGACGCCGGATCAGCCACACCCCAACACTACGTCGGGGGCGCGTCAGGACCGGCCCGCCACTCAGGGGGACCGGTCAGGCTCGCACGACCGAGTCGCCGACGACCTTGACCGCGATCTCGGCCAGGGGCTGGGTGGCCGGCGTGCGTAGCACCGCACCGTTGGTGGCGCTGTACTGGCTGCCGTGGCACGGGCAGCTGATGACCCCGTTCGCGACGCTGTCGACCAGGCACGACGCGTGCGTGCAGATGGCAGTGAACGCCTTGAAGGTGCCGGACGTCGGTTGGGTGACCACGACCTTCTGCGCGTCGATCACGATGCCGCCGCCGACCGGGATGTCGGCGGTCTTCGCGAGCGGCACCGGACCCGTCGTCGCGGGTGAGCTCGGGGGCGTCGAGGCGGCGGTGGTCGTGGCGGACGACGACGGGTCGCTCCCCCCGCCGCACGCGGCGACGACGCCGACGGCCCCGGCCGCCACGGCCAGCCCGAGGACACGTCGGCGGCCGACCATAAAGGCCTCGTGCGGCCCCCTGGTCTCGGTGGGTGAGTCCCCGTGGGCGGGCTCGATCTCGACGTGCGGGCTCATGGGCTCAGTCTCTCGGGTCACGGAGCGGCAACGGTCGGCCGGGTCCGTCGGGTTCCGCGTCAGCGGGAGGCGGTGGCCTTGCGGGTCGTCTTCCTCGGAGCGCGGGATGCTGCTGCGGACTTGCCGGCGCGCGGAGCGGCCGTCCGCCGGGTCTTCGGCTCGAGCACCCGCTTGAGGAACGTCCCGGTGTGGCTCCCGGGGGCGACTGCGATCTCCTCGGGGGTGCCCTCGGCGACCAGCAGGCCGCCCCCCGACCCGCCCTCGGGACCCATGTCGATCACCCAGTCGGCGGTCTTGATGACGTCGAGGTTGTGCTCGATGACGATCACGGTGTTGCCCTTGTCGGCGAGGCTCTGCAGGACCTCCAGCAGCTTGCGGATGTCCTCGAAGTGCAAGCCCGTCGTCGGCTCGTCCAGGACGTAGACCGTCCGCCCGGTGGAGCGCTTCTGCAGCTCGGAGGCGAGCTTGACGCGCTGCGCCTCGCCTCCCGAGAGCGTCGGCGCCGGCTGCCCGAGCCGGACGTAGCCGAGGCCGACGTCGTTGAGGGTCTTCAGGTGCCGGGCGATCGCGGGCACCGCTTCGAAGAACTCGTTGGCCTCCTCGATCGGCATGTCGAGGATCTCGGAGATCGTCTTGCCCTTGAAGTGCACCTGCAGCGTCTCGCGGTTGTAGCGCGCGCCGTGGCACACCTCACAGGGCACGTAGACGTCGGGAAGGAAGTTCATCTCGATCTTGATGGTGCCGTCGCCCTTGCACGCCTCGCAGCGACCACCCTTGACGTTGAACGAGAACCGCCCCGGCAGGTAGCCCCGGACCTTCGCCTCCGTCGTCTCCGCGAAGAGGCGCCGCATGTGGTCGAAGACGCCGGTGTAGGTCGCGGGATTGGACCTCGGCGTCCGCCCGATCGGGCTCTGGTCGACGTGCACGACCTTGTCGACGTGTTCGAGGCCCTTGATCGACTTGTGGCGACCGGGACCGGTCCGTGCGCCGTGCAGCTGCTGCGCGAGCGTCGTGTAGAGGATGTCGTTGACGAGCGTGGACTTCCCGGACCCGGAGACTCCCGTCACCGCGACGAAACAGCCGAGCGGGAAGGACACGTCGATGCTCTGGAGGTTGTGCTCCCGGGCTCCGATGACGGTGAGGTTGCGGCCCTTCGTGCGCGGCCGGCGCACCGGCGGGACGGGAATGCTCCTG
>JAVEDB010000079.1 GCA_030841185.1 Actinomycetota bacterium
GTCGCCACCGTCGTGCTCACGCTGTTCGCCATCGGCTTCGTCGAGATGGCGCGCTACATCACCACCGCCGGCGCGTTCTATGGCTTCATCACCCAGGGCCTCGGCCAGGTCTGGGGCATGGTTTCAGGGGCGCTGGCGACGATGGCGTATGTCGTCTTCGAGGGGTCTCTGATCGGCATCTTCGCCTACTTCAGCAACACCGCGCTCAACGACTGGTTCGGTTGGGACATCAACTGGCTGATCCTTGCCATCGTCGGCATCATCGTTATCGGCATCTTCGGCTACTTCGACATCAGCATCGCCGCCACCATCCTCGGGGTCACGCTCATCGCGGAGATCATTCTGCTCGGCGCTCTCGCACTGTCCGTGCTCTTCAGCGGCGGAGGGCCAGATGGGCTGATCCCCGAGGCGGTCAACCCGGTCAACGCCTTCAAGTCGCTGGAATCCGGCGGCGGCAGCATCGGCGCCGTCCTCGACGGAAAGGCAGTTGCGGCAGGCAGTGCGGCCATCGGCTTGTTCTTCGCGTTCTGGTCCTGGGTCGGCTTCGAGACCACCGCGGTCTACGGCGAGGAGTCGCGCAACCCCAAGCACATCGTTCCCAGGGCGACCATCATCGCCGTGGTCGGACTCGGTCTTTTCTACACGTTCGTGTCCTGGATGATGATCGCCGGGAACGGCAAGAAGGTGGCGATCGAGAAGGCCAACACCAATGGGATCAAGCTGTGGACCGATCTGGCGGCGGCCAAGCTCGGTGGCCATTTCGTTGCGAACATCTACCTCTTCCTGATCGTGATGGGGTCGTTCGCGTGCGGACTCGCCTTCCACACCGCAGCGAGCCGCTACCTCTATGCGATCGGCCGCGAGCTGCCGGCGACCAAGAACACGCTCGGCGCCACGCACGGCACCCACGGCACGCCGCACATCGCCTCCATCGTGCAGAGCGTGATCACGCTCGTGCTTACGGTCGCCTTCTACCTGTTCACGACCAACGGCAGCGACGTCACCAAGGGTGCCTACATCTACGAGTACGGTCTGCTCGCGATCCTGGGGACCATGGCGATCCTCATCGTGCAGGCGATCACCTCTCTCGCGGTGATCTGGTTCTTCCACGTGAAGAAGGCGCAGCCCGGCAACATCGTGACGACCGGCATCATCCCGGCCCTCGGTGGTCTCGGCATGCTCTACGTCGTCTGGCTGCTGATCGACAACATCAAGTTCGCAGGTGGGGCCGGGTCGGCCGCACCGTTCTTCACGGCGATTCCCTACCTGGTGGCCGCCACCGCCGTGGTCGGCCTGGCAGGCGTTATGTGGCTGAAGTCGCGTAACCGCGCGGTGTACGACGCCATCGGGCGCACCGTGTTCGAGGAGACGCACGCCCGAGACGACGTCCCCGCCCAGGGCGGCCGCCGCGGCTGAGCAGCCGTCGGGCGTAACCGGTTTGATTGGTGGGGGCGTGGAGGATCGACTCCGCGCCCCCACCCATCTCTCATCTGCTGAGGAGTCCTCCTGTGAGCGCGCCGACTGACGAGGTCCTGCGGTTCGAGCCGGACGCCGAGGGTGACCCCACCGCTCTCGCCTACACCTTCGGGGGGTTCGCCCCGCTGGTCAGCGTGCGGCCGGGGACCGTCGTCTCCACCTGGACGATGGACTGCTTCGCCGGCCGCGTCCGGACCACCTCCGACCTCGTCTCGCAGGTCTGCGACCCGAGGTTCCTCAATCCGCAGACCGGCCCGTTCTTCGTCGAGGGCGCCCAGCCCGGCGACACCCTCGCCGTGCACTTCCGCAGCATCGCCCCCCGCGAGGCCCGCGGCGTGAGCACAACCGTGCCACTGTTCGGGTCCCTCACAGCGACGCACCTCACGGCGATGCTGCACGACCCGCTGCCCGAGCGGACGTGGGTATACGAGATCGACCGGGCGGCCGGATTGGTGCGGTACGACGCGCTGGACTCGGCGTACCAGGTGGACCTTCCGCTCGACCCGATGCACGGGACGGTGGGGGTGGCACCGGCCCTCGGAGAGGTGCGCTCCTCACTCGCCCCGGGTGACTGGGGCGGCAACATGGACACCCCGGAGATGAGGGCGGGGACGACGTGCTACCTCGGGGTCAACGTCGAGGGCGCCATGTTCAGCCTCGGCGACGGGCACGCCCGGCAGGGCGAGGGTGAGACCTGCGGGGTGGCCGTCGAGTGCGCGATGGACACCGAGCTGGTCATCGACCTGATCAAGGGGGGGCCACCGACCGCCTGGCCGCGGCTGGAGAGTGACGACTACCTCATGACGACCGGGTCGGCGCGCCCGCTCGAGGACGCCTTCCGGATCGCGCACACCGAGATGGTGGGGTGGGTGCGGGAGCTGACCGGCCTGTCGGCCATGGACGCCTACCAGCTGGTGTCGCAGACGGCGCTCACCCCGGTGGCCAACGTCGTGGACACCACTTACACGGTGGTCGCGAAGGTCGCCAAGCAATACCTGCGCGGGGCGACGGCGATGTCGGGGACGCACGAGCGGTTGCGCCGGCGCTGACCGGCGGCTGCAATCGGCCACGCGCTAGCGGTCGCGGCCACGAGCGCTCCCGAAGCGGGTGTCGTGCGGACCCGACATCACGACGCAGACGACCCGGTGCTCGCCGGCTTCCCACTCCGCCTTGTCCGGGAGGAAGTAGCCGTAGTCGTAGTCCGAGAAGTCGTACGAGCGACCGACGTACGCCGCGAAGTCGCCATAGCAGGCGTCGTCAGCCCTCATGTCCACCTCGTCGCTCCCCGGCCACTGCAGGCCCTCCAGGTGCAGCACCCGGTAGACCTCGCCGTCGTGGTCGCTCGCGCAGTCGATCACCGTGGCCTGGCTGAGCTCGCCACCCGGACCGATCAGGCAGGTCCCCACCTCCGTCGAGGCTGCCGCATCGACCCGGCCGAGGCCTCCCCCCTCGAACGGGAGAACGGAGGACAGGAAGAACCCGATCGCGACCGCGACGGCTCCCACGCTCCAGACGACGGCACCCACGATGCCGACGATCGCCATCCACATGCCGGCCTGGTTGCGTCGGTGGATCTGAACCAGCGCGGTGATCCCCGCACCCAGGGCCACCGGGACCAGCGGCAGCAGCCCGGTGACCAACGCGACGATGGCCCAGCGGTTGGTTGTCCGTGGCTCAGGCGGCGGTGCCGGGCCCCATGCGTACGCCGGGCCGGGTGCGGCTCCCCAGCCGTACGCCAGGCCGGGCGCGGCTCCCGGGGCGTACGGATCCCCGACCGCACGCCCGTAGAGCAGGCCCGGTTCGGGGGGTCCGGACCATCCCGGCGGGGCGGCCGCGGGTGGCGGCGCGAAGGGGTCGCTGGACGGCGGCCCCCACGGGTCGTGGGCGGCGCTGCCCGGATCGCCACCGTTGGTGGGCTCGGTCACGTCGTACTCCCCCTGCTGGGCGCAGCCCCGCGCCTCGCGCCGGGAGCCACCCTCCCACAGCGGATCCGAATCGGGTCCTGACCATGAGGTTCGCCGAGGGCCGATGTCAGAATACCGCCGGTCTCTCGTCCGAGCGCGTCAGGTCGTCGGCGGGGTCACCGGCGCGTAGGCGGTCTTGAAGAAGCCGCGAACCGGGTGGCTCATGCCGAGGTTGTGCTCGAAGGTCGTGGCCCGGGTGGGAGCTCCGGCGTCGAACTCGATGGTGATGGAGTCGTCCTGTCCCCGGTTGGGGTCGTAGACCCGAACCGTGACGCGGCGGCCCTCGATCGAGTAGCCGTAGGCCAGCACCTGGTGGTTCAGGCCGAGGTCCTTGGGCTGGTGTGATGCCGTGGTGACGAGTCCCAGCGGCGCGCCCAGGCCGCGGTCGAGGTCGCGCTTGATCTGCGGCCACTGCACCTTGATCGTGCGCCAGGCGAGGCCTCGCTCGACCACGACCTTCTTGCCGAAAGCGCTGAAGCCGGCGTCCCCGTCGGGGAGGCTCATCCACTGGTAGTACTGCGCCACACCGGCCGGGACGTGCCAGGAGTCCACGATGCGCTTCACCAGGAAGCGGAAGAGCGGCTCGCCCTGTGCCGGCTGGGCGTCCGGCGGCACGCGACCCGCGTGCCAGTAGTCCAGAGCGGCGAACACCATGCCCCCGCAGAGCCCGCCCTGTGCGTTGCCCACATTCACCTTGCCGAACGGGGTGTTCAGCACGACGGCCGGTTCTGACGGCCAGTCATTCACGAACGAAAAGCCGTTGGTGGACGCGAGTAACTCAAGCTGAGCTGGCATCTTGACTCCCGGGGTGTCACGGGCTGCTTCTCATCCTCGACGGTAGCCGGGAAGGTCGACGGGTGCCGAGTCTTTCGTCCAGCGACGGGAACCGCGGGTGTCGGCGTACCGTCGCTGCCATGACCTCGCAAGGGGGCGCGGGGTGGCCGCCCCTTCCTCTCACGGACTGGCAGGACAGCAGGGACACCGTCCATCTGTGGACCCAGATCGTCGGCAAGACGCGCCTGGCGTTGGCGCCCACCGTGAACCACTGGTGGAACGTGCCGCTCTATGTCAACAGCGTGGGACTCACGACCTCGCTCATGCCGTACGACCGCTCGGTGGGCGTCGAGATCGTCTTCGACTTCGTCGGTCACGAACTCACGCTGCGGACGACGTCGGGCGACACCCGGCGGATGAAGCTTGAACCACGCTCGGTCGCCGACTTCTTCGCCGAGTACGCCGCGCACCTCTCTGATCTGGGCCTGGAGGTACCGATCAACACGATGCCGGCCGAGATCGCCGGAGCGGTGCCGTTCGAGACCGACGTCGAGCACGACGCGTACGACGCCGACGCCGTCCACGCCTTCTGGTCCTCGCTCGTGTCGGCTCACCGGGTGCTGAGCCGGTTCCGCGGCGAGTTCCGCGGAAAGGCCAGCCCGGTGCACTTCTTCTGGGGGGCGTTCGACCTCGCGGTCACCCGGTTCTCCGGCCGCTCTGCGCCCGTCCATCCCGGCGGCGTCCCGCACTGCCCGGACTGGGTGATGGTCGAGGCCTACGACCAGGAGGTTTCCAGCTGTGGCTACTGGCCGGGCGGTGCGAGCGAGGGGATCTTCTACGCGTACAGCTATCCCGAGCCCGCCGGGTACCGGGACCAATCGCCGGGGCCGCCGGCCGCGCACTTCGACAAGGAACTCGGCGAGTACGTGCTGCCCTACTCCGAGCTGCGCCTGGCCGCCGACCCGGACGAGGAGCTGCTCGATTTCCTCCGACGCACCCACGAGGCAGCGTCCGCGGACTGGCCGGCGCCGGTCACGACGCGACATAGCCTTCGCGAGGTACCCGCGATGCAAGGGAATCGAGAAAACGAGCAGACACACGGGGACCAGCCGTACAAGCATGGGGAACCGCTCTCATGACCGGGGAGCCCCGCGGACCTCACCGCGATCTGTCCTCTACCCGGAGGTTGGAATGTCTGAATTCCCCGCAATTGCCCACGTCGCCATCACCGTTACCGACCTCGAGGCGAGTACGCGGTGGTACAACGCGCTGTTCGACTCGACGCCCGTCCTCGACGAGGACGAGGAGACCGGCGGCTTCCACCACAGCGTCTACGCCATCGGCGGCGGCCAGCTCTTCGGCCTGCACACCCA
>JAVEDB010000109.1 GCA_030841185.1 Actinomycetota bacterium
GTGAGGGTCTCGCGGGCGGCCCGGTGGTGCTCGGTCTCGACGTCCACCGTCGTGAGCACGCCATCCGGGCGCATGCCGCGCAGCAGCCACACCGAGGCGACCCCGGCCCCGGTACCCACCTCGACGACCGAGCGGGCGCCGAGGGCCGCGGCGAGCAGCCGCAGCGCGGCGCCGGCGCCGGGCAGCACCGGGACGCAGCCAAGCTCGTCGGCCTTGGCCCGGGCGGTCTCGAGTACGCCGTCCTCCTCGATGAAGCCCTCGGCGTAGGCCCAGCTCGTCTCGTGGTTGGCGCTGATGGCTGCCTCCGGAATGTCCCGCACGGTCCCTGCCCGCCGGTGCCGAGCCTAGTGGCATCACCCGGTCGACACCCGGCTCGCGGAACCGGCCGGTCGGCCGAGTCGTTCCCCGGGAACAGGTCGTCCGGGCCCCTGGTTGGGCACATAGCGGGAAGAAGAGGCACGATGAGTGCAGTCGCTGTTCTCGATCGGGGAGGTGCGTTCGTGGTCGATTCTCCGGCGGACGCGCCGGTGCCCACGGGCGATGCGCTGGACTGGACGCCGCCCACCTGGGAGGAGGTGGTCCGGACCCACTCGGCGCGCGTCTACCGGCTGGCCTACCGGCTCACCGGTAACCCCCACGACGCCGAGGACCTGACCCAGGACGTCTTCGTGCGAGTGTTCCGGTCGCTGTCCAGTTACACCCCCGGCACGTTCGAAGGCTGGCTGCACCGGATCACCACGAACCTGTTCCTCGATCAGGTGCGGCGCAAGCAGCGCATCCGGTTCGACGCGCTCGGCGATGACGCCGGCGACCGGCTCCCCGGCCGCGAACCCGGACCCGCGCAGGCCTACGACGATGCGCACCTCGACGACGACGTGCAGCGCGCGCTGGACGAGCTGCCTCCCGATTTCCGCGCCGCCGTCGTGCTGTGCGACATCGAGGGGCTGTCCTACGAGGAGATCGCCGCGACGCTTGGCGTCAAGCTCGGGACCGTCCGCAGCCGGATCCACCGCGGTCGCGCCCAGCTGCGCGCCGCCCTCGAGCACCGGGCACCGGGTCGACGGCCCGCCTCCGCCGACGGCGTCTACCCGGACGTGACGCCGTGAGGGGCCACAACCACCTCGGGCGGCGCATCTCGGCGCTCGTCGACGGCGAGCTCGGCCACGCCGACCGCGAGCGGGCGCTCGCCCACGTCGCGCACTGCCCGTCCTGCCGGATGGCCCTCGAGCAGGAACGCGCCGTCAAGGCACGGGTGGCCGACGCGGCCGTCCCCGCGCCCTCGCTGGACCTCACCCGGCGCCTTCTCGTGCTGGGAGAGCCCGGCGACCCGCTGCCGCCGCGTACCCCCTCGATGCCGCTGGCGCCACTCGTGCCCACCCTGCCGGCGCCCGGTCGGGCCCGCCGCTCGGGCGCGCCGGGAGGCCGCCGCGATGCCCGCCGACCGGCGGCCCGGGGCCGCGTCAACCGGGTCCGTTACGCGGCGGCCGGGGTCCTGTCGGTCGCCGGGCTGGTCCTGGGGACCGCCTTCGTCGCCGGTGGCTCGCCGCAGCAGCCGGGCGCGCCCGTCCTTCCGCCGTCCGCGGAGCTGTCCGTGGAGCATGCCGCGACCAGCTCGGGGCTGCCGCTGCGCGACCCCGCCTTCGACGCCGTGACGGCCTCCTTCGGGGGACTGACGTTCCCGGCATCCCCCGGCCGGTGAGCAGGGCCCTTCCCGACCCCGGCCGCGGCACCGTCCTCGGGCTCGCCGGGCCGCTCACGCTTCTCGCGCTGCTGCTCTGTGCCGCGTCCACCGCGCCCTCGGTGCACGCCGCGCCGACCCGGCTCGGTGGCCGGGCGGACACTGCCGCGTTGGCCCTGCTCCAGCGCGCGTCCACCGCGCCGACCCGGGTCGCCTACCAGGGGGTGCAGTTCGTCTCCGCGTGGAACGACACCGCCGCCACCAGCATGGTGGTCCAGATCGACCACCGGCCCGGCTACGGGACGACTGTGCACAGCGCGAGCACCGGTCAGGGCCCGGCGGCCGACACCTTCCTGCCCGCCGGACAGGCCGAGCCCTCCGTGCTCGGCCTGGCGAGCACCCTGCAGCTGCTGGCTGGCAACTACACCGTGATCTCGGCGGGACGCCGCACGGTTTCGGGGCGCCCCGCCGACCTTGTCGAGGCGAGGTGGCCGGGCACCGGCAGGCCGGCGGCGCGATTCTGGATCGATGCCGCGACGGGCCTGGTGCTCCGCCGCGAGGTCTATGACCAGCGCGGGCGCATCACCCGGGCGAGCGCCTTCGTGGAGATCGAGGTCGGCGCGACCACCGGCCCGCTTCATCTGCCGCCGGCCATGCCGACCCCCTGGTCGCAGGAGGTCAACTACTCCGGCCGGGAGACCCTGCGGTCCGCCGGGTGGACCTGCCCCGACGCCCTTCCGGGGCCACTCACGCTCGTCGACGCCCGGCGTGGCCGCCAGGGCGCCGGCATGATCCTGCACCTGAGCTACTCGGACGGGCTGGCGACGGTGTCCCTCTTCGAGCAGCGCGGCCGACTGGACACCGGCAAGCTCGACGGCTACCGGCGTACGAGGAACCAGGGGCACACCGTCTACGTACGCGACGGCGTACCGGCGCGCATCACCTGGTCGGCGCAAGGGACGGTTTTCACCGTCGTAGCCGACGCGCCGCCGCGTACCGTGGACCGGGTCGTCGCCGCTCTGCCGCATGCGCGGGAGGAGTCCGGCGGCTGGCACCGGCTCGGGCGCGGCCTCAACCGTGTCGCATCATGGTTCAACCCGTTCGGCTAGCACCCGGCGGCCCACCAGACTGGGAGCACAGCATCGTGAGCGACGAGGACCGCGGGGAGCCCCGGACGGGTGGTGGCGAGCCCAACGCCGATGACACCCCGTGGTGGTCGCGGCCGGCCGGTGATGCCTGGGACACCCCGGCCTACGCAGCGGTGTCCGGCCCGCAGTCGCCGGCCCAGCCGGCGCCGGCCGACGAGACGCGCCCGGTGTTCGCGACCGGGGGCGCCCCGGCGTACGGCAGCACCTCACCGTGGGACCCCCCGTTCGACCCGCAGCACACCAGCCGGATCGACACCGTCGGGCGGGACTCGGCCGACCGGCGCCGCGTGGGCCTCGCCGGGCTGCTGGCGCTCGCCGTCCTGGTGGCCCTGCTGGCCGGCGGCCTCGGCGGCGCCGGCGGCTACCTGCTCGCGCGGCACAACGCCGACGACGGTGTGACGGTCAAGGGGGCCAGCCTCGGAGCGGAACCGGCGCGGTCCGTCCAGCGGCCCGCGGACAGCGTGGCCGGTGTCGCGGCCCGGGTCCTGCCCAGCGTTGTCCAGATCAAGGTGGTCACCTCCAACGGCGCTGCGACCGGGTCCGGCTTCGTCGTGGACGCCAGCGGCTTCATCGTCACCAACAACCACGTCGTCGCCGATGCCGACTCCTCGGGAGTCACCGTCTCGTTCGCCGACGGCACCAAGGTCAAGGCGCGCATCGTCGGCACGTCGCCCAGCTACGACCTGGCCGTCCTCAAGGTCGCCGGGAAGAAGCTGACACCGTTGCCGCTAGGCAACTCCGACAGCGTCGTCGTCGGCGACCCTGTCATCGCCATCGGCTCCCCGCTCGGCCTGTCGGGCACGGTCACGAGTGGCATCGTCAGCGCCAAGGACCGGCCGGTGACGGCCGGCGACAGCGGCGGGTCCGACAGCTCCTACATCAACGCTGTGCAGACGGACGCCGCGATCAACCCGGGCAACTCCGGTGGCCCGCTCGTCAACCTGTCCGGCGAGGTGGTGGGCGTCAACTCGGCCATCGCCACGGTGGGCGGCTCGATCACGGGTCAGTCCGGCAACATCGGTGTGGGGTTCGCGATCCCCATCAACCAGGCGCGCCGGACGGTGGAGCAGCTCATCAGGACGGGGCAGGCGCAGCACCCGATCATCGGCGCAAGCCTGGACGGCAGCTACGACGGCGAGGGCGCTCGCATCGCCACCGACTCGAGCGCCGGCGGCAACCCGCCGCTGGTCGCGGGTGGCCCCGCCGACAAGGCCGGGTTGCAGCCCGGCGACGTGGTGGTCGCGGTCGACGGCAAGCCGGTCGCGGACGCGTCCGAGCTGATCGTCGCGATCCGGGCTCGTGCGCCCGGGGACACGGTCGCTCTCACGGTGCAGCGGGCCGGCCACAGCCGGACGTTCCAGGTCACTCTCGGTTCGTCGAAGGGCTGACCCCGACATGATGGACATCGGCAGCGGAGAGGTCCTCGGACTGGCGGTCGTCGCGTTGCTCGTGCTCGGGCCTGACAAGCTGCCGAAGTTCGCCTCCGACGCGGCCCGCTTCGTGCGCCAGTTCCGCGAGATGGCGAACAAGGCAAAGGACGAGGTCCGCGCCGAGCTGGGCCCCGAGCTGCAGGACATCTCGTTGGCCGACCTGAACCCGCGGACGTTGGTGCGCAAGCACATCCTCGACGATCTCGACCTGGATGGTGACGGCATTGCGGACCGGCCGGCGCGCGGCAACGGTGCCGCTGCCATCCCGCCGGCCCCGGTGGACGGCGTACCGCCGCCCTACGACGCCGACGCGACCTGACCCCTCCCCAACTGGTGAGTTCGGCACCTCTTTTGGGCGAAAGTTGCTGCCAAAGTCACCAGTTGAGGGCTATCGGGCGGCGGGGGTGAGGCCCAGGGACCGGCCCACCAGGCCGCGCGAGCGGCCGCCCAGCCGGTTGGCGATGTCAATGAGCGCCCGGGCGGCCGGGGCCTCGGGGTCGTCGAGCACCAGCGGCCGGCCGGAGTCGCCGCCCTCGCGCAGCCGGACGTCAATGGGGACCTGGCCGAGCAGCGGGACGGGCGCGCCGATCGAGCGGGTCAGCCCGTCCGCGACCGCCTGGCCACCGCCGCTACCGAAGACGTCGATGCGCTCGTCGCAGTGCGGGCACGGCAACCACGACATGTTCTCGACCACGCCGGCGATCTGCTGGTGGGTCTGCAGGGCGATCGTCCCGGCCCGCTCGGCCACCTCTGCGGCCGCCTCTTGCGGGGTCGTCACGACCAGCAGTTCGGCGGGCGGCACCAGCTGCGCCACCGAGATCGCGATGTCGCCGGTGCCCGGCGGCAGGTCCATGAGCAGCACGTCGAGGTCGCCCCAGTAGACGTCGGCCAGGAACTGCTGGAGCGCACGGTGCAGCATCGGCCCCCGCCACACGACGGGGGCGTTGTCCGCGACGAACATGCCGATCGAGATGACCTTCACGTCGTGCGACACCGGCGGGATGATCATCCGCTCCACCTGGGTGGGGCGGCCGGTGACGCCGAGCATCCGCGGGACGGAGTGGCCGTAGATGTCGGCGTCGACGACACCGACCTTCAGACCGGACTGCGCCATCGACGCAGCGAGGTTCACGGTCACCGAGGACTTGCCCACCCCGCCCTTGCCGGAGGCCACGGCGAAGACCCGGGTCAACGAGTCCGGCTTCGCGAACGGGATCTCCTTCTCGGCCTGACCGCCGCGCAGCTGCCCCTGCAGGGCCTGGCGCTGCTCGGGACTCATCACGTCCAGCTCCACCCGGACCGCGGTGACGCCGGGCACGCGGCTCACCGCAGCGGTCACCTCACGGGTGATCTGGTCGCGCATCGGGCAGCCCGCGACGGTGAGGAAGACCGCCACGTCCACGGATCCGTCCGGGCGCACGTCGACCGACTTGACCATGCCCAGTTCGGTGATGGGCTTGCGGATCTCCGGGTCGTTGACGGTCGCCAGGGCGGCGTGGACCTGCTCGGGCGTCGCGTCGGGGGCCATGTGGTCGATGCTACGTCGGGCGCTGATCGCGCCGTCCGCGCGCCTCCGGCTCTACCATGCCTGTCGTGAGCGTCGACAGCGACCGGCACACCCGCGCAGCCCCGAAGGCGCTGAGCGCGGC
>JAVEDB010000170.1 GCA_030841185.1 Actinomycetota bacterium
TGGCCGCGGGTGTCGACCTTGTCGAGTGTGACGTCTACGCCCACCGCGGCCGGCTCGAGGTGCGGCACCTCCGGTCGATGGGCCGGGTGCCCTACCTCTGGGACACCGGCGTGCTGATCCGTCGCGACGCCTACGACCTGCTCGAGCTGCCGGCGCTCGTGGCGGCCCTGGACGGGGACTCCCGGCTCATGATCGATCTCAAGGGCCTGCGGCCCCGGGTCGCCGGGACGGTCGCTGCCCTGCTGCGTGAGGTCGCGCCCGGACGGCCGCTCACCGTGTGCGCGAAGAGCTGGTGGAACCTCGATGTCTTCGACCCACCGGTACGCCGGGTGCTGTCGGCGAGCAACCGGGTCGGATTGGCCCGGCTGCGTCGCCGGCTCGCCCGCACACCGGCGTACGGCGCCTCGGTGGAACGCCGCCTGCTCACCCCGGACCTCGTCACCGAGCTGCAGAGGTCGACCGATGTCGTCATGACCTGGCCGGTGGACACGGCCGAGGAGCTGGCGGACGCGCGGCGGCTGGGTGTCGACGCGGTGATCAGCAAGAACCTGCCCCTGCTCGGCGAGGTCCTCGCCGCCGGACGAGACCCGGTCTAGCTGACGGCGGGCCGGTCCGGCTGCGCGAGCCGCGTCGTCTGGCCGACGAGCCGCACGGTCATGTCCGGCCGGTCCCACATGGGCACGTGGCCGCAGTTGTCGATCACCACCCACCGGGCGTGCGCGGGAGCCAGCCGGCGCTCCTGGCACGACCCGGCGGGCAGGATCCGGTCGTGGTCGCCGAACGCGATCGTGACCGGGATCTCGGCGGGCGTCACGCCGCCACGGAAGAAGCGGGTGCCGATCATGCCCTGGTCCGCGGCCTCGAAGCCGGTCGCGGTGGCCATCGCCCGCGCGGCGTCCAGCGCGACCGAGACGTCCAGATGGCGCGCGGCCGTGGTGTAGTCGCGCATCCCGATCGCACGGCCCCACGACCGGCTCAGTATCAGCGGCTGCACGCGGGACGTACGCCGAGCGAGCTGCCGGCTGACCTCGATCAGGCCGAGCCGGGCCTTGCGCGGGACGAGCCAGAAGCCGGCCGGGGCGAGCGCAGTCACGCTGGCGACGCGGTTCATCGCCGCGAGCTCGAGGGCAACCCAGCCGCCGAGCGAGTTGCCCGCGACGTGCGGGCGATCCAAGCCGAGCCGGTCGAGAAAGGCCGCGACGACGCCGGCCAACGCGCCGGGGGAGGCGTCGTCCTGCTCGGGCAGCGGCGGTGACTCGCCGTGGCCGGGCAGGTCGACGGTGATCACGTCGTACTGGGCCTCGAGTGCGGGCAGCACCGGGCGCCACACCGAGTGGGCGCTGCCCAGGCCGTGGACGAGCACGAGCGGCGGCCCGGTCCCGGACCGCTCGTAGGACAGCGCGCTCATCGGGCGCCGTCGGTCGGCGACGCGGCACCGACCTCGGCCGGCTCGCCTCCGGTGATGCGCACGAGCTCGGCGAACGTCGTGGGGAAGACGGTGTGCGGGTGGCCGGCGGCGGCCCACACCTCGTCGTACTGGTCGAGCGCTATGTCGACGAGGGTCCGAATCGGCTCCGGGTGGCCCACGGGAGCGACCCCGCCGATGGCGAAACCGGTGTGGGTCCGGACGAACTCGGGGGTCGCGCGGTCCACCCGCTCGGCGCCGACGAGCGCCGCCACCTTGGCGGTGTCCACGCGGTGACCGCCGGAGGCGAGGACGAGCAGGGGCTCGCCGTCGGCGGCGAAGATGAGGGAGTTGGCGATCTGGGCTACATCGACCCCGAGCTGCGCGGCGGCGTCGACCGCGGTTCGCGCGGCCGCCTCCAGGGTGCGCACATTGCTGCTCGCGGTGGGCGCACCGAGCTCGGCCAGCGTGCGGGTCACGCGCTCGACGCTCGGGTGCACGGGAGGAGGGTAACTGCGGGTAACTGCCACCGGCGCGGGGCTTGACGGTTCTGTCGGTGGCGGGGTTTACTCTGGGATCATTCGAACATCTGTTCGAATGATCCGGGTGGCGCAGTCTCGCGGCTCGCCTCCGGAGGTGGCGTCTCCCGCCCGGGGCCACGGACCTCGACCCCCGTGTCCCTGGGCGGGACCGCCCGGCCGTGAGCGAGGGGAGCGAGCGATGACCCGACGGTACGACGCCACGGTCGAGGTGCGCCGCCGCGACGAGGACCCGGCCGAGTTCCTGTGGCGGGGCCGGCTCTTCGTCGTACGCAGCGTGCTCGCCCACTGGGTGGAGACCGGCGCCTGGTGGCGGACCCCGGCCGCGGTCACCGCCCCGACCGACGGGTCCGGCGCCCTTGCCCTCGCCGGACCGGTCCGCGCCGCCGAGCGCGAGGTCTGGCGGGTGGAGGCCAGCGCGGGCCGGACCGCCGGCTCCGGGGTCTACGACCTCTCCTTCGAGTGGGACGCACCGGTCGACCGGTCGTGGACCCTGCTGCGGGCGATGGACTGACGATGCGTCCTCCCATCGGTGCCTCGGCCCACGAGCAGCTCGACCTGGCCCGGCACGACCTCGCCGACGCCATGACCACGACCGTGCCGGCCGAGCGGTACGCCGCGGCGCACCGCGGTGCGCTGCACACCACCGCCGCGGTGCTGGCCGTGCGCACCCGGCCCGCTGCCAGCAAGCGACCCCGCAGCGCCTGGGCGCTGCTGCCGCAGGTCGCCCCCGAGCTGACCGAGTGGGCGGCGTTCTTCGCCGCCGGTGCCGGCAAGCGGGCCGCCGCCGAGGCGGGCCTCACCCGAGCCGTCAGTGCACGGGAGGCCGACGACCTGCTTCGCGACACGCAAACCTTCCTTGCCCTGGTCGAGACCACGCTCGGGCTCTCCCACCAGCCGGTGCTGCCGCAGTTCGCCCATCGAGCCAGCTGACTCACGACCAACTCTTCGACGCCAACCCTCCGCCCCCCGACTCCTTCGAGCCCGTCCATGTCATCCGGCAGCGATCCCTTCGTCCACCTCCACGTGGCCTCGGGCTACTCGCTGCGCCACGGCGCGTCCCACCCCCAGGTGCTCGCGGACCGCGCTGCCGAGCACGGCATGGACACCCTGGCGCTGACCGACCGCGACGGGGTCTACGGCGCGGTCAAGTTCGCCCAGGCCTGCCGGTTGGCAGGCATCCGGCCGGTGCTCGGCGTCGACCTCGCGATCGAGTCCAGCGGCCTGCTCGTCGGCGCCCACCCGTCGCTGCGGGCCCGGCCCGCGCCTCGCCGTACACCCGCGCGTGGCGGCGCCTCGGTGGACGCGCGCCACCCGCGCATCACCCTGCTGGCTCAGGACAAGTGGGGCTGGGGGGCCCTGTGCCGCCTCGTCTCGGCCACCCACCTGCGAGGAGAGCGCGGCTCGCCGGTCACCACCGCCGAGCTGGTCGCCGAGCACATCGCGCTGGCCGGCTCCCACGGCGGCGGCCTGCTGCTGATGCTCGGGCCGGCCTCCGAGGTCGGGCGGGCCCTCACCGCCCGTCGTCCCGACCTGGCCGAGCGGGTGCTGGCGAGCTGGCGCGACGTGGTGCCGCGGGAGGATCTGCTCCTCGAGGTGGTGTCCCACCGCGGCCCCGACGACTCGGCCCGGGCCGGCCGGGCACTCGGGTTCGCCACCGACCAGCGAGTCACCCCGGTGCTCACCAACGCGGTGCGCTACGCCGACCGCGCCGACGGGCCGACCGTCGACGTGCTCGACGCCGCGCGCCGGCTGGTGCCGCTGGACGCCCGTCATCTCGACCGGGTCAACGCCGAGGGCTACCTCAAGTCCGGCAAGGAGATGGAGCTCGTCGCCGAGGAGGTGGCCCGGGCCGCCGGGGTGGGGGAGACCGCGATGCGCCGGCTGCTGGCCGGCACCCGCAGGGTCGCCGACCGCTGTGCCGTCGACCCCCGCGCCGACCTCGGCATGGGTGAGGTGCACTTCCCGGAGCTCGCCGTGCTCGACCCGTCCGGGCGCCCGGCCGGCCTGGTCCTGCGGGAGCGGTGCGAGGCGGGGCTGCACCAGCGGGCGATGCCGGCGAGCCGCGAGGTGCGGGCCCGCCTCGACGACGAGCTGGGTGTGATCGAGGCGCTGGGCTACCCGTCCTACTTCCTCACGGTTGCCGACGTCGTTGACCTGGTGCGCAGCATGGGGGTGCGCGCTGCCGCTCGCGGCTCGGGGGCGGGCAGCCTCGTCAACTACCTGCTCGGCATCTCCGGTGTGGACCCCCTCCAGCACGGCCTGTTGATGGAGCGGTTCCTCTCGCCGCTGCGCGAGGCGTTGCCGGACATCGACGTCGACGTGGAGTCCGCGCGGCGCACCGAGATCTACGAGCGCATCCTCGAGCGCTTCGGCGGCGAGCGGGTCGCCTGCGTGTCGATGATGGACACCTACCGGGTGCGCCACGCCATCCGTGACGTCGGTGCCGCCCTCGGCATGCCGCCGGGTGAGATCGACACCATCGCCAAGGCCTTCCCGCACATCCGGGCCCGAGACGTGCGGCTCGCGTTGGAGGAGCTGCCCGAGCTGCGGGCGTCACGCATCGGGGCGTCCCAGCTCGACATGTTGTTCCGGCTCGTCGAACGGCTCGATGGGCTGCCGCGACACGTCGCACTGCACCCGTGCGGTGTGCTGCTCTCCGACCAGACGCTGCTCGACCGCACACCGGTGGAGGCGAGCTGGCTGGGTTTCCCGATGAGCCAGTTCGACAAGGACGACGTCGAGGAGCTCGGCTTGCTCAAGCTCGACGTACTCGGCGTACGCATGCAGTCCGCGATGGCCTATGCCGTCGAGGAGGTCGTGCGCGTCGACAGCGGCGACGGGGTGCCGCTCGCACCCGTCGACCTCGACGACCAGGAGCAGGTGCCGCTCGACGACCCGGCGACGTTCCGGCTGATCCAGTCCACCCGCACCCTCGGCTGCTTCCAGATCGAGTCACCCGGCCAGCGCGAGCTGATCGGCAAGTTCGCGCCCGAGACGTTCGGCGACCTCATCATCGACATCTCGCTGTTCCGTCCCGGCCCGGTCAAGAGCGACATGGTCACCCCCTTCCTGCAGGCCCGGCAGGGCTGGAAGCCCGCGTCCTACCTGCACGACGACCTGCGCCCCGCGCTGGCCGAGACCTACGGCGTCGTGGTCTTCCATGAGCAGGTGCTGCAGATCGTGTCAGTGTTCACCGGCTGCACGCTGGCCGAGGCCGATGAGGTACGCCGCGCGCTGGGCACACCCGACGGCCAGCCCGACGTCGAGGTGTGGCTGCGCCCACGGGCCCTGGCCCGGGGCTACGACCCGGCAGTCGTCGACGTCGTGTGGACGGTGCTCAAGGCGTTCGCGTCGTTCGGTTTCTGCAAGGCCCATGCGGCGGCGTTCGCCCTGCCGACCTACCAGTCGGCGTGGCTCAAGGCCCATCACCCGGCCGCGTTCCTCGCGGGGGTGCTGACCCACGACCCGGGCATGTACCCCAAGCGGCTGATCCTCGACGACGCCCGCCAGCTCGGCATCTCGGTGCTCTCACTCGACGTCAACCGCTCCGACGCCACCTACCGGGTCGAGAAGGTCGAGGTCGCTCCCGACTCCTCGCCGCCCGAGGAGGGGTTGCCCGACGGCCGTCCCTACGGCATCCGGCTCTCCCTCGCCGACGTCAAGGGCATCTCCGACGCGGAGGTCACCCGCATCGTGGCGACCCGCCCCTACGGATCGCTGGCCGACTTCTGGCACCGGGCCGGGGTGGCCCGCCCGGTCGTCGAACGGCTCGTCGTCGCGGGTGCTTTCGACTCGCTCTACCTCATCGGCCCGACTGCGCAGGGCACCCGACGCGGGCGGCTCACCCGCCGCGACCTGCTGTTGCAGATCGCCGAGCTCGACCGCTGGACACGGGCGGTGCAGCGAGGCAGAGGTCCGTCCCGTCGCCGGGCGCGGGCCGCGGGGGAGACACGCGGCACCGACCTCACCGTTGCCGCGGCCTCCGGCGAGTCGCTCACGATGCGCGAGCGTCCCGGCATCCGGGAGCTGGCGGCCCGCCAGTCCCGCGCTGCTCGTCCCGTCGACGAGGGGGCACCGGTGCAGCTCGCGATGGACCTCGGCGACGCGCCCGGCGAGGTGGTGCCGAGCGGGCTGCCGGAGATGACCGGTGCCGAGCGGGTGCGCGCCGAGCTGGAGGTCCTCGGCCTGGACGCGAGCCGGCACGTCATCGACTTCTACGTCCCGTTCCTCGAGGCGATGGGAGTGACCCGAGCACCCGACCTGGTCCGGCGGCGCAGTCAGGCAGAGGTCCTGGTCGCCGGGGTCAAGGTCGCCACCCAGACCCCGCCGATCAGGTCCGGCAAGCGCGTGGTGTTCGTCACCCTCGACGATGCGCGCGGTCCCGTCGACGCGACGTTCTTCGAGGACGCCCAGGGTCCCTATGCCGCGACCCTGTTCCACTCGTGGCTGCTCGTCATCCGCGGGCAGGTGCGTCGCACCGGCCCCCGCGGGGTGTCGCTTCGCGCGACCGGCTGCTGGGAGCTGACCGCGCTGCATGCTGCCTGGCAGCAGGGCGGGCTCGGTGCGGTCGCGGACCTGATGGCCGGTCCGGGTCTGGTCACCGAGCAGGCGGTCGCCGGGGCAGCGGAAAGCCGGTCCACCCGGCCCGTCATGACCAAGCCACCGGTCGGTGCGAGTGCCGGGACCTACGAGTCGCGGGGCGGCGGGGCCGGCGCGGGGGCGGGTGGCATGACCCGGCCCCGACGGGTGCTCGTGCACCCGAGCGGGTTCCGCCAGTCGCCCTACGCCGACATCAAGCCACCCGGCGACGATGCGAAGACCGCGCCGCGCAAGCTGTGGCACACCAGTCCGGGCAGTCCCGGATGAGCGAGCCAGCGGTCCGCCCGCGGGCGGACTCCCCGATCCGTAGGGTGGGCTCCGTGCCCGACCGGACGACGACCCGCCTCCCTCGCGCCGGTGTCGTCTGGGACGCCCTGCGCGAGGCGATCGCCGACCGCGGCCCCCTCGACATCGTCGACGTCGGCGGGGGAACGGGTGGGTTCGCCGTCCCCCTTGCCGAGCTGGGTCACCGCGTCACCGTCGTCGACCCGAGCCCCGATGCGCTCGCCTCCCTTGAGCGCCGGGCCGGTGAGTCCGGCGTACGAGTCCGTGGGGTGCAGGGCGATGCGGCCGGGCTCCTCGACGTGGTGGCGCCCGAGAGCGCCGACCTCGTCCTGTGCCACGGCGTCCTCGAGCACGTCGACGACCCCGCACCTGCGGCGCTCTCCCTCGTCGCGGCGCTGCGAAGCGGCGGCTCGCTCAGCGTGCTCGCCGCCAACCGCAACGCGATCGTGCTGGCGCGGGCCATCGCCGGCCGCTTCGCCGAGGCCCGCCACGCCTTGGCGGACCCCGCTGGCCGCTGGGGCCCGGCTGATCCGCTGCCGCGTCGGTTCACCGAGGAGCAGCTGGCCGCTCTGCTCACCGGCGCCGGTCTGACCGTGCGCGCCGTCCACGGGGTCCGCACGTTCACCGACCTCGTCCCGGGTGCCGTCACCGACTCCGAGCCGGCGGCGGCCCAGGAGCTGCTGGCCCTCGAGGCAGCCACCAGCGACCGCGCCGACTTCCGTGCCCTCGCGACCCAGCTGCACCTGCTCGCCGACAAGGTCTAGCGGTGAGCCGCAGCCAGCAGCTGGACCGGCCCGGACCACCGTCGGGACCGCCGGGGGACGACACCGGCTGCACGATCCTGCACATCGACATGGACGCGTTCTATGCCTCCGTCGAGCTGATTCGCCGCCCGGAGCTGCGCGGCACCCCCGTCATTGTGGGAGGAGGCTCCCGCGGGGTGGTCCTGTCCGCGACCTACGAGGCGCGGCGGTTCGGCGTGCACTCCGCGATGCCGATGACCCGAGCCCGGCGCATGTGCCCGCAGGCGACCGTGGTCAGCCCGACCCATGGGCTCTACTCCCAGGTCTCCGCCGGGGTGATGGAGATCTTCCGCTCGATTACCCCGCTGGTCGAGCCGCTCTCCCTCGACGAGGCGTTCCTCGACGTCGCCGGTGCGGTCCGGCGCCTGGGACGGCCCACCGAGATCGGCGCGCTCATCCGCGACCGGGTCACCGACGAGCAAGGCATCACCTGCTCGGTCGGTGTCGCCACGACCAAGTTCGTCGCGAAGCTGGCCTCTACCCGGTGCAAGCCGGACGGGCTGCTCGTGGTCCCCGCGCGTGACGTCGTCGCCTTCCTGCACCCGTTGCCGGTGGGTGCGCTCTGGGGTGTCGGCGAGAAGACGGAGAAGGAGCTGGTGCGACTGGGCCTGCACACGGTCGGCGACATCGCCAACACCCCGGTCACCACCCTGGTCCGTGCGCTCGGCCAGGGCACCGGTGCGCACCTGCACGCGCTGGCCTGGGGCCGCGACGAGCGTTCGGTCGTTGCGCACGAGCCCGACAAGAGCATCGGTGCCGAGGAGACTTTCGCGCGCGACGTCGACGATCCGGTGACCGTGCGCCGGGAGCTGCTCCGGCTCTCCGAGCGCACCGCCGGGCGGCTGCGTTCGGCCGGCCTCGCGGGTCGCACCGTCAGCATCAAGGTGCGGTTCGCCGACTTCACCACCATCACCCGGTCCAAGACGCTGCGGGAGGCGACCGACGTCGCGCAGGAGGTCTACGCGACGGCCTGCGGCCTCTTCGAGGCCCTCGGTCTCGACCGGGCGCGCATCCGCCTCGTCGGGGTCCGGGTGGAGCAGCTCACCGACTCCGACGAGGCGCCCCGACAGCTCCTGCTGGGGGAGCGGGCCCAGGGCCGCCGCGAGGCCGAGCAAGCCGCCGACCGGGCCGGTCGCCGCTTCGGTTCCGGGGCTGTCCGCCCGGCCAGCCTCGTCCGCGACGACACCTCCGACCCATCCGGCTAGCCGTCGGCCCCGGATCATCGGCGAGGAAACGTTTTAGCCCGCCCAAGCGTCATTTCCACAGGCGGGTTTCACCTCGGCCAAGGTGCGCATATTCTTCAACCACACGGCGACCGCCTCACGCGGTCCCGTGGGGACATCCGGAGGAGGAGGCACGTGCCGCTCTCGGAGCACGAGCAGCGTCTGCTCGAGCAGATGGAGCGAGCCCTCTATGCCGAGGATCCGAAGTTCGCGTCCTCGCTGCGGGGCAAGGATCCCCGCAGCACCTTCCGTCGCAGCGTGCTGCTTGCCTCGGTCGGTTTCGTCCTCGGTGTCGTCCTGCTGATGACCGGCCTGGTGGCCAAGACCCCGGTGATCAGCGTCATCGGGTTCGTCGCGATGCTCGCGTCCGCCTTCTTCGCCCTCACGAGCTACCGGCGGGTGACCAACGGCGCCCGGCTGGGAGTCGTCGACGCGGCCGGGACACGGGCCGCCCGCCCCGCCACCCGCAAGGCCAAGGACCATCGCGGGTTCATGGAGCGGGTCGAGGAGCGGTGGAACCGCCGCCGCGACGAGAACGGCCGCTGAAGACCCGCTCCCGCACCGTCGCTACCACGTCGTCCACGGCGTCGAACCCGTCGGCCATCCGCTCCGACGAGGCAGCCGCCACCTCACGTGTCGAGCGAGGCAGCCACCGGGCCCGGGCCCGGCCCCAGCTCGTCGTCGCGTCCCCGAGTGCCGCCCGCACCGTCTCGACGTCGGCCCGCAGGTCCCCCACCTCGCCGAGGGTGGTGGCGTAGCGCGCCCGTTCGGTGGCGGCGCCGAGGCGGCGTACTGCCTGGTCCGACGCGCCGGTCAGCGCCATCTCCTCGCTCACCCGCGCCGCGCCGCGCCGCGGTGAGTCACTCGGGCGCCACAGGTAGCCGTAGTCGACCAAGGTGTCGCGCAGCTCCGCCCACGCCGCGGCGACCGTGTCCGCCGGGGTGCGGGCCCCTCGCCACCGTCGGCGGCGGACGACCAACCTCGTCGCGGAGGGGACCAGCCCGGCCAGCAGGGCAATCAGGACCACGACGGTCGGCACCTTCGGCAGGTTCAGTCGCTGGAACACGGACTGCGAGCCGCTGGTGGCCTTCTTCGCGTTGTTGAACGACTCCGGCGCACGCACCCGCGGGTTGACTCCTGTCCCACCGGTGGCAGCCGGGGTGGGGACCGCCGTCGCATCACTCCCGCCGCCGATGGGCGCGACCGCGGCGCGGGCCCACGGCGGCGGAGAGCCGGTGCGCGAGCCCGGTGTCGGCTCGAATGCGACCCAGCCGGCCCCCTCGAAGTACAGCTCGGGCCACGAGTGCGCATCGTGCAGGGTGACCACCATTCTGCCCTTGGCGTCCCGGGTGCCGGCGGTGAAGCCGACCGCGACGCGCGCGGGGATGCCGAGCTGGCGGGCCATCACGGCCATCGTCGAGGCGAAGTGCACGCAGTAGCCGCGTCGGGTGTCGAGGAACGCCGCGATCGCCCGTGCGCCGTTGGCGTCACCGACGCTGTCCGCGACGTCGGTGGAATAGGTGAACTCGGTGGGGTCGCGCAGCCAGTCCTGCAGCGCCAACGCCTCGTCGTAATGCGTTGGCGCCTTGCCGACGATCTGCTTGGCGATGCGCTGGACCTCCGCCGGGATCCCCAGCGGCAGCTGCAGGAAACGGTCCAACGAGGCGGGTGCGTCCGGTGCCGCGCGCAGCTGCGCGGGCGTCGGTCCGAGGGCCAGGTCGGTCACCTGGTAGGTCAGCCGCCGGGTCGAGGAGTTGACGGAGAACACGTTGAACGTCGCGGTGTCGTAGACCCAGCGCCCGTTGATGCTCACGCGCTGCGCGGGATAGGGCAGCGGCAGGAACTGCTGCTCGAGGTCGAACACCTCGATCTTGTGCCGCTGGCGCTTGCGCGTCACCTGGTTGGTGAGACCGGGCGGGTTGGGTAGGCCGTTCTCGACGTTCTGGCGCTTGGGTGCCGAGATCTCACTCGGGCGCCAGGTGTCGCCGGTGAAGACGTCCAGGCCGACCATGCGCAGGTAGGTCGGGGTGCCCTCGTAGCGGATCACCTGCCGGTTCCGGTCCTGGCGCAGGTCCTGACCGAGGTCGATGATCGGGTTGATCACGGCGACCTTGTTGCCCCCGCGACCCAGACCCAGGCCGGGGCCGCCGAGGCCGAAGGAGCCCACACCCAGGGTCGGCATCAGGGCCGGTACGACGAGGGCCAGCCCGAGCGCGGCCGCACCGACCCGCCGGCCCACCTGCGCCAAGGGCGCTGTCTCGACGTCGGCCTGCCAGTCCGTTCGGGTGGCCGAGAACCGTAGCGGCCGCCCCCAGCGGCTGAGCCGTTCGCGGGACTCGGCGAGGAGCAACGCGAGGTAGCCGGCTCCGCCGAGCGCGAACGCCTCCCAGCTGACGCCCTCGGGCGACACGGACGCCGGCACGGTGTACAGCGCGAGCAGCGGCAGCCCGGCTAGCGCGGCGCGGCGCAACGTGACGGCGAGGGTGTCCACCGCGAGAGCGACGAACCCGATCCCGGCGACCGCGAGCAGCTCCAGACCGGGTGTGACGGCGACAGGAGCCGCGTAGTGGCTGATCTGGTCGTTGCCCTGGCTGCCGAGCTCGGCGAGGCGGTGTAGCGCGCTGCGGTCCGGGATGATCCAGAGGAATGCCTCGGAGTGCGCGTAGCGGGCGACGAGATAGCCGGTCAGCGTCAGCACGCCGACGAGCGGGACGATCACCGGTGGTGCGGACATCCGACGGGCGAGCTCGGTGCCGAGCAGCACGAACACGATGGCGAACATCGCGGGCAGGAACCAGCTGCCGGTGAGAAATGCGGACCCGAGGCAGATCGAGGACAACCCGGTGGCCAGGGCGGCGGTGAGTGGCAGCCGCAGCGGCCCGGCGGCGACCTTCATCGCCGAGCTCCCGCGGCGGTGCCGCTGAAGTCGATGTCGCGGTTGGACCGGCTCGCATCCGGCCACAGGTCGGCCAGCAGGTCGCCTGCCACGGCCGGGACCACGCGCCATCCCGAGGCACGCAGCAACCGCACCGAGCCGTCGAACTCGCGTTGGGCGCCGGCCCGCGCGCTCTCGCTGAGCGGGGACCACGTCGTCGAGTCGAGCAGCACCGCCACCGCGGCGGCCGAGCCGTGCCGCAGCCGAGCGAGCTGATGGGCCTCGTCGGGCGAGACGGTTCCGAGGACGGCGACGAGCAGCCCGTCGCCGCCACCACGTCGAAGTGCGGTGGCTGCATCTTGGAACGTCTGGTTCGTCGAGCGACCCATCACGGCGAGCGCATCGAGCAGGGCGCCTTCGAAGTCGCTCCCGATGCCGCTCGCGTCGTGCGCGGCGCTGGCCACGTTGCCGCCGGTGTCGGTGAGCAGCCGGACGTGGTAGCCGTGCCGGACGAGGTGCACGCCGATCGACGCGGCCGCGGCCACCGCCCACTCGAATGACGACGCGGGGCCCTCCCCGCGATGCGCGCGGGTGCGGCTGTCGAGCAGCACCGTGCACCGGCTCTGCCACGGCTGCTCCTCGCGGCGCACCATCAGCTGGCCCAGCCTTGCGGTCGACCGCCAGTGCACGCGACGGAGGTCGTCGCCCTGGCGGTACTCCCGGGTGCCCGCGTCGTCCTCGCCCGCGGTGGCGATGGCGCGGGCCCGGCTCTCACCGCTGCCGGCCCACTCGCCGGCCAGCTGCACGAGGGGCAGCGGGCTGACGGGCGGGGTGACGACGAGCGTGTCCCGAGCGGTGAAGGCGCGGTGCAGCTCGCACATCCCGAACGGGTCGGTGAGCCGGATCGAGAGGGGACCGAGGTCGAAACGGCCACGAACGTCGGACCGCACGGCGTAGGCGACCTCACGCCGACCGCGCGGCTCGACCCGGTCGAGCACGAACCGCGGCCGGGACCCGAGGACGTACGGCACCCGGTCCTCGACCAGCAGCAGCCCGGTCGGCAGGCGGGAGATGTTCTCGAGGATGAGGGTCACCGTCGTCTCACGGCCGGCGGCGACCCGTCCGTTCAGCAGTCGGCGCTGGGAGGACAGGCGGTAGCGGGTGCGGGCCACCACCCAGGCGCTCACGAGCGGCAGCGCTATGAGCAGGACGGCGATCCGCAGCAGGTCGTGCTGGTCCAGCACCATCGCGGCGAAGAACGTCGCGACCCCGGCCGCAAGGAACGAGCGTCCGCGCGTCGTCAGCCCCCGGACGGCACTGAGCACTAGCTCGCGCTCCGCCGGCTCCGCCCGTCGTCCGGCACCGGCACCCGGGCGACGATGTCGGTCACGATGTCCTCGGTCGAGCGTCGGCCGATCTGCGACTCGGCGGTCGGGAGCAACCGGTGGGACAGCACGGCGACGACCAGGTCCTGCATGTCGTCGGGAAGCACGTAGTCGCGGTCGTCCAGCGCGGCGGCGGCGCGGGCGGCTCGCAGCAGATGCAGGGTCGCCCGCGGTGAGGCCCCGAGCCGCAGCTCACTGGAGTTGCGGGTCGCGGTGACGAGGTCGATCGCGTAACGGCGTACCTGGGGAGAGACGTGGATCGTGCGGACGATCTCGATCAGCCGGGCGATCTGGGTGGCGTCGGACACGGCCTCGAGAGCATCCAGCGGAGACGACTGCCCGTGGCTGTCCAGCATCGCGAGCTCGGCCTGGTCGCTCGGGTAGCCCATCGACAGCCGGGCCATGAACCGGTCGCGCTGGGCCTCGGGGAGGGGGTAGGTGCCCTCCATCTCGATGGGGTTCTGGGTCGCGATGACCATGAACGGGGTCCCGAGCTCGTAGGTCACGCCGTCGACGGTGACCTGGTGCTCCTCCATGCACTCGAGCAGCGCCGACTGGGTCTTCGGCGAGGCCCGGTTGATCTCGTCGCCCACGACGATGTTGGCGAAGATCGCCCCCGGCTTGAACTCGAACTCGTGCTGTTCCTGGTTGTAGATCGAGACGCCGGTGATGTCGCTCGGCAACAGGTCAGGAGTGAACTGGACGCGTCGTACCGAGCAGTCGACCGACTTGGCCAGGGCCTTCGCGAGCATCGTCTTGCCGACGCCCGGGACATCCTCGATCAGCAGGTGTCCCTCGGCCAGCATGACGGTGATGGCCAGCTTGACCACCTCGCGCTTGCCTTCGATGACGGCTTCGACGGCGCGCCTGATGCGCGTTGTGGTGTCCGCCAGCTCCGCGAGGTTCCCGCGGTTGTTCGTCGTCTCTCCGACGGTCAAGAGGCCTCCTCGGCCGCGCGTGGTGAGTCCCTGGCCGCATGCAGTGCTGCCGCGTCGGGTCCGTGCCTGGCCAGGAAGTCTCCCAGGTCAGGACGCCTACAAGTGTGCGGTCCGGTAACGATTTTGCACACCCCCCGGACGTTCGACGCCCCGCGCGTCCCAGCGGTTCCGAGCGCCACCGGATCCGGGCACGAGGGCGCCCCCTACCGGGATCGCGTCGCCACCAGCACTGCTGCGGCGCCGGCGACCAGGCCGAGCACGACCAGCGGGACCGAGGGCACGACCGGCTGGGCGGCCACGACGCCGACCAGCCCGGCGCCGGCCAGTCCGAGCGCGGGGGTGACGACACGGGCCGCCAGGCTTCCGCGGGTCAGGGAGACCACCGGTGTCGAGCGACGCGGCCGCTCCACGTGGTCGAGGCCGACGATGTAGGCGAGGGTCGCGGCGGCCGCCGCGACCAGTAACCAGGTCCCGCCCGGTCCGGGCAAGGCTGCTCCTGCCACGGCGGCCACGGCGGCCAGCACGGCGACGGAGGCGGAGCCGGCCCAGCGCCACCCGGTCGCGACGGCGCCGAGAACCAGAGCGGCCCCCGTCCCGCCGACGAGGATGATCCCGCGCTGCCCGGTCACCAGGGCGGTCGCGGCCACGCCGACCCCGACGACCAGCAGGGCACCGAGTCGCAGCGCCAGCCGGATCCGGACCGCGCTCATGCCCGCACCTCCGGACGCATCGAGCGCATGGCGTGCAAGAGCGCCGGGCTGAGGTCACCCGAGCCGTTCCAGCGCAACAACGGGACACCGAGCCGCGCGAGTTTGGTCGCGACCGCCTCCCGTTCCATCCGCCAGACCCGCACGGCCAGCCCGCCCAGCGTGGAGGACCGCCGGACGAGTGGCTCGGTGTTCAGCACGTCGACGACCAGCAGCCCGACATGCCTCGCGCGCAGGTCGCGCACCGCCTCGAGCGCCCGCTCGTCAAGCAGCGGGGACAGCACGCACACGAACGCCCCGGCGGGCAGCGCCGCGAGCGGCACCCGATCGATGCCGCCCCCGACCTGGCTGTCGTCGAGACGCACCTCCATGACCGACTCCGAGATCCGGTGCAGCTGCCGGGCCCCGGCCGCCGGTGCCAGCCAGCGCAGCGAACCGCCGAGAGCCACGACGCCGACCCGGTCGTGGGCACCCAGGTAGGTCTGGGCCAGCCCGGTTGCCGCACGGACCGTCAGGTCCAGGGTGGACCGTCCCGGCACCCCCGCGTCGACGGCGACGTCCAGCACCATGACAACGGTGAGCGCGCGCTCCGCGGCGTACTGCCGGACGAACAGCTGTGACTGCCGTGCCGACGTGCGCCAGTCGATGTCCCGGCGCCGGTCGCCGTAGGTGTAGGGCCGTACCCCCGCAAACTCGACTCCCGAGCCGACGGCCCGGCTCGGGTGCTCGCCCGACCGGGCCGGGAGCTCGCGGGGGGCGACCGATCGCGCGACGGCACCGCTGCCCGGGTAGACCACCAGCTCGCCCAAGGGGAGACGCACCGTCGCGGCGTACAGACCATGCAGGGCGAGCACCCGGACGGTGACCGGCTCGGCGCGGTAGCGGCCCCACCGATGCGGTACGACGAGCCAGCGCGCACGTGTCGTCGGACCGTCGCGGCTGACCGAGTCGAGCCGCACCTCCCCGGAGAAGGCCAGCTCGACGTCGGCCTCGACAGCGCAGGTCGTCGGCACGACGATCTGCAGGGACAGCACGAGCTCGTCCTCCTCGACGCAGCGCAGCGGCGCGAGCTCCCAGCTCGCCGAGGCCGACGTCGGCAGAGCACTGCGCGGTGCGGCAGCCAGCAGGACCAACGGCGCCACGGCGAGGACGGCGAGCTCGCCGCGGGCGAGGATGATCGCCGCGCCCAGCGACACCGCCGCGACGAGGGCGAGCCGGCGCAGCCGCGGCGTGGGCACGAAGGTGAGCGGCAGCTCGCGCACGGTCGTCATGGCGTGCGCCGCTCAGCGCGCAACCGGGGCGCTGGCCAGGATCTCGGTCACCACGTCGTCGCCGGTGACCCGGCGGACCCACAGCTCGGGCCGCAGGCTCAACCGGTGGGCCAGGGCGGGGACCGCGACGTCCTTCACGTCCTCCGGCGTGACGTAGTCCCGCCCGGCGAGCATCGCCTGGCCGCGGGCGAGCGCGACGATAGCGAGCCCCCCGCGCGGACTGGCCCCCACCGTGACGTGCGGGTGTTCGCGGGTCGCCTCGACGAGGGCCACGACGTAGCGCAGGATGACGGGCTCCACATGGACCTGCTCCATGCTCTCCCGCATCGCGAGCACGGTGTCGGCGTTCACGACCGCGGCGAGCTTCGGCGGTTCGGCTCCTCTCTGCAGGCGCCGGGCAAGCAGCTCCTGTTCCTGCTCGGCCGCGAGGTAGCCGAGCCGCACGCGCAGCAGGAAGCGGTCGAGCTGGGCCTCCGGCAACGCGTAGGTGCCCTCGTACTCGATCGGGTTGTCGGTCGCCAGGACGACGAAGGGCTGGGGGAGCGGCCTGGTCTCGCCGTCGCTGGACACCTGCTCCTCGGCCATCGCCTCCAGCAGCGCGGCCTGTGTCTTGGGCGGGGTGCGGTTGATCTCGTCGGCCAGCAGCAGCTGGGTGAACACCGGCCCCGGCCGGAACTCGAACAACCCGGTGGCCTGGTTGAACACCGACAGCCCCGTCAGGTCCGCCGGGAGCAGGTCCGGGGTGAACTGCACCCGCCGGAAGGACAGGTCCAGCGCCTGGGAGAAGCACCGGGCGATCAACGTCTTGCCCAGCCCCGGCACGTCCTCGAGCAGGACGTGGCCACGGCCGAGGATCCCGAGCAGCACCAGCTCGATCGCGCGTCGCCGGCCCACGACGACGGTCTCGATCTCGTCCAGGATCCGCTCGCAGTGCACCCGCGCGCCGGCTGGGTTCAGGCTCACAGCGCTTCCAATCGCTCGACGAGGGCCGAGAGGGTCCGCGGGTCGAGGCCGGGGGGCCGGCTGGAGCCGTCCGCGTCGCGCCGCGGATCGAGCCATGGCCACAGGTCCGAACCGACCAGGTCGCGTGCCGCCTGTGGGTTCGCGTGGGCGTCGATGCCGTGCCGGTCGGCGAGGCGGGAGGCCATCACCCGCTGCAGCATCGGGCGGGTGACCACGTCGTAGTGCCGTGGCGACACGCCCGCCCAGGACAGCTGCTCGGCGACGTGGCGGTAGGTGCGGAACGGCGCGTTGTCGACGGGCACCGGCCGGCGCGGCCGGATCCGCCGCGACGGCGCAGCCGGTACGCCGAGGACGACAGCCGTGATCGACGCGATCGTCACCGTGCTCAAGGCGAGCAGCAGACCACCCGGACCGGCAAACGAGTAGGCGATGACCAGGACGAGTCCGGCGACCGACAGCAGGACCTGGCCGGCGCGGCGGTTGCGGGTGGGCTCACGCACGGCGAGCCATCAACTCGGCCGACGCCCGCGAGAGTGCGCTCTCGGCCCGGCGCCGGACGTCGGGACCGAGCGGGTGGGTGCTGAACCGCGCCTCGCGGAAGAGCTCGGTCAGCTCCGCGGCCGGTCCGCCCGACACCAGCCCGCGCAGGACCGCGCGGTCGAGCAGCTCGCTCGGGGTGTCCGAGGGTCGGTGCCCGGTTCGCCGGGCAAGCCTGCGTTCCATCGCGGTGTAGGCGGCGACGATCGCGGCCCGGTTGTCGTCCAGGACCTCCATCGCGTCCCCCGCCGCGGCCAGCGCCTCGCCGAGCGTTGCCTGGTCGAGCTCCCGGGACCCGGTGACCTCACCAGCCGCGCCGGGCGCGGCGGCGGCCCGCCGGCTGAGCAGCAGCGCTAGCCCGGCGACGGCCAATACCGCGAGCAGCCCGAACAGCAGCGGAATGAGGTGGGCGGTAACACCGGTCGCCGATCGGCCCGACGGCGTGATCGGGGTGTTGTCCACCGTGCCCGGCTTGCTACGCAGCACCAGGCTCATCAACCACCAGATGGCCCAGACGATGCCCGCGACCACGGCGGCGGCGGCCACCCAGAACGCCCAGGGCAACCTGCGCGGCTCGACCGGCGGGGCATCCTCCTCCGGAGGTGGCACGGCCGGTCGGCGGAGCATCCGCGCCGTCTGGCGCGCAGCCGCCAGGCCGAGCGCGACGCCGATCGCCCCGAGCAGGACGCGTGCCCAGGCGACGTCGGGAACCGCGGTGATCCGGTCCCAGTCCAGCCCCCGGCGGCCTTGCACGCCGAGCGCCGCGATGCAGAGCAGCGCGACCACGCAGACGGCCCGCGCGCCCCGGGCTGCCGCGCCGGCCCGGCCCGGCCCCGCGTGCGATCGAGCATCGGTGCCCACGACCGTCATCAAACCAGCGGGAGAGCCGGTCGCCGGACCGCGTTGCGAGGTCGTGACCTGCGTCAGTAGCGGGCGACGGGGGAGCCGGGGGAGTCGGGCAGCTCAAGGAGGGGAGCGGAACGGCCGAACATTGGTTGACGGTGGAGCAAAGTGGAGTATGGTGGCGCCCAGTGGGGGACGGCGACACCGTATCGGGGTGACGGAGGGGACGTGTGGCAGCCGAGGGAGCAGACGGCACGGCGGATGTCCGCCCACCGGCTCCGGCTGCGCTCTTCCTGGGCACCCATCACCCCCGCCTCGACGAGAAGGGCCGGCTCTTCCTCCCGGCCAAGTTCCGCGACGACCTGGCCGGTGGCCTGGTGGTGACCCGCGGGCAGGAGCGGTGCCTCTACGTGTTCCCGGACGCGGAGTTCCACCGGCTCTACGAGCTGATGCGGCAAGCCCCGGTGACGAGCAAGGCGGCCCGTGACTACCAGCGGGTCTTCCTCTCCGGGGCGTCGAACGAGACCCCGGACAAGCAGGGCCGCGTGACGGTCCCGCCGCACCTGCGCGAGTACGCCGGCCTGACGCGGGAGTGCGTCGTGATCGGGGCCGGCCCGCGCCTGGAGGTCTGGGACGCCCAGGCCTGGGAGACCTACCTCGCGGACCGCGAGGGCGCTTTCTCCGACCTCTCCGAGGAGGTGCTGCCGGGTCTCATCTAGGACCGCTCCGCACGCCGTACGGCGAGGTCTCCACCCGCTTCCTGCGATCTGACGCCCCTTCCCCGGCGCCAGAGCGCGAGCGGTTGGAGACCTGGCCGGACGGCGAAACCGCACCACCAGCACACCCGCAGGCACCGCAGACCGCGAGCTCGGTGTCCACGACACGAAGGGTCGAGATGGACGAGGGTTCGTTGCCCGGGCACCGGCAGCACATCCCTGTCATGCTCGACCGCTGCCTGGCGCTGCTCGGGCCGGCACTGGATGCCCCCGGAGCCGTGGTCGTCGACGCGACCGTCGGGCTCGGCGGCCACAGCGAGGCCCTGCTGGCCCGTTTCGGCGAGGTACGCCTGGTCGGCCTGGACCGCGACCCGCAGGCGATCGCCGCGGCCGGTGAGCGGCTGGCGCCGTTCGCCCCCCGGGCCACCCTTGTGCACGCCGTCTACGACGCGCTCCCCGAGGTGCTGAGCCAGCTCGGCGTCAGCCGGGTCCAGGGCGTGCTGTTCGACCTCGGCGTCTCCTCGATGCAGCTCGACGACCGGGAGCGCGGTTTCGCTTACTCCCAGGACGCCCCACTAGACATGCGGATGGATCAGACCGCGGGGCACACCGCCGCGGAGATCCTCAACACCTATCCCGCGGCGGCGCTGGCGCGGGTGCTCGCCGAGTACGGCGAGGAGCGCTTCGCGCAACGGATCGCCGCCGCGGTCGTCCGCGAGCGGGCGCGGGAGCCGTTCAGCGGCACCGCCCGGCTCGCCGAGCTGGTGCGCTCCTCGATCCCGGCCGCGACCCGACGCACCGGCGGCCACCCCGCGAAGCGGACCTTTCAAGCGCTGCGCATCGAGGTCAACGGCGAGCTCGACGCGCTGCGGCGGGCGCTGCCCGCAGCGGTTGACGCGATCGCGGTCGGCGGCCGGATCGCGGTTCTCTCCTATCACTCGCTCGAGGACCGGCTCGTGAAGCGCGTCCTCGTCGCCGGCGCGACCGGCACCGCACCGCGCGACCTGCCCATCGTCCCCCCCGAGCACGAGCCGCGGCTTCGGCTGCTGACCCGGGGCGCCGAGGCTCCCGACGACGCCGAGGTCGCCGCCAACCCGCGCGCGGCGTCGGCCCGGTTGCGTGCCGCCGAACGGATCAGGGAGGCCGCGTGAGTCCCGCCGAGGCAGCCCGCGCGGCGGCATCGCTGCCGACTCCCGGGCCGGCCCGCCCGCCGTCGGCCCGACCGGGCTTGCGGCCCCGGCTCAGCGTCGTACCCCCGCTTCGTGGCCCGGCACCGCGCGCGCCGTTCGTGCTGCTGGTCGGAGGCCTGCTCTGCTTCGGGTTGGTCGCCCTGCTCTTCCTGCACACCGCGATCGCCGAGGACTCCTTCCGGCTGCACGACCTGACCGCCCGCTCGACGGTCCTCGCCGACCGGGAGCAGGCGCTCGACCAGGAGATCGCCGACGTCGCCGCGCCGGCGCGGCTCGCGGCGAGAGCGACTGCGCTCGGCATGGTGCCGAGCGAGAACCCGGCGTTCATCCGCCTCTCGGACGGTCGCATCCTCGGTCATCCGCAGCCCGGTCGCGCACCGGTGGTCAAGGCCAAGCCGAGTGCACAACCCTCGGGCAAGCCGTCCGCCGCAGCCGCCAACCGCACCCAGCGGAAGCCGACGTCCGGGGCCTCCTCGACGCCTGTGCCGGCGCACCGGTGACCCGACCTCGCCAAGAGCCGCCGCGCCGGCCGGCCCGGGGAGCCGCCAGGCCCGCGGCCCGCCGGCCGGTCCGCCAGCCGGCCAGGCAGACCAGCCGCTCCCGGCCGGCCCGACCGGCGCGACCGGGGCGGCGCACCGTGCGGCTCGCCGACTCCCGCCGCCGGCTGCGCGCTGCCGTCATCTGTCTCGCGCTTCTCCTGTCGCTGTTCGGCGGCCGGCTGCTCCAGCTGCAGGGCCTCGACGCCACGGCGTACGCCACCGAGGCGGCGAAGGGCCGGATGACGACGGTGACGATCCCGGCCACCCGCGGGACGATCACCGATCGCAACGGGATCGCCCTGGCTGCCACCGTCGACGCGTTCGACATCACCGCGGACCAGACACTCGTGCAGCACCCCCGGGCGACGGCGGCCGCGCTCGCGCCGGTTCTGCGGCTGCCCGCCGCTGCACTCGAGGCCACGCTGAGCGGCACCCGCCGGTTCGTCTACGTCGCGAAGGGCGTCAGCCCGGACGTGTGGCGACGGGTGCGCGACCTGAACCTGTCCGGCACCGACGGCCTGCCCGGCATCTTCGGAGAGCCGACGAGCCGGCGCACCTACCCCGCCGGCACTGTCGGGGCCAACCTGGTCGGCTTCGTCGGCGCCGACGGCCACGGTCTCGGCGGCGTGGAGTACGCCCTGGACAAGTCACTGGCCGGCACCGACGGCAAGATCACCTACGAGCGCGGGCCCGGGGGGCGCCGCATCCCCACCGGGGAGACCGTGGGCCGCGACGCAGTGCCGGGGCGCGACGTGACACTGACGATCGACCGCGACATCCAGTGGATGGCGCAGCAGGAGATCGCCGCCAAGGTCAAGGAGACCGGCGCCAAGAGCGGGACCGTGATCGTGATGGACCCGCGGACCGGCGACCTGCTGGCGGTCGCGACCGCGCCGACCTTCGACCCCGCCAACCCCGGCGCCGCGCCCGAGGCTGCGCGGGGCAACCGCGCTCTCACCGAGGCCTACGAACCGGGCAGCACCGGCAAGGTGATCACCGCGTCTGCCCTGATCGAGAACGGTGCGGTGACGCCGGACACGCCGATCGACGTGCCCAACCGCCTGCGCCGGGCCGGCAAGACCTTCAAGGACTTCCACGACCACCCGACGCAGAAGCTCACCTACACCGGCACCCTGGCCAAGTCGAGCAACATCGGGACGATCCTGGCTGCGGAGAAGCTCGGCCTGCCCCGGCTCTATCCCTACCTGAAGGCGTTCGGGGTCGGCACCCCGACCGGCCTGGGGCTCCCCGGGGAGGCCAGCGGCGCCGTGCTGCCGCCGAGCCGTTGGTCGGGCACAACCGGTTACACGATGGCGTTCGGTCAGGGCTACTCGGTCAACGCGGTGCAGATGGCGTCGGTCTTCGCCACGGTGGCGAATGACGGCGTCCGGGTGGCGCCCCGACTGGTTGCCGCGCGGGCAGGGGCAGACGGGACGATGCATGCGACCGCGCCTTCGCCGCGCACCCGGGTCATCCGGCCGGCTACCGCGCAGACCGTCCGGTTGATGCTGGAGACGGTGCTCGGAGAGGGTGGCACCGCGCCACTGGCGCGGATCGCCGGCTACCGGGTCGCTGGCAAGACAGGCACGGCGCAGCGGTTCGACCCCACCTGCAGCTGCTACCGCGGTTTCACGATGTCGTTCATCGGGCTGGCCCCCGTGGACAAGCCGCGGCTGGTCGTTGCGGTGACCCTGCAGGCGCCGAAGTCGGGCATCGGCGGCGGCAGCACGGGGGGGCCGGTTTTCCGCGACGTCATGTCGTTCGCGTTGCAGACCCTGCACATCCCGCCGACGGGGACCCGACCTCCCGGTCTGCGGATCGAGCGAAACTGACCGGTAGCCTCGCAACCGTGCAGACCCCCGCCGGCGCGCCCCCAGCGCGCCCGCAGCGGCTCTCAGCCCGCACGCTCGCGCAGGTGGCCGACCGCCTCGGTGCCGGGGTGCCGGCCGGCGCAGCCTCCGACGACGTCGTCACCGGCATCACGCACGACTCGCGGGCCGTCCGCCCCGGTGACCTGTACGCCGCGCTCGCCGGGTCGCGGACCCACGGCGCGACATTCAGCGCTGACGCGCGGGACCTCGGCGCCGTGGCCGTGCTGACCGACGAGGCCGGAGCGCCCGCGGTGCGAGCCGCGGGACTCCCGGCGTACGTCGTGGCGGACCCGCGCCGGGTGCTCGGCGAGCTGGCGTCCTGGCTGTACGGGGACCCGTCCGGGCAGCTGCGGGTGCTCGGGGTGACGGGGACGAACGGCAAGACCACCACGGCGTACCTCCTCGAGGCCGGGTTGCGGGCGACCGGGAGCGCCACCGGCCTCATCGGCACGATCGAGACCCGCATCGGCGACGACCCGGTCCCGAGCGAACGCACCACGCCGGAGGCCCCGGACCTGCAGGCGCTGCTGGCCGTCATGGTCGAGCGGGGGGTCGACACGGTGCCGATGGAGGTCTCGAGTCAGGGCCTTGCCCTGGGCCGGGTCGACGGCACGACGTTCGCGGTGGCGGTGTTCACGAACCTGTCGGAGGACCATCTCGACTTCCACCCCGACCTCGAGGCGTACTTCGCGGCGAAGGCCGAGCTGTTCCGTCCGGGTCGCGCCGCTGTCGCGGTGGTGAACACCGACGACCCCTACGGCCAGCGGCTCGCCGCAACGGTCACGGTTCCCGTCGTGAGCGTGTCACCGGAAGGCCGGCCGAATGCCGACTGGAAGGTCCACGACCGGGTGGTGACGCCGGCGGGCACGACGTTCCGGCTCGACGGACCAGGCGGGCTGTCCCTGGACGCCGGCACCGCCCTGGCCGGCGAGTTCAACGTGGCGAACGCCGCCCTCGCGGTCGTCGCCCTCGTCCAGGTCGGCACCGACCCGGAGGGCGCCGCTCGTGGTGTCGCCGGCTGCACCGGGGTCCCCGGCCGGATGGAGCGCGTGAGCGA
>JAVEDB010000172.1 GCA_030841185.1 Actinomycetota bacterium
CGCCAGCGCGACCATCGCCTCGTCGCGGCGGTCGGTGATCATCTGCTCGACGACCCGCAGGGCGCCGGTCTCGACGATGGTCTCCCGAAGGCGCGCGATCCCGCCCTCGTCCAGCTGTCCGTCGCCGAGCATCGCGTCCACGACTGCCGCCTGCGCAGGCGTTGCCCGCTCGAGCGCCGCCGCGATCAGGACCGTGCGCTTGCCCTCGCGCAGGTCGTCACCGGCCGGCTTGCCCGTCGCCTCCGGGTCGCCGAAGACCCCGAGCACGTCGTCGCGCAGCTGGAACGCCTCGCCGAGGGGGAGCCCGAACGCCGTGTAGTTCGCCAGCAGCTGCGGCCCGGCGCCGGCCAGCGACCCGCCGAGCAAGAGGGGCTGCGCCACGGTGTACTGCGCGCTCTTGTAGCGGATGACATGGCGGGCCCGCTCGACCGACGTGGCGGACTGCACCTGCTCGAGCATGTCCAGGTACTGGCCGGCCATCAGCTCGGTCCGCATCCGGTCGAAGACCGGCCGCCCTCGCTCGAGGAGGTCACCGGGCAGCCCCGACCCGGTGAACATCTCGTCCGACCACGACAGGCACAGGTCGCCGGCCAGGATGGCCCCCGCGATCCCGAACGAGTCCGCCGCGCCGAGCCAGCCCTGCCCCCGGTGCAGCTCCTCGAGCCGGCGGTGCGCGGAAGGCTGGCCGCGCCGGGTGTCGCTGCCGTCCATGACGTCGTCGTGCAGCAACGCGGCCGCCTGGAACATCTCGAGCGCTGCCGCCGCCCGGACGATCGGCTCGTCGTCGGGGCCGCCGGCGCCGCGCCAACCCCAGTAGCAGAAGGCCGACCGCAGCCGCTTGCCACCGGCGAGCAGCCCGCGGACCGCGGCCATGAGGGGGGCGAGCTCCACGCCGACGTCCTCGAGCAGGGCGGCCTGCCGGACGAGGAAGTCGTCGAGGACCTTCTGCACCCGGTCACGCAGATCCTCGGCGTCGAGCGGAGGGGCCATGGCCATCAACTCCGAGCGTAGAGCGGTCACGCTCCCACTTTCGAGGCCGGGGGGCGGACAGATGGGCCCGAACTGATGCACTCGTCTAGCCTCGACGCATGGCAATCGGGAAGACGTCGTCGCTGCCCGGGAAGCGGGCGACGATCCGCGACCTGCTCGCGAGCGGCCACCGGTCGTTCTCCTTCGAGTTCTTCCCGCCCAAGACCGACGAGGCCGAGCGCAAGCTGTGGACGGTTCTGCGCCAGCTCGAGGCGCTCCGACCCACCTTCGTCTCGATGACCTATGGGGCCGGCGGCTCGACCCGGGAGCGGACCGTCGCCATGACCGGGCAGATCGCCCGCGAGACCACTCTCACGCCGGTGGGCCATTTCACGGCCGTCGACCACTCGGTAGCCGAGCTGCGCTCGATCATCGGGCAGTACGCCGACGCCGGCGTGAACAACGTGATCGCCCTGCGCGGCGACCCCCCGGGCGACCCTGCGGGGCAATGGGTGGCCCATCCCGAGGGCCTCGCCTACGCCGAGGACCTGGTGCGTCTCCTCAAGGCGTCGGGCGACTTCTGCGTCGGAGTCGCGGCGTTCCCGGAGCGGCACCCGCGCTCGCCCGACTGGGACAGCGACATCAAGTACTTCGTCAGCAAGTGCCGGGCCGGCGCCGACTACGCCATCACCCAGATGTTCTTCTACGCCGACGACTACCTCCGCCTTCGCGACCGCGTTGCTGCCGCCGGCTGCGAGGTGCCGATCATCCCGGGCATCATGCCGGCCACCAACGTGCGCCAGATCGAGCGGTTCGCGATCCTGTCCAACGCCGCGTTCCCGCCAGAGCTCGCCGAGCGGCTGCACGCGGTGGAGTCCGACCCTGAGCAGATGCGCAAGGTCGGTGTCGAGGCGGCCAGCGAGCTCTGCGAGCGGCTGCTCGCCGAGGGCGTGCCCGGGCTGCACTTCATCACGCTGAACACCTCCACGGCGACCCGGGAGATCTACGAGCAGCTGGGGCTGCGCGACCGGCGATGACGACGGCAGGTGGGCCGCCGGACCTGGGGTCCTACCTCGACCGGTGGCGGGCGCTGCACGGTGGTTACGAGCCGCGGTCAAACATGTTGGTACGCCGGTGGCTCACCGTCGCCTATTCCGTCGCGCGACCGCTCGCCCGAGCCCGCGTCACACCCGACGCGCTCACCGTCCTCGCGGTCGTCGCGAGCGCGGGCGTGGTCGGGCTCGCGGCACTGTCCAGGCATTGGCTGCTGGCGGCGGCTGCACTCGCCGTTGTCGCGGGGCTGATCGACAGCCTGGACGGCGCCGTGGCGGTGCTCCGCGACCGCGTCAGTCGTTACGGCACGGTGCTCGACTCCACGTGCGACCGGCTGAGCGACACCTTGCTCGTCACCGCGCTGTGGGTCGCTGGGGCTCCTGCCGCTCTCTGCGTGCTCGGCGGCGTGCTGATGTTCCTGCAGGAGTTCGTCCGTGCCCATGCGGCCGTCGCCGGGATGCGTGAGACCGGTGTCATCACGGTGTGGGAGCGGCCGACCCGGGTGATCGTCACGAGCGCCTTCCTTGCGGCGGCGGGGATCCACGGTCCCGGCTGGTGGCCGCTGCTGGGATCTGCGGCCTGGGTCGGGCTCGGTGTGCTCGGTCTCGGGCAGCTCTCGCTGCTCGTGCGGCGGCGCCTCGGCTGAGCCGTGCCCTCAGGCCGGCCCGACGAGCCCGGCAACGATCGCGGCGGACAGGCCGACCAGCGGCAGGCCGCCGCCGGGGTGCGCCGATCCGCCGACGAGGAACAGCCCGGGGACCGGCGACCGGTTGGCCGGGCGCAGGAAGGCGGCGGAGGCACCGTTGGACGACGAGCCGTAGATCGCGCCGCCTGGCGCGCGGGTGTCGCGTTCGAGGTCGGCCGGCGTCCGGATCTCCCGCCACAGCACCCGGTCACGAACGTCCATCCCTCGCTCGGCCAGCACCGCCAGGATCCGGTCGGCGTAGGCGTCGGCGAGACCCGGCTCGTCCCAGTCGACGGGCCCGTGCCGCGGGGCGTTCACCAGCACGAACCAGGCCTCGTGCCGGTCGTCGGGACGCAACGAGGGGTCGTCCGGAGCGCTGATGTAGACCGTCGGGTCGCTCGGCGGGTAGGCCCCCGGCCCGAACACGGCGTCGAGCTCGGCGTCGTAGTCGCGCGGAAAGAGCACCGTGTGGTGCGCAAGGTCAGGAGTCCGGTCGCGCAGCGCGAGCATGAGGACGAAGCCGGACAGCGACGGCTCGGCTCGCCCGAGCCGGGACACCGCGGGTGCCGCCAGCGGCGTGCGCACCAGGTCGGCGTACAGGTGGGTCGCGTCGGCGTCGGACACCACGATGTCGGCGGCGATGCGCTCGCCCGACGCCAGCCGCACGCCGCTGGCCCGACCTCCTTCGACGACGACCTCGGCGACGTCCGACCCGGTGCGCACCCGGGCGCCGCGCTCGACCGCGCGGTCGTGCACGGCGAGCGCGAGCCGGCGCATCCCACCGCGCACGTGCCAGGCCCCGAACGTCTGCTCGACGTAGGGGATGACGGCGAGCGCCGCGGGCACCCGGCGCGGGTCGGAGCCGGTGTAGGTGGCGTACCGCTCGAGCAGCATCCGTTGCCGGGGGTCGCGCAGGTACTGCCGGCCCAGCCCGCGCAGACTCCGCCAAGGTGCGACGGTGCGGATGTCGCGGGTACGCCGAGCAAGGCGGACCAAGTCGCGCCGGCCGTCCAGGGGTGACTCGAGGAACGGGGTGCGCGTGACCTGCCAGATGGACTCCGCCCGGTCGAGCAGGCGCTCCCACGCCGTGCCGGTGCCTGGGCCGAGGGTTTCGTCGAACGCTCTCCTGATCCCTGCGCGCGACGTCCCGGGCACCGTGAGCCAGGTAGCGTCGTTGGTGTTGTCGACGCCCTCGGCGAAGCGATAGCGGAACGCGGGGTCGATCGACAGGATCTCGAGATCGTCCTCGAGGGGACGGCCGGTCTTGATGAACAGGTCGCGGAAGACCGCCGGAAGCGTCAGGAGCGAGGGGCCCGTGTCGAAGGTGAAGCCGTCGCGGGAGAACGTGCCGAGCTTGCCCCCGATGGTGGAGCCCTGCTCGCAGACGGTGACGTCGTGGCCCAGAGTCGCAAGCCGGGCGGCCACCGCGAGGCCGCCCATCCCTGCGCCGATCACGACCACCCGCGACATGGGCGCAGAGCCTAGTGTCGGGCCTGCCTCGGCGGGCCTCGGCGACGAACCACTGTCGTGACCCCCGACGACGCCCCGACCTCGCTGCGTGGCAGGCGGCTGGCCGGGGCCGTCGCCGGTCTCCTTGCGGCCGGTGTCGCGTTGGGCGTGGCCGAGTTGGTGGCGGCTCTTGTCAACGGCCGGGCGTCCCCGGTCGTGGCCGTCGGCGGCAGTGCCATCGACGCGACGCCGCGCTGGCTCAAGGAATGGGCGATCCGCTCGTTCGGCACCCACGACAAGACGTTTCTGGTCGGCGCGATCCTTGTTGTCCTCGTGGTGCTCGCCGCGGTCACCGGGATGCTCGCCGTCCGCGACCGGTCGGTGGGACTGGCGGGGGTGGCCGTCCTGGCAGTGGTCGGCGCGCTGTCGGCGGGGACCAGACCGGGGGCGCGGCTGGTCGACACGTTGCCGTCGCTGGTGGGTGGTGCCGTCGGTGCGGGCGCGCTGATCCTGCTACTCCGCTCGCTGCGTCCGCTCGAGCACCGAGCCGCCTCGCCGGCCCCGCCCGCCGCCGGCCCGGTTTACGACCGGCGGGCCTTCCTGCTGACCGGCATCGGCGCCGTGGCGGTCGGCGCGGCAGCCGGAGTAGCGGGTCGGTCGGCCCTCAGCAAGCGGGTCGACGTCGCGGCCTCGCGCGCAGCCGTCGTGCTCCCGGCGCCGCGGACGCCGGCCCCGCCGTTGCCGGCCGGGGCCGACCTGCGGGTGCCCGGCCTGAGCGCGTTCCAGACTCCGACGCGCAACTTCTACCGGATCGACACCGCGCTGCTGGTGCCGCAGCTGACGACGAAGAACTGGCGCTTGCGTGTGCACGGTCTGGTCGACCGGGAGATCGAGCTCGACTTTGCGACCCTGTTGGCGCGGGGACTGGTCGAGCGTGACATCACCCTGACCTGCGTCTCGAACGAGGTCGGCGGCCCGCTGATCGGGTCGGCGCGCTGGCTGGGTGCACCGCTGGCCGACCTCATCCGGGAGGCTGGTCCGCACCCCGATGCCGACCAGATCCTCAGCCGTTCCATCGACGGGATGACCATCGGTACTCCCACCGCTGTGGTGCTGGACGGCCGGGACGCCTTGCTGGCGGTGGGCATGAACGGTGCACCGCTGCCGGTCACCCACGGTTTTCCCGTCCGGATGGTGGTGCCGGGGCTCTACGGCTACGTCTCCGCGACCAAGTGGGTCGTGGACCTCGAGCTCACCCGCTTCGCCGATGCCCAGGCCTACTGGGTGCGGCGCGGCTGGGCCGAGACGGGACCGATCAAGACCATGGCGCGGATCGACACCCCTGGCGCGTTCGCCCAGGTCAAGACCGGCCGGGTTGCCGTCGCCGGTGTCGCCTGGGCCCAGCACCGCGGCATCGACCGCGTCGAGGTGCGGGTCGACGGTGGGCCATGGCAGCAGGCGCGGCTCGCCTCGGTACCCAGCACGGACACCTGGCGGCAATGGGTGCTCCCGTGGCAGGCGACGCGCGGCCAGCACATCCTGCAGGCCCGGGCTACTGACCCGTCGGGGGTGCCGCAGCCCGAACAGGCGACCGACCCGTTCCCGTCGGGTGCCACCGGCTGGCCGGAGGTCCAGGTCGACGTCGTCTGAGCGACCCTTACTGGCTCGACTCGGCGAGCAGCCGGTCCTTGGCGAACGCGTAGGAGACCATCCACTGCGGCTGCACCCGCAGGTAGGCGATGTCGGGACCCCAGGTGCGCGGGCTGGCGCCGTAGTGCGCGACGAGGTGGTCCTCGATCTCCGGGAAGTCCGGGTGGTCGTCGCCGAGGAACTCCGCTTGCCCGTGGCAGAAGATGCCGAGGTCGTCACCGACGATGTGCGCCACCGACACACCGGGTCGCGCCCGCAGGTGGCGCACCTTGACGGCGGTGCCCGACGTCGTGAACACCCACCTGGCGTGCAGGAAATGGCCGTCCTCCCCGCTCACCCGGGGCTCACTCGTGCGCGTCACTGTCGCTACGGCGAGGGTGCGCATCCCGGTCAGCACCGCGGCTGTCTGCGCGGCGTCGAGGGTCCGCTCGCCGGCGGTGACGATGCTGCGCAGATGCTCGCCCGCGCCGGCCAGCGACCTGGTGAGGAGGTCGTCCAGCCAGGCCAGGTCGGCGTGCGTCTCGTACACGTGGTGCAGCCTGGCACGGAGCCGTCAGGTTGGCGATCCTCGAATCACCCCGTGTGCCGGACGTTGCGCGCCGCCGTCCCCGATGCGCGAAGCCTAGAGATCGCCCAGGTAGGTGGGCGTCACCTGTTCGGGCCCTGCGCGGCCACGGCCCCCGCGTCGACTGATCAGGCATGAGCGCGTCGATCTGCCCCGACATGGGAGAGCGTGTCGCCGAGCCGTTCCGCTCCGATCCGGCGTTCTGGCGGTCGGTGTGTGCCAGCGCGGACGCTGTTTTGCTGCTGGGAGTCGCGGTTGCCGGCTCCGTCGTGCTTCGATTCGCCGGTGTCGGTGCCGGCCTCGCCTGGCTGCCGTTCGCGCTCCCTGCGCTCTTCCTGGTCCGGGCAGCATTCAGCACCTACCGCTTCCACCAGGGCCACCTGCCGCTGCCCGCACTGGTCGACACCGTCCGGGGCGAGCAGTCGTGGCGGGACGCCGAGCGGACCGCCGTCGCTGCGGTGTTCGGCCGGGCCCTCGTACGTAGCCGGACCTGATCGGCCGCGCGCCGTCCGACCCGGCGCCCTCGCGCCACCTCTCGGGGGCTCTACGTCCTCACGTGTCGGTCGAGTGCCTGGCGCCAGGACGAACCCACCCCGATCAGAGCGACTGGATCTCAGAGCGGCTCGATCCGGGAGCGGAGGACGCAGAACTCGTTCCCCTCCGGGTCGGCGAGCACCACCCAGGTCTGCTCGCCCTGGCCGATGTCGACCTTCGTCGCTCCGAGGCCGATGATGCGCTCGACCTCGGCGTCCTGCTCCCGGTCGGTTGCGTTGACGTCGATGTGGATGCGGTTCTTGATCACCTTCGCGTCGGGGGCGCGCAGCAGCAGGATCGAGGGTCCGGCCCCGGGGGGACCCTCTAGCTCGACGTAGTGGTACTCGCCCTCGAACTTGGCATCGGACTCCGTGTAGCCAAGGACGTCGCGCCAGAAGTCGCCGAGGCGGCGCGGGTCGTGGCAGTCGATGATGAGCTCGGTGAAACGGCAGGCCACGGTTTGGCCCTCCTCTCGGTCGGTGCGTCCCGCAGGCTAGCCAGGCGGTCCGACAGGAAGCCGCCGGCCCTTCACGGTGAGCAGGCCGCGGCGGCGCGCCCGGATCGAGTGCGCCAGCAGCCAGAAGTACGTGCCGACCGAGACCGGGTGCGCAAGCACGTCGGGGAGCACCTGCGCCCCCACTCGCCGGGCCACCATCGCCCGGCCGGTCACCCCGGCGAGGTAGCCGGCGAGTCCGGTGCGAGACCCGAGCAGTGCGGCCACTGGAGGGACCACGTACATCACGCCGAGAACGGCGGAGACAGCGAGCGCACCGGCGGGGGATCCGAAGGCGGACCACAGCGACTTGGCGTAGCCGGCTCGCAGCTCCGTCCACCCGTCGTACATGCGACAGGTCGCGAGTGCCGTTCCGTCGACGACGACCCCGTGCCCGCCCGCGCGCTTGATCGATCGGAGCAACGCGATGTCCTCGAGCAGGTCGGCGCGCACTGCGCCATGGCCGCCCGAACGCCGGTAGGACTCCCGGTCCACGACGAGGAACTGCCCGTTCGCCGCGGACAGCGCCGGCCGTGCTGACCGCTCAGCCGCCCGAAGCGGCAGGAAGCTGAGGATCGACCACGCCAGCAGCGGCTGCACGAGCCGCTCGGGCACCGTGACCGCCACCTGGCGGGGATAGGGCGAGACGAGATCGAGGTCGCTCCAGCGCAGCAGCGTGACGGCCGCCGCGACGGCGTGCCGTTCGAGCACGACGTCGGCGTCGACGAACACCAGCACCGATCCGGCCGCGGCGTCCGCAAGCTGCTGGCACGCCCAGGGCTTGCCCCACCACCCGTCCGGCAACGGCTCGCCCGCGAGCACCCGCACGCGCGAGTCGCCCGCGCTCGCCGCCCGGACCACGTCCGCGGTGCCGTCGCTCGAGCCGTCGTCGAGGACGAGCACCTCGAGATCGCGCACTCCGGTCTGCGTCGCCAACGACCGCAGGCACGGCTCGACCCGGTGCGCCTCGTCGCGCACGGGCAGCAGGACGGACACTCGTTCGGCGACGGGCGGTGGTTCGGCCGGGGGAGTGCGCATCCGCACCAGGTTGACGGCGGCCATGACGGCGGCGCCGACCGCGAGGCAGCTACCGGCCCGGGTGAGGACGCGGCCGGCTAAGCGCGTGACTGCCACAGCGACCAGGCGTAGGGCACCGTGACCAGCCCCATCGCGATCCCACCCGTGACGGCAACCGCCGTCGACCCGAACCACAGCAGGTTCCCGACGATCGATCCGAGCCAGGTCCACATGAGCAGCGTGACGGGCTGCGCCTCGCTCGCACCGGTCCGGGGAAGGGTCACATCGAGCAGCGCCATCATCAGCACGGCGACCACCAGCCAGCCCGCGTAGTTGGTGAGCGGGACCGTGTCGACGCCCGGCAGACCAGGGGTCGGGTGATCCCAGCGCCATCGGCCGTCCGCCACCATCTGCGGGTCGAGGAAGACGTCCCACGCCGCGAGACCGAAGCCACCGACCGGGGCAACCCAACGTCGGGTGATCCGGCGCGCGGCGAGGAACACCGGGTAGGCCATCATCGTCCAGGCAAGCGGCACGACGACGGGTACGCCGAGCACCTCCTGGCCCAGCGAGCCGTCGTAGGAGTAGTCGCCGAACGGGATCCCGGTCCGCACTCCGACCGCCTCGGCGAGCAGCCCGCCGCCGGCGGTCACCAGCACCAGGATCACCGCCCATCGCACACCGCGGTGGACCGCCGCGTGTGTCACGGAGGCGAGGAAGAGGAGCACGACCGCGGCGATCGTCACCCACCGGAGCGCCTCGCCGTCGACGAGCGGGTAGGCGATCTGGGCTGCGATGGCGGCGGCTGCCAGCAGCCACGGCAGGGCCGCGCGAACTCCCTCCGGCGAGCGGGGGCGGCGTCCGGAGTACGCCCGCAGCGTCCCGCTCATCGCCACGCGCGTCGCTGGGCCAGCATCACCCGGGCCGCGGTCCGGCCGGACGCACCGAAGACGCCGCCGCCCGGATGGGTCGACGCACCCGTGAGGTAGAGGCCGCGCACCGGCGTACGGTAGCCCGCCAGCTCAGGCAGCGGGCGATAGGCGAACATCGAGTCGAGTCCCATCTCGACATGCATGACGTTCCCGCGGCGCAGTCCGAGCTCGCGCTCGATGTCGAGCGGCGTCTGCACGTGCATGTGCTCCACGCTGTCGGAGAACCCCGGTGCGACCCGGTCCACCTGGGCGAGCACCTTGTCCGCCTCGCGCTGCGCGATCGAGTCCCACGTCTCGCCGTTCGCCAGCTCGTACGGATGCCACTGCGCCCAGGCCGTCACGTTGTGCCGACCCGGCGGTGCGATCGTCGGGTCGATAGCCGAGAACGACATCAGCAGCACCGCCGGCTCGGTGGGCGCGCGTCCCCCGGCGTACTCCCCGTGCGCACGGCGCAGGTGCGCGCGGCTCGGTGCCAGCAACTGCATCGCCCCGTACGCCGAGGCGCTGACCGCCGCCGGGTAGCGAGGCAGGTCCGTGGTGCCCAGCCGCACCGCCATCCCGATGCCGTTGCCGACGCGGACCGCCCGACGCGCCCGGGTCAGCAACGCGTCATCGGCCAGCAGCTCGAGAGTCGTGACGACATGGCAGCCCGCGAGCACCGCCCGAGCCTCGATGCGCTCGCCCGACTCCGTTCGTATGCCGGTCACCCGCGCACCGTTGCGGGTGATCGCCGACACACCGTCGCCGAGACGCGTCGTGCCGCCGAGCCGGCGCAGGCGTTCGGCGAGGGCCAGCGTCAGCGCGCCGGAACCGCCGACGGGCCGGCCGGGGGCCGTTGCGTGCATCATCGCCACCCACCCGACCAGGTCGGCCGTTGCGACCTCGTGCATGGGCGGGCCCGCTTGGGCGCCGAGCCACGACAGTGCCGTCTTGAGCCGCTCGTCGGTGAACGTCTCGTCAAGCAGCTGGTCGCCCGGTTGCAGGAACTGCCTCGACATCTCGAGGCCGCCGACGTCGGCGGCCTTGCCCGCGCCCCAGAGGTGCCGGGCCAGACGTCCCGGTGTCGGTACGTCCTGGAAGGCCGCGAACACCGCCGCGTTGCGGGCACCCCAGTCGGCGACGAAGCTGCGATACGCCTCGGCATCGCGGTCGCCGCACACGGCGGAGATGGACTCGCAGGTCGCGTCCACGCTGACCGAGAACGTGATCGCCTGCTGGTCATCGGGCGGCCCGAATGGCGCGAAGCCCCACGGGTCCAGGTCGAGGTAGACCAGTCCGCACTCGCCCAGCCGGAGGTCTTCGACGATGCCGGTGTGCCGGATCATGATGTGCGCGCTCGAGCCGCGGTCGACGGCGTACCCAGGCCATCTCTCCACCGTGGAGACGGCGCCGCCCGGCACCGGGTCGCGCTCGACCACTTCGACGTCGAGGCCGGCGCGGGCCAGGTAACAGGCCGCTACCAGTGCGTTGTGGCCGCTGCCGATGACCACCACGTCCCGCCGGGTCATCGGGCGATCCTAGGCGCGAGTGGGCTCGCCATCGGGCATCATGCGGGGATGGCAGCAAGCGCCCAGCCACTAGGGCTCCGGCTACGGGTCGTCTCGGACTCGCTGCTGTTCGTGGCCCTGGTGCCCCTGTGCATCCTGAACGCCCTGTTGCTCGGGTACCTGCTGCTGATCGCCCGAGACCCGGACACCATCGCGCACGACTGCAACCACCGTCCGTCGTGTATCGCGGCCAGCGACCAGTCGTGGACCGACCCCACGCTCTTGCTCTTGGTGTTCGGCGTGCTCGGCCCGATCATTCTTCTCGCGGTCTGGTACCGGGGCGAGAGTCGGTCGATCGCGCCTCTCGTTGCAAGCGTTGTGATCGCTGCGGTCCCCCTGCCCTACCTGTTCGGCTTCCGGTTCTGACCCGCAGCGGGCTCGGGCTCACGAGAAGTAGGGGGCGAGCCGCTGCCAGGGTCGCAGCTCCTCCAGCTGAGCGGCGATCGAGAGCAACCGGCTCTCGCCGTCGTCGGGCGTCGTGACGAGCTGCACGGACAACGGGGTTCCAGTGCCTCGGTGCGTGCCGGCCGGCACGGCGGCTGCCGGGTAGCCCGCGAGGTTCCAGGGTGCGGCATAGGGCGCGAACCGGGCGTTGGCAACGGCGTTGGCGAGCCAGCCCCGCTCACCCCAACGCGCGGCGGCGATCGGCGGCTGCGCCAACGTCGGGGTGAGCAGCATGTCGACGCGGTCGAAAACCGTGGCCCCCAGTACGTCGTGCATGCGCTGCCGCTGCCCCTCGGTGATGAACCGCCGGGACCGGGCGCCGAGCGCGGCATGCACCCGCACCCGGCGTTCCAACTGCGCGCGGTCCAGCAGCTCGGCGTCGTCGAGCGTGCCGGCGAACCACCGCTCCAAGGCGGCCAGGGCAGCCCACGTCGGCGTCGGAAGCTTCACCTCCTGGACCGTGTGACCCGCTGTGCGCAGCGTCTCGGCCGTCTCCTCGGTGGCCCGCCGATGCTCGGCGTCGAGGCGGACGCCCTGCACCGGTGGGGCGAGAGCCAGCCCGATCCGGAGGGGCGCCGGCTGCCGCGGCACGCTTGCCAGCTCCGGACGGCTCGCGAGCACCGAGAGCACGAGCGCAGCGTCCGCGACCGTGCTGGCCAGGGGCCCGTTCTCGGCCATCGCGTGCCAGTCCGTCGGGCCGAGTCCGCTGGGCACGGTCCCGAGCCCGGGCTTGAGGCCGACGAGGCCGCAGCACGCGGCCGGGATCCGGATCGACCCCATTCCATCGTTGCCGTGCGCGACGGGCACCATGCCGGCCGCGACGGCGGCGGCGCTGCCGCCCGACGAGCCACCCGGCGTGCGCTCGCGGTCCCACGGGTTGCGGGTGATCCCGAAGACGCTGTCAGTCGCGGCGAAGACGCACAGCTCGGGGACCCGCGTCATCCCCACCACGATCGCGCCGGCGTCGCGCAGCAGTCGGACGACGGCGTGGTCCTGCAGCTGTGGAGCGTCGGAGGTCGTCGCGCTGCCCACCCGCATCGGCTCCCCGGTGACGGCTACATTGTCCTTCACCGCGATCGGTACGCCGGCAAGCGGCAGGTCCGCCAGGTCGCGGCGGGCAGCCACTTCGTCGGCCTCGGCCAGCGCACGCTCCCGGCGTACGACCTGGAAAGCACCGATCGCGCCGTCCCGCTCCAGGATCCGGTCCAGCGATTCCTGCACCGCATCGCGGGGCGCCAGGATGCCGCGGCGGACCCGCTCGGCGATCTCGCCGGCGGTGAGTGTGGTGATCATGACCCGACGCTAGCCCGGCCACTCAGGTGGCCTGGCAGGTCGGGCACCAGAAGAGGTTGCGGCCGACCATCGTCATCGTCTGCACCGGTGTGCCGCAGACGCGGCACGGTTCGCCGGTGCGCCGGTAGACGTAGAAGCTGTCCTCCGGCGACGCGGTGCCGGACCGGCGTCGACGGTGCTCCGGCAGCGTCGTGACGATGCGCTTGGTGCGCACACCGGCCCGGAGCAGGGCTCGCAGGTCGACCCACACCGCCTCCCACTCCTCCAGCGTCACCTGGTGGCCCGGCCGGAACGGGGACAGCCGGTGCCGGAAGAGCACCTCCGCCCGGAAGACGTTCCCGATGCCTGCGACGACCGATTGATCCATCAGTAACGCGCCGACCGCGACCCGGCTGCGGGACAGGCGCATCCAGGCCAGCTCCGGGTGCGCGTCGCGACGCAGCGGGTCCGCACCGAGGCGGGCGTGGATGACCGCTTTCTCTGCCGGCCCGATCAGCTCGCACGCGATCGGCCCGCGCAGGTCCGCGTAGTGCGTGGCGTTCTCCAGTCGCAGCCGGAGCGCACCTCGTGGCGGCGGCGCGGGTGCCGGCTCGATGGGGAACTTGCCGTAGAGCCCGAGGTGCACGTGCACCCATCGGCGGGCCGGAAAACCGAGGAACAGGTGCTTGCCGTGGGCGTCGGTGCGCTCCAGCGGCTGGCCGTCGAGCTCGCCCGCCGCCGCGGCGAAGCGCCCCTGCGGGCTGCTGACGCCGACCCCGGTCCCGCCTCCGAACGTGCTGCGCAAGTCCCGCGCGAGTCGGTGCGTGGTGTGACCCTCAGGCACGCGAGGCTCGCCACTCCCGCCATCGCCGGCGGGCACGGCGGATCCGTTTCGCCAGCCGCACCACGATGACGACTCCTACGACGAGCAGGACCGCGGCGATGCCCGCGGCCACCCATGGGGCGGCAACGGCGAGACTGACGACGCCCGCCACCGAGAAGTCCTCCACCAGGCTGGCCGCGATGTTCGACGCCGGCTCGGGGGAGGTGTTCACGGCGAGGCGCAGTCCTGCCTTGACCAGATGGGACGCCAGCGCGGTCGTTCCTCCGGTCGCGCCGAGGACTGCCTGGTCCAGCGTGGTGGCGTCCCCGGCCATGAGCAACCCGATCGCCGTTCCCACCGCGGGGCGGATGACGGTGTGGATCGCGTCCCACGTGGAGTCGACGTACGGGATCTTGTCGGCGACGAACTCCACCGCGTAGAGCAAGGCGGCCGCGATGAGCACGTCGGTGCGCTGCAGCCCTGCGGGCACGGCGTCGACACCGGCGAAGCGCCCGAGCAGGCCGAGCAGCAGGACCGTCGCGTAGGAGTTGACCCCGCTCGCCCATCCCGAGCTGAAGACGAGCGGCAGCAGCGCGGTCACGGCGTCCGGCCTTCGAACGTGCCGTCCACCGTGAGCACGGCGAAACGCGCGAACAGCTCCTCGGCGTACCAGCGTTCTTCGGCCGTACGCCGGACAGCCTCCACGTGGGCAGGACGACGGTGAGCGAACTCGGTCAGAGCCGCCGTCGAGTCCCACAGGCTGAACGTCCCTTGCAGCCCGACTGGCGCCTCGCCGATGCCCAGGGCGAGACGCAGTCCCGGCCGGCGGTGCAGGTCGGAGGAGACCGGTGGCACCGCGCGCCAGAACACCGCGGCCTTGCGCGGCGTCAGCCGGGCCCGCGTCACGGCGGCGACCGGACCGTCATAGCGGGCGCCGACCGGGGCACCGAACGGCGCCCGACGCGACCAAGTCCCTCGGCTGGCTAGCGGGCGAAGTGTTATCCGCAGCCGCTCCCGGCTGAACCGTTGCCACGCGGCAGCCGTGCGGCTTTCCTCGAACGCGGCCGCCGCCCCGTCCGAGCCCCAGGCCGCGAGCAACCCCCAGTGGCCGAGGTCGGCGTCGCGCACCGTGAACGTGCGCCCGCTGCCCGTCCCGAGCAGCTTCGCGAACCGCAGCCCCGGCGTGCCGCGCAGCGCCACCCGGTCCAGGCCCATCCGCAGCAGGGCTGCGGGCACCCGCGGCCCCGCGACGCCCCACAGGTGCAGGGTGACGACCGGCGGCACCGCATCCACGCGCGAGACCTTATATGCGGCTCCC
>JAVEDB010000186.1 GCA_030841185.1 Actinomycetota bacterium
GGGGTGGGGGCTCGACCTCGAGCTCGAGGTCAGCTGGAACGGCACGACGGTCAGCCGGCCGCCGTTCCGCGACATGTACTGGACGCCGGCGCAGCAGCTCGCCCACCTGACCGTGAACGGTGCCTCGCTGCGCACCGGCGACGTCTACGCGTCGGGGACGGTGTCCGGAGCGGCGCGTGACCAGACCGGCTCCTTCCTCGAGCTGTCCTGGAACGGTGCCGAGCCGGTCACCCTGGAGGACGGCTCGTCGCGCACGTTCCTCGAGGACGGCGACGAGGTGTCGATCACGGCGTGGGCCCCCGGGGCAGCGAGGAACGCCCGGATCGGTTTCGGCGCGGTGACCGGCCGCGTCGTGGGCACGGAATGAGGCGGCTGGGCTGACCGTGCTCATCCTGTTGCCGCCCAGCGAGGCGAAGCTGGCTGGCGGCGACGGCCCGTCACTCTCCGAACTTGGGCTGGCCTCCGGCGGCGATGTGCTCGGGGCTGCTCGCGCGCGGGTCCTCGCGGCCGTCGCACGGATGTCCCGGCACGACACGGCGCGGGTGCGGGCGGCCCTCAAGCTCCCCGCGGGCAGCGCCGCGGCAGACCTGGGGGCGAACGTTGCGGTGCTCGACTCGCCCACGATGCCAGCACTGCAGCGGTTCTCCGGCGTGCTCTTCGCGGCGCTGGACGTGGCGTCGCTCGACCGGGCCACCCGTCGGCGTACCGCGCAGAGCGTGCTGGTGTTCAGCGGGGCGTTTGGCGTGCTCACCGCCGAGGAGCCGCTGCCCCTGCACCGGGTGCCTGCCTCCGCGACCCTCCCCCGCATCGGTGGGCTCGCGACGTTCTGGCGGAAATCGCTGGCCGCGCCGATGTCGGAACGGCTCGAGGATGCGGGGCTCGTCGTCGACCTGCGCTCCAGCGACTACGCGGCGATGTGGGTGGCGGCCGACCACGAGCGCCGGTCCGTCGTCTCCGTCCGGGTCCTCGAGAGGCGGGACGGCGCCCTCCGGCCGGTCAGCTGGTCGGCGAAGCGTGGCAAGGGCCTGCTCGCCCGCGAGCTGCTGCGCTCGGACCGCGCCCGCACGCCGGTTCGCACGGCTGAGGACGTCTGCGCGGCTGCCGAGAGGATCGGGTACGCCGTGGCGCGGATCGGGTACGCGGTGGGGCGCGGCGGCCCCAGTGGACCCACGAGGGCGTTGGACCTCGTCGTACCTGAGATCACACCGCAATAGCCCAGTGGGTACGCCAACAGTCCTCTACTACTGTTGCCGCACCCACTCGGCTACCTCACGTGGTCAATGTGCCTGGTGGCGGGGACGGGTCAGAGGTTGCCGCGGCGTTCTTGTTCGCGCTCGATGGCCTCGAAGAGGGCCATGAAGTTGCCATTGCCGAAGCCGAGTGACCCGTGCCGCTCGATGAGCTCGAAGAACACGGTCGGCCGGTCGCCGAACGGCTTGGTGAAGATCTGCAGCAGGTAGCCGTCCTCGTCGCGGTCGACGAGGATGCCCCGCCGCTGCAGCTCCTCGACCGGGACGCGCACCTGCCCGATGCGGGCGCGCAGCTCCGGGTCCTCGTAGTAGGAGTCGGGCGTCACGAGGAACTCCACGCCCTCGGCGCGCATGGCGTCGACGGTGCGCAGGATGTCGTTGGTCGCGAGGGCCAGGTGCTGAGCGCCTGCGCCCCGGTAGAACTCCAGGAACTCGTCGATCTGGGACTTCCGCTTCGCGACCGCCGGCTCGTTCAACGGGAACTTGACCCGATGGTTGCCGTTCGCGACCACCTTCGACATCAGTGCCGAGTAGTCGGTGGCGATGTCGTCGCCGATGAACTCGGCCATGTTCACGAAGCCCATGACCTTGTTGTAGAACCCGACCCACTCGTCCATGTGACCGAGCTCGACGTTGCCCACCACGTGGTCCAACGCCTGGAAGAGCCGCTTGGGCGCGCCGTCCCGGCGCACGTAGGTCGACGTGCGCTCCACATAGCCGGGGAGGTATGGACCGTCGTAGCGCGACCGGTCGACCAGGGTGTGCCGCGTGTCGCCGTAGGCAGCGATGGCGGCCATCCGCACGGTGCCGCGCTCGTCGGACACGTCGTGCGGTTCCTCGAGCACGGTGGCGCCCGACGCCCGGGCGTGCGTGACGCAGCGGTCGACGTCCGGCACCTCGAGGGCGATGTCGGCCACCCCGTCGCCATGGGCGCGGTGGTGATCGAGCAGTGGGCTGGTGGGGTCGACGCCGCCCGTGAAGACGAAGCGGCAGGAGCCGCTGGTCAGCACGAAGGCCTTGTGGTCGCGGTTGCCGGTCTCGGGACCGGAGTAGGCGACCACGTCCATGCCGTACGCCGAGACGAAGTAGTGGGCCGTCTGGGTGGCGTTGCCCACGACGAAGACCACGGCATCCCAACCGGTGACCGGGAACGGGTCGGTCGACTCGTCGTACTCCACCAGCCCGACGAGCTGCTTGAGCTGGTCGAGGTCGAGGTGGGCGGCCTGCTCGTCGGCGGTGAGCGGAGCGCCGGGGGTCGTCTCGTCGGTCGTCGTCATCCGCGCTCCTCAGGGTCAGGCGATCTGCCGATGGAACCGGATGCTGACAGTCTGCGCAACGACCCCACAAAGAGATGAGCAGATTGTATGGTGAACCGGCCAGAACACTGGACGGAGTGAGCAGCATGATGACGCCCGCGGACTCGCTGGACGATCTCGACGCCCGGATCATCGCGGTCTTCACCGCGCAGCCTCGCGTCGGCGTCCTGGAATGCTCCCGCCAGCTGCGGGTCGCCCGCGGGACCGTGCAGGCCCGGCTGGACCGGATGGCCCGCGACGGCGTCATCCGGGGCTGGGGACCGGAGCTGGACCCGGAGGCGATGGGCTACGCCGTGACCGCCTTCGCGACCCTCGAGATCCGCCAGGGCCACCCGGCTGGACCCGGCCACGACTCCGTCGCCGCTCACCTCGCATCCATCCCCGAGGTGCTGGAGGCACACACGATCACCGGAGCGGGCGACGTGATCGCTCGCATCGTCGCCCGCTCCAACGCGGACCTCCAGCGCGTCATCGACCGGCTGGTGGACTTCGAGGGGGTGGTGCGCACCTCCACCGTGATCGCGCTCGCGACCCAGATCCCGTACCGCGTGATGCCCCTGGTCCAGGCGTCGGTGCATCCAACGGAAGGTCGAGATCGGGTCAAGAGGGTCAACATCGGACCCCGACCTTCCGATCCCTGAGGAGTCGCCCATCTCGGGGTGCCGGCCACGAAGGACTGTGCAGATGCGTCGAATGTCGGGGATCACCGGAGCTGCCGTGCTCGGCTCGCTCGTCATCGCCGGGCTCATCGCCCCCACGGCCAACGCCGAGGTATCCACCTCGACGGTCACCCCGCCGATCCTGTCGGCGACGGACCAGCGAATCGGGGTCTACCTGACGGCGCGGGCCCTGAACCCGCAGCTCGGAACCGACCTCAAGGCACTCGTGACCGACACGGGCAGCGGTACGACGCTGTGGTCGCAGGGCCCCACGACGGGTCAGCTGCCGGCCTCCACCACCAAGCTCGTCACCGCCGTCAACACGCTGCAGGCCTTCGGCCCCGACTACCGCTTCGCGACCACGGTGCGCCGGGGCAACTACTGGAGAGATGTTGTGCTCGTCGGCGCCGGCGACCCGGGGCTGAGCAGCACCCAGATCTCCAGCCTCGCCACGCGGACAGCCGTCACGGTGGTCTCGCACGGCATCCGCACGGTCCGGGTCTATGTGGATGACTCCCTGTTCCCGGCGCCCTCGCTCGCGTACGGCTGGAAGAGCACCTACGTGCCCACGGACGTCAGCCCGGTCCGAGCCTTGGTCGTCAACCAGCACCGGAGCCTGGACACGTCGATCGATGCCGGCAAGACCTTCGCCGCGATGCTGGCTACTCACGGCGTCAAGACGGCCCTTGTGGCGCGCGGCCGGGCCCCGGCCGGATCCCCCCTCATCGGCTCGGTGCTCGGCCGGCGCGTGGACAGCCTGCTCGGGAGCATGCTGCGCCCCAGCGACAACGACTACGCGGAGGCGTTCCACCGCCTCGTCGCCAAGCGCAGCGGTTACCCGACGACCTGGACCGGTGCCCAGGCCGCCCAGCGGAAGGTGCTCGCGGGGCTCGGCGTCGACCTCTCGACGTCTCGGCTGTACGACGGCAGCGGGCTCTCCCGCGCGGACCGCCTGACCCCCGCCCAGCTCGTGGCGGTGCTCACCCTGGCCGTCGACGGCAACCACCCGAAGCTCGCCGTACTCCCCTCCCTGTTGCCCCTCGCGGCTCGCACCGGGACGCTCGCGCCCGACTTCCTGCGCTACACGACGGCGCCGACCAGCTGTGCCGCCGGTCTCATCCAGGCGAAGACCGGGTCGCTGGCCGGGGTGATCGGCCTCGCCGGCTACGCCCGCGGGGCGGACGGCCGCACGAAGGCGTTCGCGCTGCTGGACAACGGCGTGCCCGCGACTCTCACCACCCGCCGCGCGGTGGACCGCCTCGCGGCGACGGTGACCGGCTGCTACTAGCGCACGCGCGGGGCGACGACCGCCCCGGCGACCGCCACCGCGGCCATCAGCCCGTAGATGAACAGGAAGACCGGCGCGTTGCCACCGTGGTCGTTGTGGAGGCCGGCGAAGATCGCGCCGGCGACCCCGATCAACACGATGGAACCCAGCGCGTCGCTCACCTGGAGCGCGGCCGAGTTGAAGCCCTGCTCCGCCTCGCGCGACTGGCCGAGCATCACGACGTTGACGCTGGACATCGCGGCACCCATGCCGAGCCCGGCCACCACCCAGCCGACGGCGGCCACGAGCGCGGGCACTGCCTGCCACAGCCCCAGGGCGGTCACGGCGATGCCCACAGCGACCAGCCCCGTGCCGGCCTGGATGAGCCGGTGCCGGGGCAGCGTGGTCGACGGCCGCCCCTGGTACCACGACCCGGCCGACCACCCGACCGCGCCGCCGGTCAACGTCAGGCCGGCCAGCGCCGTCGCCATCCCACGCTCCTCGATGAGCATGAGCGGGACGAACGTCTCGGCACCGAAGAACGCGCCGGCCAGCACTCCGCGCATCGCGATGGTCGTCGGCAGTCCGCGCCGGATCCGAAGGGTGCCCCGCGGCAGCAGTCGGGGAAGGCTCGGCGCGAGCAGCGCCAGGCCCCCGACCACCAGCCACAGCGAGACGACGTCCCGCCGCTGCCCGGCGTACTGCAGGAGTGCTACGCCGACCGCGGCCGCGACCGCCGGCAACGTGCGGCGACGGACCGACCCGCCCTCGGTGGCCGCGCCGAGCCCCGTCAGGTGCGGCAGCATCAACAGGACGGCAGGGGCGATGAGTGGAGGTACAGCGAGGAAGACCCACCGCCACGACAGGGCGTCGGCCACCGCTCCCGCAATCGCGGGCCCGACGATGGCCGGTAGCACCCAGGCACTCGACATCGCCGAGAAGAGGCGGGGCCGCAGCGCATCGGGATAGGTGCGGCCCACCACGACGTAGAGCGCCACGATGTTGAGTCCGCCACCGAAGCCCTGGATGGCGCGGCCCAGCACGAACAGCCACATGGTGGTGGCGAGACCGGCGAGGACCAACCCGATGCCGAAGGTGGTCACCGCCACGACGAACGGCAGCAGCGGCCCGCGTCGGTCGGACACGTCGCCCGACACGACCATCCCCACCAGGCTGGCGGTGAGGAACGCGGAGAAGCCCCAGGCGTAGAAGCGCAGCCCGTGCAGGTCGCGGACCGCCACCGGCATCGCCGTCGCGACGGCCATCGCCTCGAAGGCCACCAGCGAGACGACGGCGAGGATCCCGATGGTGAGGGCTCGGTGCTCGGGCCCGAGGATCCGGTCCAGCTGGCCCGGGGAGCAGGGCGGTGCGTCGCTGGGGATCTCGTCGGCGGTCGAACTCACCGGCACAGGCTATGCCGAGACAGCAGCGTCAGGCCAGTTTGGTGCTGTCTCGGTGAGCGAGCGCGATGTCCTGCGGGCGGACCGGGATGCGGGTCAGCGCCAGGCCGGTCGCGGCCCGGATCGCCGCGGCGACGGCGGCGGACGAGGAGATGGTCGGCGGCTCGCCGACCCCCTTCGCCCCGAACGGCGCCCCCGGCTCGGGCTCCTCAACGAGAGCGGCGATCGCGACGTCCGGCATGTCCAGGGCGGTCGGGATCAGGTAGTCGGTGAACGACGCGTTGCGGACGACGCCGCGGTCCATGACGATCTCCTCCATCACGGCCAGCCCGACGCCTTGCGCGATGCCGCCTTCCACCTGCCCGATGACCTGCAGCGGGTTCAGCACCCTGCCGACGTCCTGGGAGGTGGCCACCTCGACGACCCGGACGAGGCCGAGATCGAGGTCGACGTCGACGACGGCCCGGTGCGCCGCGAACACGTAGGACACGTGGGCGTTGCCCTGGCCGTTCTCGTCCAGCGGTGAGGTGGGCGGGTGGTGGTACTCGTAGGTCTCCTCGATCGGCTCCCGCTCCCCGGCATCCCGGCGGTCGCGTACGGCGAGTGCCGCCCGCTCGACGGCACCGCCGGACATCCAGGTCTGGCGGCTGGCCGAGGTCGAGCCCGCGGAGCCGATGTCGGCAGTCCCCGGTGGGGCGAGGATCACCTCGTCGACGCCGAGCACCTCGCGCACGATCTGCTCGGCCAGCGTCACGAAGCCCTGGCCGACCTCGGCCGCGGCGCAGGTGACCGTGGCCACCCCGCCCTCCAGTCGCACTCGGGCCGTCGAGTAGTCGTCGAAGCCGGCGGAGTACATCAGGTTCTTGAAGCCCACGGCGAAGCCCACGCCGCGGCGCAGCCGCGAACCATCGGCAGTGCGGCCCGCTCCGCCCGGCAGCGTCATCGGGTCGGGTTCGGGGTCCTCCGCGGGCAGCGGCCAGCCCGAGCAGGTCCGGATCAGCTCCTCGACGGGAGCGGCGCCGGTCACCACCTGCCCGGTGACCAGCCGGTCGCCGGTCTTCATCGCGTTGCGCAGCCGCAGCTCGACGGGATCCAGGTCGAGCGCCGCTGCCAGCTTGTCCATCTGCGCCTCGTGCGCGAAGCACGCCTGCACCGCCCCGAAGCCGCGCATCGCTCCGCACGGCGGGTTGTTGGTGCGCACGGCCCATCCTTCGACGAGGGCGTTGGGCACGGCGTACGGACCGGCGGCGAAGCAGCACGCGTTGACGAGAACCGGACGGCTCGTCGAGGCGTAGGCACCGCCGTCGAGGACGATGCGCGCTTCGACCTTGACCAGCCTGCCGTCCTTGTCGGCGTGGTGCCGGTAGTGCATCCGGGCGGGATGTCGGTGGACGTGGCCGAGGAACGACTCCTCCCGCGAGAACACCATCTTCACCGGCCGGTTGGTGTGCAGCGCCAGCAAGCACAGGTGTACCTGCATGCTGACGTCCTCGCGTGCTCCGAAGGCGCCGCCGACCCCGGCGAGCGACATCCGCACCTTGTCGTGCGGCAGGCCGAGGCAGTTGGCGACCTGGTCCCGGTCGACGTGCAGCCACTGCGTCGACATGTGCAGGTCGACGCCGCCGTCACCGTCAGGGATGGCGAGCCCCGACTCAGGACCCATGAACGCCTGATCCTGCATGCCTACCTCGTAGTCGCCTTCGACGACCACGTCACCCGATGCGGTGGTGTCGCCGTGCCGGATGGTGAGGTGGGCGAAGACATTGCCGTCGGGGTGGATCGGCTCGGCGGTGATGGCCGCCTCCGCCTCGACGAGAGGTTCCAGCTCCTCGTAGTCGACGACGATCGCGCGAGCGGCACGCCGAGCCGTGTCCGGGTGGTCCGCGGCCACGGCGGCCACCGCCTCGCCGATGTAGCGGACCGTGTCGTCCGCGAAGACCGGCTGGTCGGCATGCTCGAGGCCGTACGACGAGTCCCCCGGCACGTCAGCAGCGGTGAGCACCGCGTGCACACCCGGGAGGGCAAGGGCCGGACCGATGTCGATAGACCGGATCCGCGCGTGCGGATAGGGCGCCCGCAGGATCGACCCCCAAACCATGCCGTCGGCGGTCAGGTCGGAGGAGAAGACGAAGCTGCCGGCGACCTTGGGTCCGCCGTCGGGCCGGCGCGCGCTCTCGCCCAACCCACCACGGACCCGTTCGCCCGTGAGGCTCATGACGGCGTCTCGCGTTGGGACCGCCCGGAACCTGAGCGCTCGGCGACGACCGCCTGCGCGGCGGCCAGGATGCGCCCGTAGCCGGTGCAGCGGCAGAGGTTGCCGGAGATCGCCTCGCGCAGCTCGACCTCGGTCGGGGTGGGGTTGCGCTCGAGCAGGTCGTGCACGGTCATGACGAGTCCTGGCGTGCAGAACCCGCACTGCACCGCTCCTTGCGACAGGAAGGCCTGCTGGACGTCGGTCAGCCCGCCGGCGTCGCCGGCCACCCCCTCCACGGTGACCACCTCACTTCCGGCGGCGCTCGCCCCGAGGACGAGGCAGGCGCAGACGAGGGTGCCGTCGACCCGTACGGAACAGGAGCCGCACTCCCCCTGCTCGCAGGCGTTCTTCGCGCCGGGCAGCCCGAGTCGCTCGCGCAGGACGTACAGCAGGCTCTCGCCGAGCCAGGCACCCTCGACGACGCGGTCCGCACCGTTGACAGTCAGCTGGAACGTGACGCTGTCGGTCATCGCAGCGCCCTCTCGAGGGCACGCCGAGCGCAGACCGACACGGCGTGCCGCCGGTAGGCAGCGGTCGATCGGTGGTCATCGATCGGTGCGGTCGACTCGGCGGCGAGCTCGCCGAACCGCCCGAAGACGGTCTGGTCGCCGATCCGTGCGGTGTCCCAGTCGACGCTGCCCTCGGCCAGCGCCTCCGCATCGCGCGCACGCACCGGCACAGGTGCCACGGAGCCGAGGCCGAGCCGCACCGACCGGCCGTCGAGGTCGATGACGAGCGCGGCCATCACGACGCTGATGACCATGGCGTTGCGGGTGCCGACCTTGAGGAACTCCTGCGGGCCGCGCAGCACCGGCACGCGCACCGCGGTGATGATCTCCTGCGCTCGAAGGGCGGTGCGCTTCACGCCGGTGACGAACTCGAGGACAGGAAGGGTGCGGACGCCGTCCGGGCCGATGGTCTCCACCGTGGCGTCGAGTGCTGCGAGGACGGGCAGCGAGTCGCCGGCCGGGGATGCGGTGCCCAGGTTGCCGCCGAGCGTGGCGGCATTGCGGATCTGCGGTGAACCGATGGTGCGTGCCGCCTGGGCGAGCGCGGGGACCAGCGACGCCAGCTCGCCGCGTTCGATCTCGGCGTAGGTGAGACAGGCCCCGAGTACGACCTCGTCGCCGTCGCGGTGCCAGCCCTGCAGCTCGGGCACCCGGATGAGCGAGACGACCGATGTCGGGCGGCGGCTGCCGGCGTTGATCGCCACCATCAGGTCGGTTCCACCGGCGAGCACCGTGGGGTCGATCGCCGTCCGAAGGGCCTCGACAGCATCGTCCAGGGAACGCGGCTGTGCCACGGACGGGGTCATGGCGCACAGTCAACCTTGCAGGTCGGTTGGTGTCACGGAACCTCCCGAACACCTAGCATCGGCGGCACAACTGCTGCCCTGCGGGCGGCCGGGCGGGACAGAGGTGTCAATGGCGGTCGACTTCACCACACTGCCGGTGCTCTCGGACGAACGGCTGGGATCGGCCGTGGTGGGCCGCAACGACGAGTTCTTCGCGCTTGCCGACAACCTGCTCAAGTCCGAGGCACCGGTCTTCGTCGCGGACCGCTTCACCAAGCGGGGCAAGTGGATGGACGGGTGGGAGACCCGGCGTCGGCGTACTCCCGGGGTGGACTGGTGCATCGTGCGGCTGGGCGCCGGCGGGCTGGTGCGCGGCGTTGTCGTGGACACCGCGCATTTCACCGGCAACTTCCCGAAGGAGTGCTGGCTCGAGGGCTGCTCGGTGGACGGCTACCCGTCCGCGGAGGAGCTGGCCGACGCCGAGTGGATGCCGCTCGGGTCGCGGACGCCGCTGTCCGGCGACCACAAGCACCTCATCAACGTCTCACTGCCCGCTCGGATCACCCACGTCCGGTTGACGATCAACCCGGACGGCGGGATCGCGCGGCTGCGCGTCCATGGCGAGCCGGTGCCCGACCCCCGCGACGTCTGGGGCATGCCGCTCGACCTGGCGGCGCTGGAGCACGGCGGCGTCGTCACCGACTGCAGCGACATGTACTTCTCGCACCGGCACAACCTCAACCTGCCGACGTCACCCCAGTCGATGGCCGACGGGTGGGAGACCCGTCGTCGGCGTGGCCCGGGCAACGACTGGGTGGTCGTCCGGCTCGTCGAGGAAGGCGTGCTGCGGATCGCCGAGGTGGACACCCGCTTCTTCAAGGGCAACGCACCCGGCTCGTTCTCCCTCGACGGCCGCGGCGAGGGTGACTGGCGACCGCTGCTCGGCGAGACGGGGCTGCGCCCGCACATGCGCCACCGGTTCCGCGTGCCGCCGCACGACCCGGTGAGCCAGGTTCGGCTCAACATCTACCCCGACGGAGGGGTGGCCCGGCTGCGGCTCTGGGGCGCGCTGTCGCAGAGCGGCGCCGAGGCGCTTGGCCTGCGCTGGCTCGAGACGCTGACCCAGCAGCACGCCGTGCAGGAGCTGCTGGCCGTGTGCGGTTCGCGCGAGTGGGCGTCGAAGGTCGCGGCCGGCCGGCCGTACGGCTCGCTCGCCGAGGTGCGTGAGGCGGCCGGGGTGGCCTGGCACGACCTGAGCCGTGACGACTGGCTGGAGGCCTTCGCGGCCCACCCGAGGCTCGGTGACCGCAGCTCGCCGGGGGGCAGCGCGTGGGCGCGGCAGGAGCAGGCCGGCACGGCCGGCGCTGCCTCCGACGTACTCGCTGCCCTCGAAGAGGGGAACCGGGAGTACGAACGGCGCTTTGGCCACGTGTTCCTGCTGTTCGCGACCGGGCTGAGCGCGGCGGAGATGTACACGGCGCTGCGGTCGCGACTCGACAACGACGCGGAGACCGAGCTGCAGACAGCGGCCGGAGAACAGGAGAAGATCAATGATCTCCGGCTGCAGAAGCTGCTGACGCCATGATGGGAATCACGACGCACGTGCTTGACACGTCGATCGGGCGACCCGCGGCGGGCGTGGCGGTGACGCTGATGCGCGGCGACGAGTGGCTGGCGAGCGGTGTCACCGACGCCGACGGCCGGTGGCAGGCGTTCGACAGGGCCCCGGCGGGTGACTACCACCTCGTCTTCTCGACGGGTGACTACTACGCCGGCGCGAGCTTCCATCCCCGGGTGACGGTCGAGTTCAGGGTCGGCGACGCGTTGGAGAACCACCACGTTCCCCTGCTGTTGTCTCCCTACGGCTACACGACCTATCGCGGCAGCTGAGGGCCGGCGATGCCTGTCTCGATGGGGCCGAACCGTTATGGGAAGGACGGCATCCGCCTCGTCCTCGTCCGGCGGGGCGCCGACGAGGACGAGTTGCGCGACCTGACGGTCGATGTGCGGCTCGAGGGCGACTTCGACCGAGTGCACACCGACGGAGACAACAGCGGCGTCCTGCCGACCGACACGATGCGCTCGACCGTCTACGCCCTGGCCCAGGACTCCCTCACCGGGGCGATCGAGGACTTCGGGGCGGCGCTTGCAGCGCGTTTCCTCGACGCTGCACCGGCGGCCGGGGTGGCGGAGGTAACGCTGCGCGAGCACGCGTGGGGGCGCGCAACGGTCAGCGGCGAGCCGCATCCCCATACGTTCATCGGCGGGTTCGCCGAGGGCGCGATCGCAACAGTTACCGAGCGTCGTGGCGCCGCGCCGCTCGTGCGGAGCGGGATCGCCGGGCTGACTGTGCTGAAGACAACCGGGTCGGCTTTCAGCGGCTTCATGCGTGACGAGTTCACCGTCCTCGCCGAGACCGAGGATCGGATCCTGGCCAGCGAGGTCACCGCTGACTGGACCTACCTGGACGGCCACGCCCCGGCGTACGCCGAAACCCGCGTGGCGGCCCGGCGCGCGCTGCTCGAGGCATTCGCGACGCACGAGTCGAAGTCGGTGCAGCACACGCTCTACGCGATGGGCGAGGCGCTCCTGGCCGCCTGTGCGGACGTGTGCGAGGTGTCGATGCGGATGCCGAACAAGCACCACATCGCCGTCGACCTCTCGAGGTTCGGCATCGACAACGACCGGGCGGTCTTCGTCGCCACCGACCGGCCGTTCGGAGTCATCGAGGGAACTGTCACCCGCGGCTGAAAGCATCGGGGCGTGGCGACGATCGAGGGGGTTCGCGAGCTGGCGCTGAGCCTGCCGCGCAGCTACGAGGTGCTGGTGCGCGACCGGGTCAAGTTCCGGGTCGGCCACATCGTTTACCTGTCGTTCGCCCGCGACGAGTCGTTGATGGGTTTCGCGTCCCCGAAGGAGGAGCGGGCGGCGCTGATCGAGGCGGAGCCGGACAAGTTCCTCATGCCCAAGCTGTCCGACCAGCGCTACAACTGGCTCGTGGTACGCCTCGCGGCGATCGACGACGAGGAGATGCGCGAGCTCGTCATCGAGGCATGGCGGATGGTCGTTCCGAAGAAGGTGGCCGCCGCGCACCTCGGTGACTGACCTAGGTCCCTTCGATGCTCGGCAAGTAGTCCACGACGCAGCTGTAGTAGCGCATGGACAGCAGTCCTCGTGCTGCGTCGATGCTTCCTTCACCGACGGCGATAACGTCGTTGAGCCAGCTGTGCGCAGGGTCCTCGGTCTGGAACGTCATCACATGGACGCCGCTGCCGTTGGCCAGCGCGGACATACCGGTCAGGCTGAACAGCACGAAGCCGCCGCCCGCTACGTCCACGACGCCGCGCGCGTCGGGGAAGGCGTAATCGCCGCGTAACCGCGGAAAGTTCGACCACGTTGCCTCGCCGCTGAGCCGCCCGGTGAACGTGGCGTCACCTTGGCCGTAGACGCGCCCATCGCCGAGTCCCGACGGCTGCACGGACTGCATGAGGCTGTAGCGCCAGCCAACATCGAAGAGAGGGTCGAGTCGCATGTCGCACTCCGGTCGCCGAGTCGAACCACCGTCACGAGGTCCGAAAGCATCTTGCCTTTCGCGGGGCACTGTCAGAACGGCGGTGGGTCGTCGGCGGGGTCGGGTGGTGGGTGCTGGTCGGGGTGGGCCGGTGGGGGCGGGTCGTGGTCGAGGTTGGGGTCGAGGGGGTCGTAGTAGACGTGGCCGGTGGGGCTGATCCAGATGTAGGTGCCGTCGGCTTCTTGGGCGCAGGCCCAGCCGGCTTCGTGTTTGCGGCGGTGCTCGTGTGTGCAGACCGGGCCCAGGTTGCGTTCGGAGGTGGGGCCGGTGGGGAACTCGATGTCGTGGTCGAGCTCGCAGCGCTGGGCGGGCATCCGGCA